>JBBISN010000004.1:0-55073 GCA_037441265.1 Nitrososphaera sp. | reverse complement strand
TTCAAAGAAAAGTGCCGGAGGCGGGATTTGAGCCCGCGACCTTACGATTATGAGTCGTACGCTCTAACCAAGCTGAGCTACCCCGGCAAGCTCAGCAAGCGTATTGCCAACTGGGATTTCTCGGCACATTATATAATCTATTCAAACGTCTTGCGGACATCGCCTTCCAGAACGCCCATGCCTGTATGCAGCCTGTCTATGTGGCTGGACAGCGCTTCCTTTGTATCAAACGGTGATTCGCAGTAGGGGCAGACGACCTTGGCGGCGCTCAGGTCCTTGATGTAGGCTATGGCCTTGGGGTTGATGATGCACACCGGCGTTCCCTTCATGGCTGTTTCTGCGGTGGACAGAGTGGTGGCGTGGATCTTGTCAAAGATGTCGTCCCTGCTGACCATCCCAAGCACTGCAGACTGGGAGCTTACAATGAGCTGCCTGACCACATGCTTGTCCATCATGGCCAGAGTCTCCTGCACGGTGCTTTTTGGCCCAACCGCAAGGACCGGACTTGTCATGATCTCGCGAAGCCGCACCTTGCCGGGGTTTCTTCCCTGCGACATTACCTTGAAGAGTATGTCGGTCTTGCTCACAAGACCAATCACTTCTCCGCTATGGGAAACAAGGACGCTTCTAACGCTCCTTTCTTTCATCTTGCTTAAGGCCTGGTCGGCGTACATGTCGCCTTCCATTATCACTACGTTCATGTTTATGAAATCCTCTATCGGTGTTGCAAGCAACGCCGTAATGTTGTCAGGAAGATAACTCATAGAGGATTGCCGCTTTTGTTTTATTTAAGTCTAATCCGAGAAATTCGCAAAGAATATGATGTTTGGTAGTCAGGTCTGCCTGTCTTCAAACCGTAATTTTATGAGGTTCTGCCCGCCTGCCTTCCTGATCTCGACCAGTTCCTCGCGTTCCAGCCTTTTTACAAGCCGCCATACCGTTGTTTTTGGGAGCTGGAACCTTCCGCGAATCTCGCTTTCAAAGGCGGCGCCTTCCTTGTGGACCAGAAACTTTAGCACATCCTGATCTTCGGGCCTGAGCTGCGGTTTTTCCTCAAGGATCCTGGTTACTATCTGGGAAAGATACTGCTGGTCGGTAACCGAATCAGGAACCGGGCCAATCTGCCGCACCACTGTCTCAACAGGCATCTCTGAAGTCTCTTCAATCTGGTCATCCTGTTCTGTTTGGATGTCAGAAACAGCAGGCTGCTGTAGATCTGCACTGTCTGTTTCCTTCGACGGCCGCCTTGGAATCTGCGCAGGTTTTTGCGGTCTTTTCAGGACAAAGAACGCTGCTATTATGGCCGCCGCGGAGGCAACAACTGCAAATATCAGGATGTTTGACTGCTGGGCATCTCCTATAGTTGAGGCTGCCTTGATGGCGGACTCTCTTGCCTTCATGTAGCTTCCTGCCTGGAACTCATCTTCTGCCTGTTTTAGCAGCGAGACTGCAGCCGATGTGTCAAGACCCTTGCCCGCGGCGTTACCGATGCTAAAGTCAGCCTGCCTGATGGCCTCCTTGGCGGCTTCGTAGTCTCTGATGACAATATCTATCCGATCAATGGTCTGAGTAGACAGGCTTTCTGCCGCCAGGTAATTTCCTTCATTTTCTGCAGCCATCGCCTGCTGCAGCATATCCCTTGAAAGCACGATATCCGGATACCTGCTTTCAGCCGCACTCATCGCCTGCTGGGCAAGGCCTATCATGGCGTTGGCGCGTTCTTCTGTGCCAAGAAGTCCAAGAACATATCGCAGCCGAATGTCTCCTGAAGGAAATACCAGCAAGTTCTCGCTGTTTACGGACGATGGAAGGACCTGCCCCCAGTCTACGACAGAGCTCCCCTTTGGCAGCTGAACAGACAATCCTGCCGGCGAGTTAACAGAGAGGGTCAAAACCGTGTTCTCCCCGACTACCAGATCTGCAGTAGAGTACCTTATGCTGACATTTGAAACGCTGGTTGGGTGAATTGTTACTTCGCCGGTTCCGGCTTCAAAAACCACGTTGTTGCCCTGAGAATCGGTGACGGCAAGATCGTTGATGGTGTTTCCAAACAGCGGAACCGTCACATCTTGGCCGGTGATGTTGACATCGTATTGCACAAAGGCCTTGTCATAATCATACAGCATGATGAAGAGTGACTGAGGAAAATAATCCTGCGATTGGGCCCAGCTCTTGCCTCCTGCCGCCGACAGGACAATGATTGCTATGGCTGCCAGTACCCCTACAAGAGACGGAAGGCTATGTGGTCTCCAAGGATACGAGAACAACATTATGGTGATTGTCTAAACGGTAAATTGCTGGGTAAGCTTATAATTCTTCTGGCAGCTAGGGATAAAGCCTAAAGTTCTTGTCCTTGTACGCCTCGACCCACTTGAATTTGCGCTGCAGGGTTGCCGTGTAGACCTTTGTCCAGTCCAGGTCCACGTAGTTGAGCCATGCCTTGACAACGCGGGGGTCTATGTAATTTCTTAGCGACGTCCCCAAGCTATAGTCCCTAGTTTCAAGCTGCAGCTTTAACTGCACCTGCAACTTTTCAAGCCTCTCACGCAGTCGTCTTTCCTGGACATCTGTCTTCCAATTCCTGGCTGCAATGTCAGCTTCAAGTCTTGATATGGCTTCCTTCTTCTTGGCTACTGATTCCTCAAACTTTTCCAAAGCCTTCTTGGCAGCCGGATTCTTTGGGTCAACTCCCTTCTTGTGGTTGCATGTGATGGCCGCCCTCAGGTTGGCCGTCTTGGCGACGTAGATCTTTTGCGCCTCAGAAGAGTCCTTGTCAACCCTGACCGGCGGATTGGAAAGGGATTCCTGCACCACCTTGGTGGCGACACAGGTCCTAAAGACCTTGGCCGTGAGGCCGGGCACTATTGTTTGCAGAAAGGTATTGACCTTGCGTGAGTCAATGCTGTCAAAGATCTGCTCGTCGGGCTTTTTGCCTTTCATAAAGTCCCTCAGGTTATCGTAAAGCGCTCTTGTATCGTCAGAGTTCACCTCCAGCGTTTTCTGCCACGGCACGCTGTCCTTGCCAAGGAAGTTGAATTCGATCATCTGCTTGCTGTCTGTCTGCGGGAACTTGATGTGCTCGACTCGAAGAGTGCTTGCGCCCACGGTGTCGGCCTCTTCCGGGTCTTTCTCGTCGCCGACCCTCATGGCCAGCTTGAAGATCAGATACGCGACGGTGGCAGCCTTGTCGCTGGAGCCCTTCATCTTTCTGATGATCTCTTTTTCCACGCGGTCCAGATGTTCGGCCAGCTTCTTTGCCTTGTCATACTTGGCCTTGTCGCTGCTCTGCCGGAGCTCCGATGAATCGTGAAGCCAAACATACTTTCTTTTTTCAGTCAGCGTCTCCATCCACGTCGCAAGCCAGGTGGAGGTCTGGTCATGAACGATCTCTTTCCACTCGCCTTCGGGGACCGGCGCTTCTCTTCCAAGGTTCAGGGTAACATTCTGCGGACCAACACGCGGCTTCCATCTTCCGCGCAGTGGGTGCTGGCCGCGGCCCATGAAAAGGCCCGGCGGCTCGACCAGCCAGTTGGCTATCTCGACTTCCTTGCCGTCGACTACTGCCTTGCCGTACATGGCCTTGAGCCTCTCGCGCTCTGCCTTCTTGGCCAGGGACATCTTCTTTTTTTCCTCCCTTGGAAGGTTCTTGAGCCTTTCCTTCTCGTGTTCCTTCATCACCTTTTCTTCATCGGCTAGACGGAACGCTTCAGAAAAATCAATATCGTTTATTGTGATGCTGCTGTATTGTGGCAGCAGTTTTTTGAGGTCCATCATAAAATTCTGCTGGAAGACAGGATCCTGAACATAGTGGGTATCCTTCTTCTTTGCCCAGGCGTACACCAGCTCCTCCTGGTCCCGGGTTAGGGCCACCCTTTCATCTTTGATGGTGATCGTGATTCCTCTTGGCTGGTACTCCGGTGGAAATGCAACGCCTCTGTGTTCAAGTGTCTGCCATCTTGCGCGTGCCTGCTGCGCGGGCGCCGCGGTCTGGACTTCCTTCATGTATTTAAAGACAAGACCGTCGGCCATCACTCTTAAACCTTACCCGGAGCCTACACAATGGCGCGGTCGCCGTGCAGGTCCTCGCCTATGGCCGAAGTCTCGCCGTCGATTATCCTTCTTACCACCTCGATGGCTGAAACCTTGTGCAGGTACTCGTTGTTGTTGCCGCACCTGTACGAGTACGTGCAGCGGGGGCAGCCGCTCTCGCTTGTGCAGGGGCATTCCGACAGAATCCTGAGCGACCGGCCAAAGACCTTCTCCAACCTGTCGTAAAGTATCCTGCTGGCGCCGTTTCCGCCAGCGCTGCCGTCGTAGACGAATATCAGGCCGGAAGAGCCAAGGGAGATCCCGCCCACATCCTGAGATGCGCCGCCGGTTATCATGGCGCTGCCCTCTATGATGACGTGCTCCGATGCATGGAATCCGCTTGTCGCCACGTAATTGCCGTCCTCGGCTGCCGCTACGGCCTGCTGCGGATGCGGCGCGCGAAAGACAAACCCCTTGGTGGTAAACTCGTATTCCAGCGGATCTTCAAACATGACTTTTCTGCCCTGCGCCACGTCATGGCCTATCTCCCTGTTGGCGTAGCCAAGCACCCTTTTCTGGATCTTTAGCGAGCAGTATGCAACCTCGATGCCAAAGACGCGCTTCCGCTCATGAGTCTCAATCACGGATGGCCATTCATCGGTCAGGGCCTTTGTATAGTACGGGTAGTCTGAGGGGATCTGCTCCAGTTCTGCGTAGGCCTGCCGCCCGGACTTTTGGTCAAAGAACAGCTCTTTTACGCGGTAACGCCTGCCGGAAAGAAAATAGACGGCGTCCTTGTGCAGCTCTTCTAGGGCTTGCGGAAGCGCCCTGTCGCCGACAATCCTGCTGTTCAACTTGATGTCAACGCTCTGACCGATCCCCCGGATGCTAAAGCTGTTGAGGATCTGCGCCGCCTTTTTATAGTCCGGGACAAACCTGCCGCCTGCAGCTGTCAGCAGGCCTCTGGCAACAAGCCCCTGCAGCGTGGGCCAGATGTCCTTGGATTCTGCCATGGCAATGGGCATGTCGCAGGCCATGGCAAGAACCTGGTACTCCTTTACTATCGGGTTTGTGGGGTCGGTGTACGCGAATTCCTGGTCTGCAAGATAGTCGTCTGGATGTGACTTGTAGTACTGGCTTATCGGGTCGTTTCCAAGGACCAAGAAGGCGTAACCCTGCTGGCCGCGTCTTGCAGCACGGCCTATCCTCTGCACAAGGCGGTTTACCGGCACCGTGTCGGATACGACTGTATCAACATCGCCGATGTCTACCCCAAGCTCAAGGGTGGGTGTTGAGGAGATGGCGGCAAGCCTGCCGGTCTTGAACATCTGCTCGACTTCATTTCGAGACGCCGCAGTCAGGCCAGCCCTGTGAACCCGGATGCTGACTCCCTGCCTTGCGGCGTAGAATGCCAAAAGCTCGGAGCCGATGTGCGAGCTGCTAAACGCCAGGGTTCTGTGCTGCCTCTTTGTGGACTTTTTGACAAGATCGATGGCAAGAGATCTGGACGCCCTCAGCGATGGAAAGATGATGGACAGGGCCAGCTTGCTCCGCCTTCCCCTGCCGCTGACAAGCTCCATCTTTCTGCCAAAAAGAGCCTCGCAAAACTCGCCGGCGTTTGGAAGCGTTGCCGATGCTGCTACAATTTGAAGCCTCTTGCCGGCAAGCCGCTCAAGCCTTGCGATTATGTGAAAAACGTTTGCCCCAAACACGCCGGTGTAAACATGCGCTTCGTCTATCACCAAGAATCTTACAGACCGGAGCAGGCGCGAAAAACTGGTCCTGTGCATCATGTGGTAGTGCAGCACGTCGAAATTGGTGACGATTATTTCTGGCGGGGATTCCAGTATCGCCTTTCTGTCTTTGTCTTTTGTGTCGCCGTCCAAAACAGCGACCCTGATCCCAAGCGGGCTGGCCAGGTCCACTATCTTTGGCAGCTGATCCCTTGCCAGGGACTTGGTCGGATAGACAAAGATGGCCCTGATCCCGGCGTAATGACCGAACTCTTCTGCAATCTTTTGTACGATGGGGATGCAAAAAGCCTCGGTCTTGCCTGACGCGGTGGGCGCGGTTATAACAACATCTGACCCGTTCAGTATCTTCTTGACGGCTTCCTCCTGGAACTTGTAAAGCCGTCCAATCCCCTTCTCTGCGATAACGCGGATCACGGATTCGTCCACCGGCAGCTTGTCAGTTGCATCGCCGTATTCAGGCGGCGGCTCTTCAAGTGTGCGAAAATCCACAATGTAATCCTGGTCTGAGCGCAACGCCTCTTCGATGAGCGGGTCGGAGACCTTGTTGGCAGAAATGAGGGCGTCGATCTCGTGTCTGGGCCTGACTATCTTTTCCTGTTCCATGAGCCATCGCAGATCGCCGGCATTGGCCGCCGTGCCGGATTCGCAGCGGCCCAGAAAATCCAGGTACGCCTCGTCAGGGTTGCCCGACGGCGGCGTTATCGCGCATATGTCGCACTTTGAGCATCGAAATATCAGCCGGCCGTCAAATATCCTGTCTGCCGTTACAGAATGGGGCGCAGCACATACCGGACAGCGGAAGTTGTTGCCCACAACGCCGGCGCGTCCTTGCTGGATAAATTTTTTCCGCTATATACAATAATGGCGACGCCCCTGTCTGTTTCGATTTGTCGGGCCTTGGCCGGCGCTACTGGGGAGAGGTAATAGAAGTACTGCGAAGCATAGTCCCCGTATACGACCGGGTCAACCGGGTCATCTCCCTTGGCAAGGACGAGGAGTACAGACAGCGCGCCATCAGAGGCAGGGTAAAGCCTGGAAACCTTGTTCTGGATGCGGGATCCGGCTTTGGGAACATGTCCCGGGTCGCCCTGGCTGAGGCCGGCGGCGACGCAAGGGTGGTGATGTACGACCCCATCCCGGAGATGCTTGCCAACGTCAAGAATTTTTTTGGGCCAGAGGTCAACCGGTCTCTGTCTTCGGGAGTTTTTGAATACATACCCTTTCAGGATAATACCTTTGATGCAGTCATGTGCGGTTACTCGCTCAGGGATGCCATCGATCTGCCGCAGGCAATATCAGAGATGCACCGGGTCCTCAAAACCGGGGGCCGGCTGATAATAGTGGACCTTGGCAAGCCGGACAACCCAGTCATACGGTCGATGGTTGCCGCCTACCTAAAGTATTTTCTTGGCATCTCTGCCTACCTGGTGGCGGGGAAGGCCGGCCTGAAGTTCAGGACCCTTTACGGGACGTTCTTGCGCTGGCCGCAGAATTCCCAGCTGGAAGCCATGCTCAAGGCCAAGTTCTCCACCGTGCAGATGGACAAGGGGATGCTGGGTGGCGCAGTGATGATTGCCGCCTACAAATGATGGTGTTATGAAAAACCATGTAGTTCCGCTGGTGGCAGTATGCGCTGCCATAGTCGGCATCACTTACGGCATGTACTCGCCCATCGTGCCGGTTTTTGCCAAGGAAGATCTTTCTGCCGACTTTTCTCAGGTGGGCCTGATAGGCATGGCCAATTACCTGCCGTACATGTTTGCCCCGTTCTTTGTTGGCATGATGCTGGACCGGGTCAACAAGGCATACGTTCTGGCATCGGGAGTATCGCTGAACATTCTGTCCATATTCATGCTGTCTACGGTTGATTCTGTACCGCAAGCCATGCTTTTCAGGGGGCTGGCAGGAGTTGCCCATGCCCTTTACTGGCCGTCATCAGAAGTTATCCTGTCCACCAACTCGTCGCCGGAAAAGCGAGTCAAGTGGATCGCCATCTTTATAGCTGCCTGGGTTGGCGGCTTTATGACCGGGCCGCTGATAGGAAAGCTGGTTCTGGACAGTTTTGACTACCGCACGCTTTTCCAGATCTCCTCAGTAACAATAGCCGCGGCGCTTGTGCCCACTGCCCTGCTGGTGAAATCCGGCAGACCGGCCGTCACGGAGCATCGCCATCGCATGCTGAGCGTGCACGACGTTAGAAGGGAGCTAACGGCCATGCCTGCAGTCAGCGCGGTGATAATCTACTATGCCGTAACCTTTGGAGTAACGCTGGCCATATTCCCTGCTTACATGAAGACGGCGTCGATAACAGACCAGAACATCGAGATCCTCTTCTTTGTGTTCGGCCTTGCCCGCTTTGGCACGCTGTTTTTCGTGCAAAAGATAGCAAAATTCAGCCGCGCCGCGCTGGTGGCGGCAGTCATAATAACCGCGGCCGGCATGTTTATCTCCTACGCCTCTACCACGATACTGTCGTTTGCAGCGGCACTTATCTTGATCGGGATTGGCACTAGCATATTCTACCCCGTCACTTTCGGTCTGGTGACAAGAAACGTTCTTCCAGAAAGGATGGGCTCCCGGCTGGGCATCTACGAAACCCTGTTTGGGGCCGGCTGGACTGCCGGGCCCGTAGCCGTGGGGCTATCTTCCGACGCGTTTGGCCCTGCAAGCCCGTACCTGGCCTTCTCGGTTATAGGTGCCGGCCTTGCCGGCGCGATACTGGTCCGGAACAAAAAATGATCACCTGACGACGGTCTTTCTTCCATCGACCTGCAGGCGGCCTTCACAAAATAGTCTTACTGCCTCCGGATAGGCAAGATGCTCTTGCTCTAGAATCCTTGCCGACAGGGTCTCCTCCGTATCGTTGTCCAGAACCGGGACTGTCTTTTGCAGTATTATGGGGCCAGAATCAACCCCCTCGTCGACAAAGTGGACCGTGCAGCCAGACACCTTGACGCCGTACTGCACGGCCTGGCGCTGGGCATGAAGTCCGGGAAAAGACGGAAGCAGTGCAGGATGGATGTTCAGGATCCTTCCCCTGTACTGCCTGACGAATTCCGTGCTTATGATGCGCATAAAGCCGGCAAGGCACACAAGGCCGTTTTCCGGCGTCACGTCAAACTCTTGCAGCACTGAGACGATCGTTTTGTCGTAATCCCAGCCCTTCAGGCCGTTTGGCGGCACAACCCTGGTGGCAACTCCATAACTGGCAGCGGTTTTCAATCCCGCTGCGTCTGGGTTGTTTGAGATCACGACGCAGGACCTGACATTATTGATGCTGCCAGACCTGATGGCGGCAAGAATGGCGTCCATGTTGCTTCCACGTCCTGAGATCAGAATGGCTAGGTTGATCAAAAGCGTGTTATCTGAAAACAAAACCCATTCTTAAACATCTCTAGCTAAATGTTAAAATACTAACTATCCTCTCTGCTTGACAGCTAAAAGTGCCAACAAGCGTCTACCGGAGTCCATCGGGAATCACTGTCCGCCAGAGGAACGGCAGCACCATAGCACTTGATCCTTCGCGCTCTTCTGATTCTGATCTCACGTTTATTTCCCATGCGCACGTGGATCACTTGCACAGAAGCAGAAGGGATTCAAAATCAAGGCTCATTGCGTCCAAGGAAACCTCGCTTCTGGCAGGCGCGCGGGGTTACGAAATTGCAGGAGCAACAGACCACCTGGATGGATTTGAACTGGTTGACACCGGCCATATTCTGGGCTCGCGCGGGCTTTTGATTGGCGACGAAGTCTATTACACCGGCGACCTGTCTACCAGGCAGCGTGCATTTTTGCGGCCTGCCAGGATACCGCATGCGTCTGTCTTGATAATCGAGTCCACCTTTGGCAGGCCGGAATACATCTTTCCAGCGCTTGACGACGTGGTGCACAGGACCAACAAGATCATCTCCGAAATGTACAACATGGGCGTTCCAGTTATTCTCATGGGATACGCCCTTGGAAAGGCGCAGCTTTTGACCAAATTCTTTGGCCACTGGGATCCCGTTTATGTTCATGATTCGGTGGCTGCCATGAACACGCTGCACTCAGAGCTGGGAGTCGATCTGAAAAGCTCTGTGTCATGCTCGCAGGTAGAAAACGACGGCCTGCTGTCAAAACACAAGCCCTGGGTGATGGTGGCCCCGCTGATGCATGGCAGGAACGCCTTTGTAAAGAAGATGAAAGAAAAATACGGTGCTGTCACCATCGGCTTCTCTGGATGGGCAGCCGGCGGCGGATACAGATTCATGATGGGGCTTGACTACGTCATGCCGCTGAGCGACCACTGCGACTACAACGAGCTTGTGCAGGCAGTCAAGCAGTGCAATCCTGATCGAGTATACACCTTCCACGGATTTGCAGCAGAATTTGCCCAGTCGCTGAGAAAGATGGGCTTTGATGCGCAGCCGATAGACGAAAAAAGTAAAGAAAGGGTGCCGTCCCTTGATTCTTTTCAGTAGCTACTTTCTTTCCTGTTCTCTAAAGTAGGGGATGACCTTCTTTCCGAACATCTCGATGTTCTTGAAGTAGCCGTCTCCCCAGAACCGGATGATAAAGTGGTTCGTGCCTGCCTTGGTAAAGCGCTCGAGCATTTCAATCACGTCGTCGGGGCTTCCAACTCCGATGGCTGTTCTGGCAACGCTGTCAGGTATCTGGAGTGCAGCCTTTTTCATCTGCTCCATCAGTTCCGGCTTGTTCATGGCATACTCTGTAAAGTATCTGCGGAAGTCAAACTCCGAGTCCTGCTGTATGTTGTGCACCTTGAGAAGCTCCGGCTTGTAGAGGCTTACCTTGACTGCGTTCTTCATCTTCTGCCATGCTTCCTCGCCGTCGTCGGAGAAATATACGTCAACGTCGTTGGCAAACTGAAAGTCCGTCAGGTCCCTGCCAGACTTTTTGGCATGATCCTTTATCACGTTGGCATGGTGCTTGAACAGCTCCGGCGTGTATCCGATCGGGATCCAGCCGTCGCCGTAGGTCGCGCACAGCTCCAGTGTCTTTGGAGCGCCGGCAGCGATGTAGACCGGCGGCCTTGGCTTTCTGACGCTCTTTGCCTGCAGGCAGGCATTGATAAGTTTGTAGTACTCGCCGTTGTAGTCAACGCGATTGTCAGGGCTGGAATCAAACAGCTTTTCGATTACTTCAAGCTGCTCCCTGAACTTGGTAACGGGCTTACTGAACTCGATGCCAAAGTCGACAACGTTCTGCGCTTCGCCTGCGCCGATACCCAGCACTCCGCGGCCGTTGGTGATCCTATCCAGCGTAATGGTTGAAAGTGCGATGGCTGATGGGTGTCTTCTTATCGCGTCGGTAACACAGGTGCCAAGCTCCACGTTTTTGGTGACGGCGCCGATAGCCGCAAGAAGCAGCCATGCATCGTTGACCACCGCGTTCTTCCATTGAGGAACGTTTGAATGGTCCATGGCCCAGACCGAGTCGTAGTCGAGTCTGTCTGCCATCTGAGAAGCAGTAATGATCTGCGTCTCGTCAAGACCAAGCCTAGCGACGTTGAGGCCTTGTGTAAAACCAAACTTTGTTCTCACTCTAGAAAACCTCCAAGTCGTTTACAACAGATTGATTCATTTGTCAATTAGGTCAAAGTGAAGATATATTTAAGCATTTGAAAACAGAGCATAATCCAAGGACATGCTGCAGGTTTAGGTTACTGTCTTTTACTAGTATACCAATAATCCAGTTTTGTCAAAATAATACACACAACCGGTCAACAGGATTTGAATTACGACCTAAAAATTCTCTTTTGCTAGCTGAGCGCATGCCATGGGACCATATGGATGATCAATTTATGAGGATGGTAGATGATCTCGTGGTAAACGCCGAAAAGGATCCGGAGCTGGTCGACGGCCTGAAATGGATAGACATGCAGTCCAGAAAAAAGGGGATCAGTTTTTACGAGATGACCTTCATAATACTCAGAAAGCACCAGGCTGAACTTCGGGCAAAGATGTGGTTCAAAAACAAAACGCAGTCAGAGCGATCATCTGGCTGACTGGACCGCCCTGTTGACGGCGGCTTGAATCCTTCTGTCGGTGACATCCGGAAGTATGTTAAATGGCGTGAGCTTTTCCCTTGGTATCAGGTCAGCAAGCGCGTTGGCAACCGCCACAAGCAGCGGCTGGTCTATCCTGCGTATCCTGCTGTCGAGTATGGCCCTCATGGTGAAGGGGAAGACCAGCGCGTTGTTCGCGCGGTTCTCAAATTTGTAGCTGCCGGTGGCTATTACTTTGGCGCCGGCCTTGGCAGCAAGGCGCGGATGTATCTCCGGATCCGGGTTTGTAAGCGGGAATATTATGCAGTTCTTGTTCATTGTTCTTACCATCTCAGGCGTGAGCAGGTCTTTGACGCCGGAGACGCCGATAAAGACATCCTTGCCTCTGATGGCCTCTGCAAGCGTGGTCGCGTTACTGTGATTTGTGATGGCGGCAAGCTCGGACTTGTACTTGTTCATGGTAGCCGGATCCCTGTCTTTTGTTATGACGCCATGAGAGTCCGTCACCGTGATGTCGTGCACGCCTATGAACTTGAGTATCTTGACTATCCCGTAGCCGGCGGAGCCTGCTCCGGCCACCAGTACACTGGTCTGGCCGGCTTTCCTGTTGGTCAGCCGCAGCGCGTTGATGAGGGCGGCCAGCGTGACTACCGCAGTGCCGTGCTGGTCGTCATGGAAAACCGGGATGTCCAGCTCTTCTGAAAGTCTCTCCACAATCTCCAGGGCCTTTGGCGTCTCGATGTCTTCGATGTTTATTCCGCCAAATACGGGAGAGATGTTCTTGACCGTGCTTATTATCTCCTCAAAATCCGTAGTCCTCAGGCAGATGGGAAAGGCATCGACATTGCCAAACTGCTTGTAGAGCAGGGCCTTTCCTTCCATGACTGGCAGTGCTGCCTCAGCCCCTATGCTGCCAAGGCCCAGCGTCCTGGTTCCATCGGTTACTATGGCAACGTTGTTCCACTTGGAAGTGTATTCGTATGCCTTGTCCTTGTCAGAGGCGATGGCCCGGCAGACCTCGGCCACTCCCGGCGTGTATGCAAGGCTGATATCACGGCTTGAACGTATCGGAAACTTGCTTCTTATCTCTATCTTGCCGCGGTATTTTTTGTGAAGGCGTACGGCCTCATCTCCCAGATAATCACTACGCTTTTCTGTCAGCTGCTCCTGCTTGGCATGGTCCTCGGTTTTGTGCAACAGCTTTTCTCCTGACTTGTCCAAACTTCCTTTTCATCCGCCTATCAACATTTCTAGCCGCCCTGCGGCCCGTTCCGCTCCAGCAGTGGCACATACTCGCAGCCCATGGGGCCGCAATACCTGCCTATGTACACCGCCTTGGGCCTGTACAACGCCGGCTTTGGAGCCGCCTCTGCAAACTTTTCCTCTATGACGTGGGCCGACCAGCCAGATATCCTTGAGACAGCAAATATCGGAGTATTAAGATCCATGGGGATGCCCATGCTGTAGTATATCGAAGCGCTATACAAGTCCACGTTGGGGTAGATGGCCTGCTTTTTGTTTTCAAGCATCCATTTCCTGGTGGCCCTCTCGGAGCGCTCCGTCATTTCGTACCATTTGTTGTTCTTCTCCCTGGATATGGCCTTTGAAAGCCTGGAAAGTATGTCTGCACGGGGATCGGTGGTACGGTAAACGGCGTGGCCCATGCCCATCACCCTGCCTCCTGACTGGAGCCGGTTTGCCACCCACTTTTCCACGTTGGCCACGTCGCCAATTTCAAGCAGCATTTTCATCACCTGCACGTTGGCCCCGCCGTGAAGCTCGCCGGATAGCGCGCCTATGGCGCCGCTGACCGCTGCATAGATGTGGGCCCTGGTCGACGAGATCTCCCTTGCTGCAAAGGTCGATGCATTGAAACTGTGTTCTGCATGAAGTATGAGGCATATGTCCATTATCTTGGCTTCCTCAGCCGATGGCTCGACGCCGCGCAGCGTGTACAGGAAATTAGCCGCATGCGCGCCCTCTTCTAGGGGGTCAACAATATGCTGGCCTGCCCGGATCCTGTTCCAGGCCGCAACTATGGCAGGGATCTTGGCTATGAGGGTGATGGCGCGCCGGATGTGCGCCTCCTTTGAAGCGTCATCTATGTTCAGGTCATAGTCTGCAAGCTCCGATACACAGGACTGAAGCACGTCCATGGGCTGGGCGCGCTTGGGCCTGCTCTTTAGATTCTTTATGATCGGCTCCGGAAGATAGCGGGCTTCCCTTATTCTTCTGGAAAAATCAGCCAGCTGGTCGGATCTTGGCAGCTCGCCGAAAAGCAGTAGGTATGAAGTCTCCTCAAAAGTAGAATGGTTAACCAAATCCAAAATATCAAATCCACGATAAATCAGTTTTCCGTTCTCGCCATCAATGGAACAAATCTTTGTATCGGCTACCTCGATGTTCCTCAAACCGATATTTCTTGCATCCATCTACGGAGGCTCTTCTCCAAAGTTTCTATATTAAATGTGCTGCTCTGCCAGCAATAATTATAATGCCTGCTGGATTACCCGATTTGTTTGACTGCAAAACGCATGACATACCGGGACGCCGGCGTTGATGTAAAAAAGGTGCGCGCGGCGCAAAAGAGCATCGGCGATATCATCAAGGCGACGCACAAGCTGCCCGTCGCCGGCAGGGTTCTTTCGGGCTTTGGGCATTACGCCGGGCTTGTAAAGATTGGATCAGAAACCCTGGCGGTGCATTCCGACGGAGTTGGGACCAAGGTCCTTGTTGCGCAGATGATGAACCGCTACGACACGGTGGGCATAGACTGCGTGGCCATGAACGTCAACGATATCATATGCGTGGGCGCCAGACCTGTGGCCTTCATAGACTACATCGCCCTGCGGCAACCAAACGAGGCGCTACTAGAAGAAATAGCCAGCGGGCTTGTGGAGGGCGCAAGGCAATCGCAGATGGCCATAGTCGGCGGCGAGACGGCCATAGTACCGGAAATCATCTCTGGAGAGGAGAATGCCTTTGATCTTGCAGGCATGGTCCTTGGCACGGTGAAAGGCCGGCCTGTCCTTGGAAACGCCGTCAAGCCCGGCGACCTGATACTTGGCGTTGAAAGCAGCGGCATCCATTCCAACGGCTACACGCTGGCGCGCAAGGTTTTGTTGTCAAAATATTCTGTGGATGACAACGCCGAACATCTGGTTCAGACGGTGGGAGAAGAGCTCCTGATCCCCACCAAGATATACGTCAAGCCTGTCATGGAGTTGCTGGGCAAAGTCCCGGTGCACGGCCTTGCCCACATTACTGGAGGCTCTTTTACAAAACTGCCGCGCCTAAATGACAAGGTGCAGTATGTTCTGGACAACCTTCCAGCCCCAACCGGCATATTCAGGCAGATTCGGCAGGACGGGGGCATAGACATCAAGGAGATGTACAGGACCTTTAACATGGGCGTCGGGTTCTGCGTTATCGCCCCAAAATCCAGCGCGGAAAATATCATGCGCACATTCAAGAAACACAGGATGCGCTGCTGGCAGATAGGCCGCATAGAGCGGGGAAGCGGCGTCGTTGCAAAACTGGACGGAAAGAAGGAAATCCTCTAGGCTCCAAAAATTAATATGCGAACAAGGCGCGTTTTGAGAGATATTGCTTGCCGCCTCCGATCCGGACAGTGTCTACCAGCAGGCCTGCAAGGACATTGCCCTGCAGATAAACCAGAACAACCCGTCTACTAGGCAGGTCTCCAAGATCATCCGGCAAGTCGCTTCGCAGTACCGTCTGGCCACGATGCCAAAAAACGAGCACATCATAGGATACCTTCCGCAAACAAGCAGGTACCGCAGGCTGCTGATGGTCAAGCCGGCCAAGACCGCGTCCGGTGTGGCAGTAATTGCAGTCATGCCAAAACCCTACGATTGCCCGCATGGAAGATGCATATACTGCCCCGGCGGCATAGAATTCAACACACCCCTCAGCTACACCGGCAAGGAGCCGGCGACCAGGGCGGCACAGGGCTTTAACTTTGACCCGTACATGCAGGTCAGCTCCAAGATCGACCAGCTGCAAAGACGCGGCCATGATACCGGCAAGTCCGAGATCGTTATTGTTGGCGGCACCTTTACCTTCATGCCAGCCGACTACCAGCGGGGTTTTGCGAAATCCTGCTACGACGCGTTAAACGGCTTTCGATCACAAGACCTGCGGCAGGCCATGACGGCAAACGAGGTTGCCGACAACCGGTGCGTCGGCTTTACAGCGGAGACCAAGCCGGATTATTGCAGGGAGCCGCACATCGATCTGCTGCTGGAGCTTGGGGTTACAAGGATCGAGATTGGCGTCCAGTCTTTGGACGACCACGTCTACCGGCTTGTAAACCGGGGCCATACCCTGCAGGATGTCGTTGACGCTTTCAGGATTGCCCGTAATTCTGGCTACAAGATAGTCGCACACATGATGCCCGGCCTTCCGGGGTCTTCCCCGGAAAAAGACATCGGGGATTTCCGGCGGCTTTTTGAAGACGAATCGTTCAGGCCAGACATGCTCAAGGTCTATCCAACCCTTGTTTTGGAGCACACCGGCCTGTACCAGTTGTACAAGGCCGGCAAGTACCAGGCATATTCAGATGACGATCTTGTAAACGTGATAGTGGAGATGAAAAAGATGGTGCCGCCCTGGGTAAGGATAATGCGCGTCCAGCGGGAGATAGAGTCGGCCGACATCATCGCCGGCCCCAAAAGCGGCAACCTGCGGCAGGTGGTGCTTCAGAGACTGCAAGAGCAGGGCTACCGGTGCAGCTGCATAAGGTGCCGCGAGGCGGGCCTGCAGAAAAAATACCCAAAACCAGACGAAGTGGCCTTCAAAAGGACAGACTATTCTGCCTCTGGAAGCAAGGAAGTGTTCCTGTCCTTTGAAAGCAGTGACGGTCAGACCATCCTTGGCTTTCTGCGGCTGAGGAAGATCCAGTCCACGCACCGGCCGGAGCTTGAATCCTCTGCCGTGGTCCGAGAGCTCCATGTGTACGGGCAGGCCCTCAACGTCGGCCATGACATCGACGCGTCATCATACCAGCACAGGGGGTATGGAATGAAACTTATGCAGGAAGCTGAGAGGATAGCCAAGGAAGAGTTTGGCGTGGACAAGATCGCAGTCATCAGCGCGGTCGGCACAAGGCAATACTATAAAAAACAACTGGGATACCATCAAGACGGTCCCTACGTTTCAAAGGAGATATAGCAATGGAAGAGTCTGAGCAGATAGTTGTAGGCAAGGGCACCTGGCTGGACAAGGTGGCCGACGCCATGATAAAACGCGAAAAGAGGCTGGGCAGAAGCCTTGACCTCTTTAGAGTCGAAAGCGGCCTTGGCGCCTCCGGAATACCGCACATTGGCAGCATGGGAGACGCGGTCAGGGCTTATGGCATCGCCCTGGCGCTGCAGAACATGGGCTACAAATCCGAGCTTATTGCTTATTCTGATGACATGGACGGCCTGCGCAAGATTCCAGCCGGCCTTCCAGACTGGCTAAAGGATCACATCGCGCGGCCCGTCTCCGAGATACCGGATCCGTTTGGAACGCATCCGTCGTACGGCGCGCACATGAGCAGCCTTCTTTTGGACGGCCTTGACCGGGCCGGCATAAAATACCGGTTCCAGAGCGGCAGGGAGGCCTACAAGACCGGCAAACTGGTCAAGCAGATAGACACCATACTGCAAAACAGCGAAAAGCTTGGCAAGAAAATAGCCGAATTTGTGGGGCAGGACAAATACATCAACGTCCTGCCGTACTTTCCGGTCTGCGCCAGCTGCGGCCGGCTGTACGTGGCCAACGCCGAAAAATACTTGCCGGAAGAAAAGAAGGTCATCTACAGCTGCAAAGGCAGCCGCATCGGCAAATCCGAGGTCAAGGGCTGCGGCCATAATGGCGAGGCAGACATCACAAAAGGCGAGGGCAAGCTTGCCTGGAAGGTCGAGTTTGCCGCCCGCTGGCAGGCCTTTGACATACGTTTCGAAGCCTACGGCAAGGACATCATGGATTCTGTCCGTGTCAACGACTGGGTCTGCGACGAGATCCTCGGGCATCCGCATCCGCTGCATGTAAAGTACGAGATGTTTCTTGACAAATCCGGCAAAAAGATCAGCAAGTCGGCCGGAAACGTGCTGACGCCGCAGATGTGGCTAAAGTACGGTACTGCGGAATCCATACTGCTTCTGCTGTTCAAGCGTATCACCGGCACCAGGCACGTGGGCATAGACGACGTGCCGGCGCTGATGGATGAATACGACTATTATGAAGACCTGTACTTTGGCAAGATAAAGGAGGATAACCAGGCCAAGCTTACCAAGATCAAGGGCATATACGAATACATCAACAAGCTGCAGCCGCCAAAGCAGCCAGGCCCGCACGCGCTGTACCGGTTCCTGGCGCAGCAGGCGTCCATATACCCGGGCAGTCAGGACAAATACGAAAAGGTCTTTGCACGGCTCGTCAAGTACGGCATGGTCAAGGACAAGACCGACAGCATCATGCAAAAGATTGGGCTGGCCGCCAACTGGGCCGACGACTTTACCACAACCGAGGAAAGGTTTGAAGTCCAGCTTTCAGAGAACCAGAAAAAAGCTATACTGGAGCTAATCGAGGTTCTGAAAGCGTTTGAAAACATACTCGAAAACCCGGAAAATGCAAAGAGCCTGCAGTCCAAGGTGTTTGACACCGCCAGAAACAACGGGATAGATCCAAAGGAGCTGTTTACGCTGCTGTACAGGATGTTCCTCAATTCTGACAGGGGGCCCAGAATCGGCAACTATTTCCTGGATCTGGGGGTTCAGCGTGTGACAGAAACGCTGAGACGCTACCTCTAGTGGCAATTTGCTTAAATATCTTTAATTTGTCTTATACATAGACTTGGTGAACCGTAAATTTGCCGAAAAGCCTCCGTTGATAGTGGTTTCCGGCTCTTGCATAGATTTTGAAAAAGAACGGCCAAAGATAATGGAATTCATTGGCTCCCTGGAATGGGGGGTTCATACCGAAGGCAACGTGGAATGCTCGTCGATGGGCAAATCCCTTGGCTGGGATTTCTTCCAGCTGTACTTTGAACCTGATTTTGTGGAAAAGCTTCTGGATGTTCACCCCGATATCAACAAGCAGGAAGGCAACACGCTTGAAGACCGGTTCGTGCTCTGGCTTAACAACAAGCTGAAAAAACTAAAGCTGCAATACTTTTTGAAGTTAAGTGACGTTCCGCGGGAGCAGACGTCCGGCTTTAGGCTGGACCCGGAGAACTACCGGGACGACGACTGGATGGAAAAGATGCGCTGATACGGAATTTATAGCCATACGGAAATCTTGTTCTTATGAAAGGGATCATCTTCGATCTGGACGGCGTCTTGGTCGACTCGATGCCAACACACTTCCAGTGCTGGAAGGCAGCATTTGAGAATGTTGCAGGCATCAGGATAACCGAGCGCGATCTTTACCTGCTTGAAGGTATGCGCGGCATCGAGCTGATTCTAAAGATATTTGAGCAAAAGAGTTTCACCAATCAGGAGCTTGCAAAGAAGGTAAGTGACGAGAAAGACCTGCTCTTCAAACAGGTCCGAAGGGTTGAGCCGTTTGAAGGCGTAAGGGAGATGGTCCAGCAGCTGCCCTGTGCCAAGGCTGTGGTCAGCGGGTCTGGCAGACGCGACGTTGAAACCATACTTGACTCTTCCTTTGGACTGGATAACTTTTCAGCCATAGTTACTGCAGACGATGTCCAGAAAGGAAAACCCGATCCGACGGCGTTTACCACCGCTCTTCAGAGGATGGGGCTCAAACCGCATAACGCAGTGGTGGTGGAAAATGCGCCGCTTGGAGTCACGGCGGCAAACAACGCAAAAATATCCTGTTTTGTGGCCCTGAACAACTCGCCGCTGGCAAGGTCTGACTTTGACGGCGTCATACCCGCCGGCAGAATAGCAGATAAAACAACTTCATTAAAGGGCGCATTGGAGGAATTTATTAAATGAAAGTGATGATTTTCTCGCATGAGTCAGACCTTGACGGCCTGTACTCGGCAGCCATCGGTCTGATAAGGTATCCCCAGGCTGCAACTGTTTTTCTTGGCTACGGGCAGGAGAGCTTTCAAAAGATGGCCAACTTTATCTATTCTGCAACGCACTTTTCCAAAGAACGCGGGCTTGTCATCATAGCCGATCTGGGGCTCAACGACGACCTTGTAGAGACGTGCCGGCAGGTATTCTCAGATGTCCAGCGAAACGGCTGGAAGATAATGTGGGTTGATCACCATCCCTGGTCGCAGGCCGCGATGGATTCTGTAAGGCCGTTTGCAGAACTTGTCCTTGATTCGTCTGGAGCCAAGTGCGCTGCCGATCTGATGTATGAAAAGCTGCTGCCCGAAAACAGCCTTGCTTCCAAACTGGCAAGCATGGCCCATACCATGGATTTCTTTACCAAGGACCAGTATCTGACGCCCATAACCGAACTTATCAAGTACTACCAGACCTTGCCTGACTATTACGAGCGGCTCTCCCTGCTGGCAAGGAAATCCGCAAAGGGGGTACTCTGGGACGTTGAGATGCACGATGATTATGCCAGGTACGCAAAGCTCCGGGACGACGCCAAGGTTCAGGCGCTGTCAACCATCCAGATACGCACGGTGGGCGATATCAAGGTGGCCTTCGTCCAGTCCTCGCCGTACCTGCAGAGCAGCCTGTTCTCGGAGGATGTTTTTGCAGCCACCGGCTCTGACCTGGTCATGTTTTACAGCAGCAAGGGCCGGGTAAGCATCAGGCGCAGCAGCGACAGGGTCTCATGCCGGCAGGTGGCCTTGAACCTGCGTGAGGGAGGCGGCCATGACTATGCGGCCGGAGCCGTATTTCAGAGCAACCCGGACGACATACCGTCGGTCATAGCCGAGCTGGAGTCGGCCGTGGCCAAGGCGATAAACGTCCAGATCTCCAAACAGCCTTAAAGCCTCTGACAGCGGTGAAATACTTTAAAAACACAGTCGTCGACTAATTATCCATATGGTAAGCGGGATGAAAGATAGAGTAGCAATTGTTACAGGTGCCGGAGGCGGCGTCGGCAAGGCCATAGCAAAGAGGCTGGTCGCAGACGGCTGCAAGGTCGTTTTGCTTGGAAGGAGCATGGATCGGCTTGCCAAGGCGGCCTCGGAGATGGGAAACAAGAAAAACCTTCTTACAGTTTCTGCGGATATCACAAAGGAGGCAGAAGTGCTCAGCGCCTTGGAGCAGACGATCTCCTCTTTTGACAAAATAGATATCCTTGTCAACAATGCCGGGACCATCAACGATCCTATGCCCTTCCACGAGATGAACGATGACCAGTGGAACGATCTCATCAACACCAACATAATCGGGACTTTTAGGATGACCAAGGCTGTTGTGCCCATCATGATAAACAACAAAGGCGGCAACATCGTCAACATCTCATCGGTACTTGGGATGCGAGCTATACCCAGGGTGCCGCTGTCTGTTTACGGGGCAACAAAAGCTGCGCTCATCACGTTTACAAAAAGCATAGCCGTGGAATACGGGCAGTATGGAATACGCTGCAACTGCGTATGCCCATCAACCATCCGAAGCTCCATGATTGAGCCATATTTGCAGGATGAAAATGCACGGAAAGTGCTTGAATCAACGTTCCCGCTGCGCAGGATAGGCGAGCCGGAGGACATTGCCAGCGCTGTATCGTACCTGTGCTCAGACGATGCAAGCTGGGTTACCGGCACCGTGATGATGGTCGACGGCGGCGTTTCGGCAAAACAGTGAGGCCCATCATCTTTCCGGATTCTGATAGCTTCGTCGGCTTGGCTAATCATGAGCTGGCCGACAGCAAGTTACCAGTGCCTATTTTCGGCAAAATAATAAGTAGCTGCTGATCTCTGCAAGTCGGTGTACCATGAAAAGAATAGACCTGATAATACCACACGAACGTCTGGAAGAAGTCAATGAAATACTCCACAAGCACAAGGTTGGCGGAATGTCCTTTTATGATATCAAGGGCCGAGGAAAGGCAAAACGCGAGCCCGTGGCCGTGGGAAGGGGTGTCATGAGGTATGTTCCGGAATTTGGATTCCGCACCAAGATAGAGGTTCTGGTACCAGACTCCAAGTTAAAGCCGATAGTCGATGATATACTGAAGGCGATAAGCACCGGCTCTGCATCCGACGGCAAGATCTTTGTCTACGACGTTGTAGAAACGTATGATATCGGCACCAAGGAAAAGGGCGACGCCGCCGTCTAGAAAGAGTTATAATCTTGCGTCAGGTAGTGATGTGCATGAATCACACAGAAGAGAACGGCGAAAGAACCATGCCGGTGTGCTTTACCCCAGAACAGCTGAAGGTAGTCGAGGAGTACGCCAAAAGAAAAGGCATGCTCAACGCCAGCCAAGCCATCGAAGATCTAGCAAATAACTAAATTTTTTTTCCTTTTTTATAAGGCCGATTCTCCGCGTTTCTTTGAACCGATATCGACCACGTCATCGATATCTGAGACAAAGATCTTGCCCTCTCCCTTTAGACCGGAGCTGGTGCCCTCTAGGATCTTTTCGACCACCTTGTCAACCATGTTGTCACCAACAATGACCATTATGGTTGAATTCACGTTGAACTCAGGCGTGTACATGCCGGTGCCCCTGCCTGAATGCACCTTTGGGCGGGGTATCTCACCTCTGCCTCTGGATTCGTAGTAAGTGATGCCGCCAAGATTCAGCTCTTTTAACGAGGCAAATGCCCTTTCAAGCCGCGCGTGAGGTACAACCGCTTCAATTTTCTTCATAATTCCGATACTGGATTGGCGTAGGAGTTGCTTTTATTAAAGTATTTTGTAGACTTTGTTGGAAGTTGCAGATAATAACAGAATCTTTTAAAATCTCCAGACAGCCGTCACGCATACTTTTTGTACCTCTGACTATCTTATAGTGCCATAATTGAGGCTTCTTGGCAAAAAGCAGCCCGTGTACTGCGTGGTTTGCAGAAGGGAGTTGAAGCACAAGTACAAGCCGCGGGAGGAGTGGAAGATGGAAGGCTACCTGTGCAGCGATTGCCAGATAGAAAAGACCAAAGAGTTTGCGCTAAAGAAGGAAAAAGAACTCGAGGTCTGTGCCATCTGCAAGTCGGACCTGGGAGACATAGCAGTCAAGCCCCGATGGCAATGGAACATGGAACCCGGCACACTTCTCTGCCAGTCGTGCTTTAACAACAAGGATGCCGATTTTAATAAAAAACTTGAATTCTGCTCCGTCTGCAACAAAAAGATGGGATTTATACGCTACAACCCAAAGCCCACCTGGAAGATAAACGGCCAGCTCTGCCGCAGTTGCTGGGATCAGAGGAATGCTGCAAAATGACCGGCCTGTTCAAGAGTCACCAATGCGACAAATGCAGCAGGAAATTCCGCAAGGTAGAGGAGCTGATGCAGCACCAGCAGGTGGTTCACGGCAAGGACTTGCTGTACGAATGCAAGGATTGCGGCGTGGGCTTTACAGGAATGGAGCAGATGCGCGACCACGCAAAGAAATTCCATTCATACAACAAGATCGTTGAGGAAAGGGAGAAGGAAAAAGACGACGACTAGATGGCCTTTAGCTGCTTGACTATGGGTGGCCTGGCCTTGCGGAAGACCCTAAAGCCGCAGATGCATTTTATCTCGGGAAGTCTGGACAATTCCTCCACCGTCACCGGGGTTCCACACCGCATGCATTCGTAAACAACGTTTACCCCAGACGAACTTTCAGAAGATTCCATCCGAATTTACGTTTCTAGACCCACATTTTAAGCTTTAATCCGTCAGGAACCTGGAAAGACGTTTTTCCTTGCTGCTCTTGACCGAAGACTGGGCCGCTGCCAAGATTGCAATGGGTATTCTCTGCGACGACACGCTGACATAGTCCAGGCCGATGTCGTTGCAAAACTGTATGGAACGCGGATCCCCTCCATGCTCGCCGCAGATGCCTATCTCCATGTCTTTTTTGACCTTCCTTGCCAGATCGATGGTCATCTCCATGAGCCGGCCGACGCCCTTCTGGTCTATGGTCTGGAACGGGTTGATGGACACGATGTTCTTCTCCAGGTAGAACGGGAGGAACTTGCCCTCGGCGTCTTCCCTGCTGAAGCTGAAGGTTGCCTGCGTCAGGTCGTTGGTGCCAAAGCTTAGAAAATCTGCGAAATGCGCTATTTCGTCGGCCACAAGGCAGGCACGGACAACCTCCACCATGCTGCCAAACGTTATCTTGAGCTTTACCTTGTGTTTGTGCTCAATCTCGCGTTTGACAGACTCAAAAATATTCCTGACATGTATGACCTCGTTTGCTATGCCAGCCTGCGGCACCATTATCTGGGGCTCGACCTTCACACCGTCTTTGATAAGCTCGGCAGTCGCCTCGCAGATGGCGCGTATCTGGGTTTCATAGATCTCGGGAAATGAAATGCCCACTCTGACACCCCTGTGGCCCAGCATCGGGTTTATCTCGGACAGCTCGTGCACCCTTTTGAGTATCTTTTCCCGCTCCAGTATCTCTGCTTCAGCGCTGGGGTTGCCAGACGACTTGAGCTCAAAGATCTCCATCATCAGTTCCTCCTCATTGGGCAGGAACTCATGAAGCGGCGGATCCAGCAGCCTTATGGTGACTGGAAGGCCCTGCATTTCCTTTAGGATGGCCTTGAAATCCGATCTCTGCAGCAGCTCCAGGTCAGCCAGAATCTTGCGGCGCTCTTGTACGTCTTCGGCCATTATCATCCTGACGAACAGCTTTATCCTGTCATGCTGGTTGAACATCCTCTCGGTCCGGCACAGGCCGATGCCCTCTGCTCCGTATTTCCTTGCCAGCGCGGCGTTTTCCGGCGTGTTGGCATTGGCCCGGATCCCGATGGACTTCATCCCGGAGGCCCATTCCAGCATCTCCTTGAATTCAGATGTGATCTCCGGTTCAACTGTCAGCATCTCACCTAGGTACACCTTGCCCGTCGAGCCGTCTATTGTTATCTTTTGGCCCTCAGTAACCTGCGTCTTGCCACCAACGCCAAAGCTCTTACCGTCAGAATCGATCTCTATCTGCGAGCATCCCACGATGCAGGGCCTGCCCATGCCTCTGGCCACGACGGCCGCATGAGATGTCCTGCCGCCCCTGCTTGTGAGTATCCCGGCAGATTGCAGGAAGGCCGGGACGTCGTCAGGCTTTGTATCCTCCCTAACAAGGATCACCTTCTCTCCTCTCTTACCGAGGGACTCGGCCTTGGCAACATCAAAGACTGCGATGCCGCTGGCAGCCCCAGGCGAAGCCGCTACTCCTGTTACTATGGGCTTTTCCTTGACGCTGCTATCGATCCTGGGATAGAGTATCTGCTCAAGCACTTCTGGGTCTATCCTTTCCAGAGCCTTTGTCTTGCTTATCAGGCCCTCGTGGTGCATGTCGACGGATGTCTTGACGCTGGCAACAGCACTCATCTTGGCCGTCCGCGTCTGCAGAAGGTACGTCTTGCCCTTCTCGACGGTAAACTCGACGTCCTGGCATTCCCTGAAATGGTTTTCCAGCTTCTGACACATCTGGTCTAGCTGCGTGTACACCTCGGGCATGTGGGTGGACATCGCGTCGATGTGGTTGGGGGTGGCCTTGCCGGATACGACATCTTCTCCCTGCGCGTTGACCAAGTAATCGCCGTAAAGCCTTTTTTCGCCGGTCTCCGGGTCGCGGGTGAACACCACGCCGGTGGCGCTATCCTGGCCCATGTTTCCAAACACCATGGCAACCACCGACACGGCAGTTCCGTTGGCTATTTCTGGCGTGATGCCGTGCTGGCGCCGGTATTCCACGGCGCGCTTGCCCATCCAGGATCTAAAGACAGCGTCGATGGCCGTCTCCAACTGCTTGAACGGGTCCAACGGGAACTTCTTGCCCGTGCTCTCACATACAGACTTGAAGGACTCAGCGGCCCTTCGAAGGACCTTCTCGTCTGAAAGGTCCTTGCCTGCCACGATCTTTTCAAACTGCCGGTCGTCTATTCCCAGAACTACCTTGCCAAACATCTGGATGAAGCGTCGATAAGCATCCCAGGCAAATCGCGGATCGCTGGTCTTTGCTGCAAGACCTTCCACCGTCTGTTCGTTCAGACCAAGGTTTAGTATTGTGTCCAGCATGCCCGGCATGGACACCGGAGCGCCGGAACGAACCGACACCAGTAGCGGGTTTGAAGCATCGCCAAACTTTTTCCCCGTCAGGCTTTCAAGCCGCTTGATGGACTTGCGGACCTCGTCCATCAGGCCGTCAGGCAGACGCCTCCCTGCCTCGTAGAACTTTTCGCATATTTCTGTAGTAATGATAAATCCCGGCGGGACCGGCAGACCCAGCTTGGTCATTTCTACAAGGCCGGCGCCTTTGCCTCCCAGAAGGGCCTTGTTGGTGCCGTCGGCCTCATCAAAAAAGTAGATCGGCTTGATACTGCTCATTTCAAGATACTGATCATTTGGCGTACTGGTTTAAAATGTTGTGCGCAGGCCGATAATTTCAAATCAAAGAGACGACGCATCTGCACTGGCGGTCCAGCTGTCAGATCCTGTTTCCGGTATCCCAACAGTTCAACTGCTGATCCAGGCTCTCGACCTGATCGGAACGACTGCGTTTGCCATCACCGGCGCGCTCAAGGCAGTCGAGCACAAATCCGATATCGTGGGAATAATCATACTTGCCACCATCACCGGCGTTGCAGGCGGGGTGTTACGGGACATCACTTTTGGAACGTTCCCACCGACGGCCATTGCCAACCCGCTGTACGCGGCGGCAACCATCTCCTCTGCCGTGGCAATATTCTTCCTCTACCAGTCCGTGAAAAAACACTGGAACCTGCTGCTGAAATTCGACGCCGTCGGGCTTGGAGTCTTTACGATAATCGGCGCGTCATTTGCCTACAACCTTGCAGGACTCAACTTTCTTGCCATGACCTTTGCAGGCCTTATCACTGCTGTAGGAGGCGGTATACTCAGAGACGTGTTTGTAAACGAGATGCCCATAGTCTTTGTAAAAGAGCTTTATGCAACGGCCAGCTTTGCCGGCGTCGTGATGTTCTTTGCCCTGCTGGCTTTTGGCCTTGATGTCAACGCGGCGGCCATACCCAGCATTGCGGCCGTCACGTCATTGCGCCTGCTGGCTATGAAGTACAACTGGAATCTTCCAAGGCCAAAGGTCTAGGACATTCCTGCGGCCATCTCTGATATCTTGTCAGACCACGACTTGGCCTTGACCACGCCGCTGGCAACCAGTATGCCGTACGAACCCAGCTGCATGGCCTTGGTGATGTCGCTACTGTCGGTGATCCCGGCACCGCATATCACCTTTGACTTGCCGCCGGCAGCCCTGATGGAATCGGTTATTATCGCCGGATTTTCCTTGGATACTGCCCTTCCGCTGCCGATGAGTTCCGGCGGCTCGATGGCTATAAAGTCAGGATTAAAGTTGGCTATTCTGGCAACTTCTACCGGCGTGCGGGCGCAGACAACCGAAATCATGTCCAGGTCTCGCAGCCTTTTGACCAGGCTTTCAATAACACTGGTCTCGATCCTGTGCTCGCTGTGGTTGATGAGCGAGCCGGCAGCCCCGTACATCTTGGCTATTTCCGGAACAAAAAAGCCTGTGGTGGAACCCTCTGAAGCATCATCGACATGCTGGCACAAAACCGGGATGCTGACTTCCTTGCAGACCAGAGCCAGAGACGGCTGCGGCGGAGCCAGCACTATCTCGACGCCGGTTTTTCTGGCGACTTGCTGCGCGGCCAGGGCAAGCTCCAAGGTCTTGCCGGCCGCCGCGTCGCTGTAGTTCTTGAAGTTGATTATAAGGGGCCGGTTCAACGCTTGCCAGCTTTTCCCTTGGTCTTCTTCTTTTCTTCCAGATCCCTGAACTTGGTTTCCAGCTTGGCCATGCGTGCATTGTAGCCCTTCTGGTATTCCAGCTCATCCGGGATAAGGGTTGCCGGGTGTATGAATCCCTGGTTGCGCATGAGCATGGCGCGCTCTGAAGCCCGCATACGCTGCAATTCCCAGTCTGCAGTGCCAAAGCCGTCATGCGGACCTGTCAGCTTGCCGTTGTGCATGCTGAAAACAAGGCACGAGACGATGGGTATGGAGTAGTTCAGACTTGCAGCAGAGTTCAGCTTTACTGGCATAAGCGGCATGTGGTGACTTCCCCGCGTGTTTCCTGCTACATAGTGCGGCTCGTTGAACGCGCTTCCAGCCTCCTCGGTGGCCGGAAAGTTCTTCTGCGTCCTGACTATGGCGATGGGGTCGTCCTTTCCAACGTAGGTGCCTGCGATATTGTGAAGCCTGTCGGTTGAGGCGGAGACGATCTGCTCGCCGTCCGATGAATAGACAGAGTGCACCACGTACCTGCCAGGATACATCAGGGCCGTTTCAAGCTCCGGCTTGTCCTGCCAGAGCTTCAGGTCTGCTATCTTGCCCCGCTCGACGTCCATTATTCTGAACACCACTCCCTCTGCCAGCTTCTCGTTGATGAGAAGGCCCGTATTGCTGCGTGCGTCCACAAAAGTACGCCACAGCGGAAAGTTGAATGCGCCCGGCTCTGTCTTGTCGGCTGCAAATACGCAGAACACCTCACTTGGGCGCTCTTCCATCTCTATTTCTGCAACGCCGGGACCCATGCCCCTTACGTTGCCAGAAAACGCATCCACCAGCAGGTCCTGACCCGCGCCATAGAGGCCCTGCTCCTTGGCCACCTTCGTGGCCTCGGTAAAGGCATCCCATGCAAGCTTGTGAATCTTTTCGTTGTCCGTTCCCTGAGTGTGGGTCATGATGATGTGGATGTCATCGCCGGTGTAACCTATGTAATAATTAATCAAGAGGCCCTTTGCGCTCTTGGCAACAAAATTACGTACAGTCTCTACAAGTTCGTCGCTTGGTCTGGTATGTCCCCCAATTCCTCCAATGTCGGCTTTAATGGCACTTACTGTAATCTTCATGTTCAAAGACTCCTTATCAATGGTTAAAAAACTCTTCTTTTCTAGGACACCGATGCGTTTCTTGTTGATGCAACACCGGAAAGCCTTTGATCAGCCATCCATCGCGACCGCAAAAGCCGCACGGCCCTGAAAATATCTACAAGCCATCCTGATATTGTAACTTGCGATGAATTTATGACGAAATATAAATAAGACCCATGGGGCGTTGTTGCTTTATGAGCGCTAGTAAAAAGCCACACATGAACCTTGTGGTTACTGGTCACGTTGATAATGGTAAATCTACTACTGTAGGTCATTTGATGGTTGACCTTGGTGTAATTGACCAGAGAACAATCGAGGCATTCGCAAAAGAATCTGAAGCAACAGGCAAGGGCGATACTTTCAAGTACGCTTGGGTCATGGACAGCATCAAGGACGAAAGGGAAAGAGGTATCACCATCGATCTTGCTTTCCAAAAGTTTGAAACTCCAAAGTACTTCTTCACTCTTATCGACGCGCCAGGTCACAAGGACTTTATCAAGAACATGATTACCGGCGCCTCCGAGGCTGATGCAGCCATCCTGGTAATCTCTGTCAAGCCAGGTGAAACAGAAGCATCCATAGAGCCAGGAGGACAGGGAAGGGAGCACGCATTCCTTGCCAAGACACTGGGTGTAGGCCAGATGGTCGTCGCCCTGAACAAGATGGACGATGTCACCTACCAGGAAGCACGCTACAAGGAGGTCAAAGATCAGGTAGAAAAGATGCTCAAGGCGGTAGGATACAACACTGCCAAGATCAACTTTGTCCCTGTTTCTGGCTGGAAGGGAGACAACCTGGTCAAAAAGTCTGAAAACATGCCATGGTACAAGGGTGTCACGCTTGCTGAGGCCCTCGACGCATTCGAGCCGCCAGAAAAGCCCATTGGCAAACCACTGAGAATCCCAATACAGGACGTATACTCCATTACTGGTGTCGGTACAGTCCCAGTGGGCAGAATCGAGACCGGCAAGATGAGGCCAAACGACAAGGTGGTAGTCATGCCATCCGGTGCCCCAGGAGAAATCAAGTCCATCGAGACCCACCACACACAGCTGGAATATGCAGAGGCCGGCGACAACATTGGATTCAACCTGAGAGGCGTTGACAAGAAACAGATCAAGCGCGGCGACATCATCGGCCCGGCAGACAATCCGCCATCCGTGGCAAAGGAGTTTGAGGCCCGTATCATTGTAATTCACCATCCGACTGCCATCGCACCGGGATACACACCAGTGCTGCATGCCCACACTGCGCAGGTTGCTGCAACAATCTCCGAGTTCGTTTCAAAACTTGACCCAAGGACTGGAGCCACAACCGAGCAGAACCCCAAGTTCCTCAAGACCGGAGACGCAGCCATAGTCAAGATAAAGCCAGTAAGACCGCTACCCATTGAGACGTTCAAGGACTTTCCAGAGATCGGCAGGTTCGCTCTGAGAGACATGGGTACAACCATCGCAGCCGGCGTCGTCCTGAACATCACCGAAAAGTACGACCCGAACAAAAAGTAAGTGAAAATAGATGCCTCAGGCAGCAAGAATCAAACTTACAAGCACGAACCTTGTCACGCTTGAAAGCGTGTGCAGTGAGATAAAGGGCATCGGCGAAAAGAGTGGCATCAAGCTGCGCGGGCCACATCCTCTTCCTACAAAGAAGATGAAGGTGGTTACGCGCAAGTCACCGTGCGGCCAAGGCACCAACACCTGGGACAAGTACGAACTCAGGATACACCGACGCGTCATTGATGTGGGCGCCGACGACCGGGCCATCAGGCAGCTGATGCGGCTCAAAATCCCCGACGACGTCTACATCGAGGTCTCCCTTACCCAGTAATTCTTCTAAACGAAGAAGCTGGAACTTTTATCTTTTCTTTCGGATTTATGATCTTTGCAAGTATCTCAAGCCCGGTAACCGTTCTGGGACTAGGCTTGCTGAAGTAGGATCCGGAATCGACGACGTAAACGTTTCCGCCCTTTACTGCACGAAGACTTTTCCATTTTTCATTGTTGTCTAGCACCTTCATCTCATCAAGCGTGCGTCTGACGCCAAATCCGCATGGCATCATGACCACGACATCAGGATCGAAATCGATTATTTCATCAATTTCAAGGCGGCGCGAAGGCTCACCTGTCCTGCTGATGCCATTGATGCCGCCGGCGTATTCCACCATCTGCGGCACCCAGTGTCCTGCTGAAAAGAAGGGATCAACCCATTCAATGCACATGACTTTGGGCTTGGCTCCTGTCTTTATTGCCCGAACCCTGTCTATTCTCCGCTGCAGCAAAGAAACGAGGCGTCTGCCCTGTTCGACCCTGCCGACCTTTTCGGCTATATCCATTATGCTGACCAGTATATCGTCCAGATCACGTGGGTCAAGCACCAGCACGTCTGGCTCGCCGTTCAAAAGATTGACGGCCCGGCTGATCTCCTTGGTGAACGGTGAGCATACCTCGCATAGCCCCTGCGCCACTATGAGGTCGGGTTTGGCCTTTTTCAGCTTCTTGTCGTCCACGATGTAGATGTCCCCTCCTGACCGCATCAGGCTAACTATGGTGCTATCTATCTCGCGTCCAGACATGCCGCTTGGATCAAAGGAAGGACGGATTACGCGCGGCTTTCTTTTTGCGGCTGCCGGATACTTGCATTCATGTGTTACCCCAACGATCTGGTTTCCGACTCCAAGCCTGTACAACACTTCTGTTGCACTTGGTAGGAAGGATACAATGCGCACAATGAAAAGACGTGAATCATCACTTAAAAACTTCTACTCGGTTCAATTTCCTTTGACACCAAAAACATTTTATTGGATGGTGGCAACTATCCGTTTAATGAACTCCAAATATGCGGTAGCGATCGCACTGGCGGCAATTTTCTCCGCTTCCGTGGCAGTTCCAATCCAAGCTTTTGCTGCGGAGGTCCAAGTGGAAATCGTTCCAGGAGCGGCATCAAAAACTAATGACGCCTTCTCTCCAAATCCTGTTGAAGTAAACGTAGGCGATACCGTAATCTGGACAAACAAAGATGGCGCTCTGCACACTGTAACTTCTGGCACGAGCCCCGAGCCCGATGGAATCTTCGGCATGAAGGATGCAACCAATCCTGTGCTAGTACCACCAAGTAGAACCTTCAGCTTTACATTCAACACAGCAGGCGAATTCCCATACTTTTGCACCCTGCATCCAGCAATGGTCGGCGTAGTCAAGGTGTCAGCCGGTGGAGGACCTGCAATGCAAGAAATAACAGCAACACTGGGCGACAACAGCTACAAGGTAACAGCAAAGTCATCATCAGTCCAAGTATCATCAGTAACCATAGATGCAGGCAAATCAGTGGACGTCAAGGTTAGCGGTACAGGTGATGTAGAGCTCACACTACCAAAGGCCATGATCGATGGTATCAACATGGTAAAAGCCGGAGACCAGCAGATTGCATTCCAGAGTGTTGGTTCCACAGATTCGGACAGTACTATCAAGTTAACTGTCCCATCAGGTGTAAGTGACATAGAAATCCAAGGTGCAATGGTAGTCCCTGAATTCGGAGTCATAGCAGCACTCATACTGGCAGCTTCGCTGGTGGCTGTAATCGGCTTCGCTAGGTTCAAGGGCACACTAGGCTTTGGAAGGTTCTAATCCTTCCCTTTTTTCCTTTTTCTAAATTCTGTTTTAATAGGGCCTCTGGATAATGATGACACAGATGAAGATTGCAGCAGCTCTTTTGGCCCTCTCGGTTTTACCGACGCTTTTCATTCCGGCGATGGCCCAGACTGGCGAGCAGATCTATCTTGAAACAACCAGCGATCAAAACACCTTCAAGCTCGAGATATACTGGACTCCTGCCGGCATTGAAAAGGAGAACACCTTTGTCCTTAAATTCATAGATCCGGACACCGGCAAGGAAATCGAGGATGTAAAGTACGACCTTGTGCTGTACAGGGAAGGAAATGACCGCCCTGAGCTGCGCCGCGTGGATCAGATTTCAACTGTTCAAAACCTGAAATTCAGCGAACCGGGTTCCTATCTGCTAAAAATACAAGACATCGAAGGACTAGGCGAGAATGCCACGCTGCCCATACAGGTGACTCCGGAATTCCCGGCCGGCCCGCTTGCAGTCATGGGCGCGGCAGTCTCTGTATTTGTTGTTTCAAGACTGAAGCGGCGGCAACAATTTATTTAGCTGATGCGAGCCTAATTATGCAATGATGAGCAAACTCTACCTTCTAATGTTTGCTGCAACTATTACATCAGTCATCGGGACTACGATGGTTGCTCCAGCTTTTGCGGAAGGTATGCGACAACCTACCAGCGGAAACAATTCCCTTGATGTTGTGGTAGAACCAGACTGGAGTTCAGACACAACAAAATTCCATGTCACGTTTCTAGAGCCCGGCACGGACAATGTACATGCACACCAGGATTACAACTTTGTGATAATGAAGGATGGCAAGGAGGTGTACAACGCGGCCCGGTCACAACCACAAAGCCCAAGTCTGCTTCACAATTCTGAAGGGACGCTGACTATTCCGTACAAATTCCAAGAGAACGGCGATTATGCCATCCAGATAACGATCTACGGGCTGGGATTGCCTCCTATTCCAATAGCTGAAGAAAATGCCACCTTCCAGGTAAAGGTGACGCCTGAATTCCCTGTAGGGACCGTTGCTGCTGTGGTGGCATCTCTCTCGGGCGTTGTGGCTCTGTCAAGGTTCGGAAGGTTCTGGAAGAACTAGGACCTTCTTGACAGTGCTACTGCGGCTATTGCTATCCCGGCTACTCCAACGCCGACACCGACTATGCCTATGAGGTAGGCCCTGTCTGCCACGCTTTTCAGCTCGTCGGTGGTCTTGGTCGCTTCCTGGACAGCCAGCTGGGCGTTCTGTGCCAAAGACTTGGAATCTTCAACCCTTGCTGTCAAATCATTCAGACTGGAGCGCAGCTGGTCAACAAAGTCCTTTGGAAGTCCCTGACCGTCACCGCTGCTAGAGGCAGGAAAGTTCAAAGTCTTGGAGTCCTGCACGTCTTCCACCTCGATCTGACTATTTACCTCCTGACCAGCAATGACTCCGTTTATGACAACGGCGTACTGGCCAAGCTGGGTTGGGATAATGCTTGCCCGATAAACGCCTTGCTCTTCAGTGGGCTCTAAATCCAATGACTTGGTATCGCCACCCTTCTTGATCGTGACATCGGCAGATGCAAACGCATTGGTCACCGGTTTTCCATCAGACGCCTGCGTGACTTCTATCTCGATGGTGTTCAGCTGACCTATCAGTGGCGGCTCAATCCCCCAGCCGGCACCTATCGTGAGGTTGCCAACTTGGGTCTCGTTATGGGCAAATGCAGAAGGAAGCGTTATAAACAAAAGTGACAGCGCAAGCATGGATGCAAGAATGGTCTTCCTCATACGCCATCAGCTTGGTCTGGAATCTTTATAATCTTTGATGGTTGTTCGGTGTTTGTACCACAAAACAAGCAAGAGTCAAATATGGTGCGGCACATAGTCTCGTCGTGCTGGGCCACCGATGGCATTACGTCCTGATTGCAGTTTCAGTTCTTGCAATCGTCGCCTCTGGCATATCTTCTGCTTCTGCGCATCCGATTACGATTAATTCGTCTCCAGGGCCGTTTGCAAGCCTCCCTGCGTCTCCAGGAGAGGTTAAGGTGTACTTTAGCGAGCCCATAGAGCTTTCCTACAGCAAGATAGCAGTACTGGGGCCAGATGGAAGCCGGTTTGACATGAACGACCCACACAACGCAAACGGGGACACGGCGTCCATCGCAGTTACGGTGCAGCCCGGCCTGCCAGAGGGCGTGTACACCGTAACGACCAAGGTCCTGTCGGCCGTGGACGGCCATGTCGTGGAAAGCGCGTTTACATTTGGAGTTGGAACAAAACCGCCGGGAGCTACCGGCGGCCTTACAGGCCCGCCAGTCAAGATACTGTCGCCGGCAGAGTCCGCGTCACGGTTTCCCGGCATGGTGGGCCAGGTGATGGTGGTTGGAGCCGCCTTTGGAACGCTGTGGCTTTGGCGGCCTCTTCAACGGGTTCCCTGGCTGTCAAACGCCATCTCTACGCAGCGAGTTGCTATAGACAGAAACATGATCCGGCTGGTGATAATAGGAGCTGGCATCATCCTTGGATCGAACCTAGCCATGATCTTTGTCCAGGCCATTGACATAGAGGCGGGCGTTGCAGAGGCAGTGGCCACCAAGTTTGGCAACATCTGGATGATCAGGATGATCGAATCCTCGATCCTGATGATAGTGGCCGTTTCAGTTTACCGCAGGCTGGCCAAGAGCAACGATGCACCAAGCAACGCAGAGATCTATTCAATACTGGTGATGGGCCTGGCCGTGCTGGTGACGTCAAGCCTCATAGCTCACGGCGCAGCCACCGGCCAAGCAGCAGCCATCATGCTGGACTTTTTCCATAACGCGGCTGCCAGCATCTGGATCGGCGGGCTGATACTGATGGGGTTTGTGGCAGTGCCAAAAATCCTATCTATAGCCGACGACAGGATCAAGTCCGCCGTTGTATCAATCCTGATTCCAAGATTCTCGACGGTGGTTGTAACTATACTGGGTGTAGCAGTAATCACAGGCCCGTTGCTCTTGTTTTCAATAGAAAGCGATCTGTCCCTGACGCTGGCTTCGACGTATGGCCGGATACTGGCAGTAAAACTGGGCCTGGCCGGCGTCATGCTGGCAATGGGAGCTTACTCCCAGTTCGTCATACAGCGAAAGGTTGTAGTATCTATGAATGGCGGCAGCGCAACCCAGTCTGCAGGATTGTCTCGCTTTGCCAAGAGCCTCAAGGCGGAATCCGGAGTTGGAATCGCCCTGCTCCTGATGGTGTCGCTGATGGCCAACGGCGCGCTGCCTGCCGGAGAATTCCCGCAGTTTCAGCGGCAGCAGGATGCCAATTCTGCTTTTGCCCAAACTACGCCGGTTTCAAAAGACTTTGTCCAGACGGTTTATGCAAGCGGCGGGCGGATCGATCTATCGATAAAGCCCTTCGTTGTAGGGCAGAACAGCTTTAACGTGTCTTTCGTTGGATCCGACGGCCAGCCTATCCAGGACGTCGAATCAGCCACCATCAAGCTTACCCAGATTGAAAAAGGCATAGGCCCCATCAGCGTGGATACCAGCAAAAAGTCTGCTGGCGTATTTGCTGCCGACGCGGCCTTTAGCCTGCCGGGGACCTGGAGCGTGGAGATAGAGGGCGTCAGGCCGCAGTCAAGTAACATGGTGGCAAGCCTTGATGTTGAAGTCAAGCCGGCCATCTCCAGCCTGTCGTTTGCACTAAAGGAGTACAGGATACCGGCCCAGAGCCTGCCGCTGTTTCCGGTGTTTGATTCGCAAAGACAGTCTGTGTGGACCGGCGACACGCTTCCAAACAGCGGCAGAATCTGGCAGCTTGATCTGCAGACAGAAAATTATACCATGCACAAGATTGAAAATGTCAGCCTGATCACGCAGGTTGTGCTGGACCAGTCCGGCCGGCTGTGGTACATTGACCCGGCATCGAGCCTGCTTGGAGTGTACGACCCGGAAAACAAGACCGGCAAGCAGTTTGACCTGCCAGTGCAGGGCGTCATATCCGGATTGACCATCGATCAAAGTGGCAACCTCTGGATGCCGGTGGTCCAGCCAAACAAGGTGGTCCGGTTCGATCCTACTGCTGAAGCGTTCTCAACGATAGACTTTCCAACAGAAGACTCAAGGCCGGTCGGGATCTCTGCTGATAGCTCTGGCAAGATATGGATCGCCCAGTCGGTGGGCCGCATAGCCGTGGTGGACCCGGCCACCGGCAGCATAACCGAATATGCGCCTAAAATTTCGACCAACCAGCTGCGTGCGCCAACGGCGGTCTTCCCTGACCCAAGGACTGGCGAAATATACATCGCCGAGCATGACGGGCACACGGTGTCGGTCTTCAGCCCCATCTTTGAAACTTTCAGGAAGTATCCTTCCATAAATGAGGGCGGGCTTCCCTTTGGAATGGCCATGGACAGCTATGGAAACCTGTGGTACGCGCAACACCAGATCGACAGGATTGCTGTCATAGATCCAAGGACCGGCGAAGGCACAGAAGTCAAGATACCTGTGGCAGGTTCCTTTATCCAGTGGCTTACATCCGACGACCGGGGAAGAATCTGGTTTGCAGAGCAGCGCGGCGCTGCGCTTGGCAGCATCACCATAACTGCCAGCCCAGTGTTGCAGGAGCCGCCGGGCCAGGGCGGGGAGCAGCCCGGGCAGGCTGGAGGACAGGTGCCGAACATTGGATTTTCGTTTACCGATGCCGCCGGACCCGGAATTGCCGCCGGCATCGTTATCAGCGCGCTGTTTTACGCCAAGAGCGCGACAGACCTCAAGCGCAACCTGCGGGCCGCAACGAAAATCAGGCAATAGGGAATTTGTTCTGCATGCCTTTGCAGTATCCGCGTCCAGCGACAAGCCTGCCAACAACGTATCCGCCTGTTGGGACATTCTAAACACCAGATCAGCCTTGTTCTATGGTTGTACCACTTGATTTATTAGTAAAACAAACCATAGAATTACTTGATGCAGAAGGGTAGCAGGGCTAGCCAAGAATCCGTCAGCAAACCCATGCTTTTGGGGCTGACAGCTGCCATAGTAGTCGGTATCATAGCTCCCCTCGTTCTGCCGCATGTTACCCATCCTTCAATGATATACCACATTGTTCTTCATATTGCCAGTATCACCATCGCCGCCTTTCTGAGCATAGTCTCCCTCATCGCTTACAAAAGAGTCGGTGGTACGCGCACGCTCTTCATGACCCTTGGCTTTATGGCCCTTGGAGCCGTGGAGGTATTCTACATGTTTGAGGCCACGGGTATGCTTGTCTCCCTCAACCTGCCTGATGTCGATATAGAAGCTCCGCACCTCATCTTGCTGGCAATGCTCTCCCTTTTCGGAATGGGAGTGTTGAAGGTGAACAAGTGACATGGAGTTAAGCCAGGACTTTGATACCCCTCAACTCATCATGCGGCTTGTAGAGCGTGAGCCGGGGATACGCTACCGCGAACTGCTGCGGCTGACAGGACTTGTCAACGGCGTGCTTTCGTACCATCTGTCGGTCCTTGAAAAGAGCGGCGTTATACGAGCCGACCGGCAGTCAAGGATGACGCGGTATTACCCTGTCAACATTTCAGAAAAAGAATCCCACATGCTGGGATATGTGAGGCACGAGCCGATGCGGCAGATAATCACATTCGTACTCCAAAATGACATGAGCACGTTTAACGAAATAGTAGACCATACGAAAAAGGCTCCGTCAACGATCTCATCGCATCTAAAGCGGCTCCGCGAGGCCGGCATAATCCATGTCAGGTACGGCGAGTACCAGCTGTATGGCCTTACCGACAAGGATCTGGCGGCGGAAGTCCTGTCGAAGTACAAGTCAACCTTTGCCGACAGGGTCGTCGATAATTACGTTGAAATGCTAGATGAGCTTTAAACAACTCCACTTGAAGATCCTACTCGCGCTTGCAGCCGTGGTTTTGCTGCTTTTCGCGCAGTATGCGGCAGCCGATCCGCTGATGAACGCGACGCGGCAGCGAATAGGCAACTATGACTTTGAGATAGCCACGGACCCTGTCCAGCCAGTGCCCGGGAAAACAACCAAGATCATGCTCAGGATAGCCAGCGTTAACGGAGACGACCTGGTAGACGTTCCTGTGGTCATAAAACTGGTCAAGGACGGCACCGAGCTGAAAAAAATGGGCCCGATAATTGTGCCGTTTGGCCATTATGCTTTTGATTACACGTTTGAAAATGAAGGCCGTTACGTGCTGTATGCGGACCTCAAGGACTATGGCTACAGCGGCGAGACTCTGACCTTCACGTTCTTTCTTAACGTGGCTGGTCCAAACGACTACCTGTACGTGGTTCTGCCAGCTGCCGGAGCAGCAGGGGTGGCCGGGGCCGTCGTTTTTATCAAGAAAAAGAACAGGGCCTGAAACATGCTCCGCTACATTTTCTTGGCTATTATTTTACTGACTATTCTGGTCGCCAAGCCTGTTGACGGGCACTACTTTGGCGCGATAAAAGACGTCGACGGATACCAGATAGTCTTTCAGCCGTCCCCGCAAACGCCCGTGGTGGGAGGCAACTCGATGCTTAATTTCAGCGTGCTTGAAAACAACAGCAATATCTACAACATATACGCCGCAATGACGATAACCGAAAAGGGTTCCGGGCAGACAATCTACAAAAGCCCGGAGCGATGGTACGAGACAAGCGATATCAGCATCCCATACTCCTTCGGAACCGTCGGTGACTTTGTAGCGACGCTGGAAGTAAGAATAGTGGGAGACGACAAATACGAGACACAGCCGCTGGTCGCAAGCTTTGATGTGTCAGCTTCAGGACCCGGGATCCCCTTTGACGAACTCATGCTTTACTACGTTACGCCGGCGGCGGTGGCAATAACCGGGATTGCCGTGTACATGCGTTCCAAGAACAAACTCTGATATTCGTACCGTGTACTAGAACCCTAATAAACACATGTTGCCATATTCATGCTGTATGAAGCGAGGAATCACCGTGGTTTTGCTTGCCACAGCAATTCTTTCGGGACTGGTGTTTGCACCAGTAAACAGGGCGTTTGCACATACTTTTTCCGGCGATGAGAGCGCGTCATTTCTTTCGCTCGTCGAAGTAATACGCGTGCATCTGCAGCTGGTAAAAAGCAGTCTTTCGACGGACATGGCGGCGGCAGAAGAACATGCAAAACATACCGCCGAGCATTTGGATGAAAAAGTGGTAAAAGAGATTGCAGAAAAGAACGAGCGTATAGCCGAAGACCTTCCAGCCGCGATGGACGATCTAAATAATCTGCTTACGACCGGGGCTGACAAAACCGCGATAACTGACAAGATAACCGAGATTGAGAACCTCCTTGGGGAAGCTGTCAGCGTCAGAATAGACAAAGAAAAATTGAGCGACCCCACCGTGCAGGCTATAGTCTTTGCAAATATTGTGAACGAGACTCTTGAAAGTTATAACGAGGCTTACGGTGTCGGAGATGCACACAGTTCCTCGATGAACATGGGGGATAGCCATTCCACCATGCAGTCAAGTGGTGACATGCAGACAACTGAAATAGTGAACATGACAGCATACCAGACTTCCCAGGCATTAGCAGCAAAGGCTCAGGAACTCTTTATCAAGCTGAAGCCACTTGCGCCGGCCGAATCCAAAGGCGCGGTAGATGCCGTGGAGTCAGGAATTGCAAAGCTAATAGATTCCATAGATCGCAGGGAATCTCTGGACGCAGTAACGGTGATTGTTCACGGCCAGATCCACGAGAACCTGCAAAAAGCGTTCAACCTGCAACTGGAAGAACCAATAATCCTGGAAGGAAAAAGCACCACTGGCAAGTTTTTAGTGCACATAAACTGGAGTTCAAATAATATCGGAGAGGAGAACGCGTTTAGCATCGAGATCACCGATGACACCGGCAAGAAGCTGGATGCCACATACGACATCATGCTTTACAAGGATGGCACACACTTGGATGAGACGCATCGGGCAGGCCAAACCGCAGCGGAGCAGCACTACATATTCGACGAGCCGGGCAACTACACTCTTAGAATAGAGAACATCAACGGCGAGTCGGAGACCGTGGACATACCTATACAGGTAACACCAGAATTCCCTACAGGTGCCCTTGCCCTGCTGGGCGCCGTTTTTGGTGGCGCGATACTTGCTGGCAGACGGAGACTGACGAAAATCTAACCTTTCGTCAGAATTCTTTTTTCTTCATTCTGCGGGAAAATCTTTATTTTGTGTAACTGATCTTGTCATAACCGTGTTCAGGCGTTACGCGATTTCTGTTATCCTGTCTACCTTGCTGGTTCTTTCCGTCTCCAATGCATACGGGCATGGACTTGGCTTTGATGAATCGATTCCTGCTCTCGTCGCCGGCAAGCAGGTTTCGATAGAGGCAACCCTCAAGCCGGCTTCCATCGAAGAGGCGCAAAAAACACAGCCTGTGTTCACGGTCAGGGCCCACGAACCAAACAGCAACTCTACCATTGCAGGCATGGACTACAGAATAGTGGTGGACTCCAAAAACGAGGTCATTTTGGACCAACTGTTCCGATCATCTGATGGCCTTGTCCTTGCCAAACTGGTGCCTGACAAGAATGCTGCCGGCGCACAGGTCAACGGCCAGCCTGCATCTCCCAACCCCGTGGACGTGGGGCAGAGCCTGCCGGCAGAAATCAAAAGCAAGATGCTGTCAGACGGCGGCCTTTATCACGTTGCAGTCACGCTTGAAAAGACCAGCACCGGCCTGCAACTTTCGGAGGATAGGACTTTTGACCTTTATCTCAGTGTCTCAAAGATACAGGACTTCCAGGTTGAAACCACCGGGGGCCCACAGACGATGTGGGTCCGGACATACTACGACGATGTCACCGATTTCTCGTACGACAAAACAGCAAAAACCATCTCGTTTTCCATGCCCTTTAACTGGAGCCTGGATTACATTAAACAGGTTCAGGTCCTGCACCTAGAAGTCCAGTTCCCGAAATCTCTGCCAGACCTGCAGGTAAACGGATATCGCGGAACTTTGAATGGAGTGGAACTTAACCCGGAGATGATCCAGATGGACGACTTTACCTTCGAAGATAAACGACTGGTTCATTTTGTTGTTCCCAATTCCAGGCTGGTTAGCCTGGCTGATTCAACAAAGGATGACAAGGCAGTTTTCACATTGTCCCCGCTGGAAATACCCAAATTCCCCATGGACCTGCTTTCCACCAATGATAAGTACCTCTGGCAACTGTCCTGGGGGCCGGAGATAATCCGGGCGGGCACTCCGACGACCTTTGTCATGAACATGCAGAACCCGACCACCGGCGACCTGCTCAGGAGTTCATCATTTGATTTCGTTCTTACAAAGGATGGAAAGGATGTCCACAGACAGAACCTGTCATCTGGCCTGGGGACTTTTTCCCATGATTACACCTTCCTAGAACCCGGAACATACAGACTTGCTGCCCAGAACATCAACGGTGGGCCAGAAAGCGCGCAAATAGACCTGGTTGTTCTTCCTGCCCAGAATGGCTCGACGCCGGCAGGCGTTAGCACCGGGCAGCAGAACCAGAAACCATCCGGCTGCCTTATCGCCACCGCCGCATTTGGATCGGAACTGACGCCACAGGTGCAATTCCTGCGCGGATTTCGGGACAACTACATACTGCAATCTTCATCCGGCTCGGCTTTCATGAACACCTTTAACACTGTCTATTACTCCTTCAGCCCGCAGGTGGCCGATTATGAAAGGCAGCAGCCATGGCTCCAGGCAACCGTCAAAACAGGCCTGTATCCGCTGTTCAGCGTTCTGCTTGCTTCAGAAAAGGTATTCTCCTCTGCGGGAGGCGGGGAAGCAGGCACGATACTGGCTGGCACAACTGCAAGCACGCTGATAGGCGCGGTCTATGTATCCCCAGCCATTGTAGCAGCCACCGTTGCAGCAAGAAAAAAGATCAGCAACAGGGTTCTGCTGGTTGGTGTGGCAGCGACTGTGGCCTTACTGGCCTTGACCGCCGTGGCACTTTTACTAAACATGCAGACAGCGCTTGCCATCAGCACATCCGCGTTCGTGGTTTCTGCAGCAGCGACCGCAGCCCTTGCAGTGGCCCGGGCCGTCGCAATCGCACGCGCTAGGTGACAACCTCGTCCAGGCGGCCCTTTCTCTTTGCTATTTTTACTTCGCGGGCTATTCTCCGGCCCATGCTCATTGGCTCGTCGTAAAGAAGGCCAGAATATGGTGAGCCGTCAACATACAGGTTGGTGCCTGCCACTATCCTGGCTGAAAACTCGAAAGTGGTGAATCGCCCCTCCTTGTCGTACACGCCTTCCAGGCAGAAGGGCCCTGGCATGCCTGGCTTGACTAGGCGCTTTGCGGCATCGACAAAATCCTCCCCAATCTTGTAGACTTCCTCTAAAAGCGACTCCCTTAGCACCAGCGGCAGGTTGCCGATAACGTTGTAGGATGGCTCAACGCCAGCTCCAAGCTGCTGCCTGGCCGGGATCCGGCCTATACCGTCCACGTCGGATTCATAACGCCGGTCAATACCCATAAGCTCCAGAGCATCGGTTATGGGCGAGTAGAAATACTGCAGGTAGACCGGAACGCCTTTTACAAACTCTTGAATGTACAGGTCTTCCTCGCCTCTTATCGCCTTTTGTTCTACAAGCTTTCTGGCTCCCTCCTCAAAGCTCTGGCGGTCCCATGCAAGGTAGTACCCGCGGCCACCGGCGGCTCCGTGCAGCTTTACTATGCACAGACCGTTGATGTCGTTTTTCGACTTGACTGCAAGGGGGGTCCTCAGACCAGCCTCGCTCATCAGCCTCTCTTTCATCTCCCTGTCTGCCTCCCACCGGAGAATCCACTTGTTCCCGAAAATCGGTGTGTCTATTTTTTCGATCTGGTCTGAAGTCATCTGCGAAATGAGCGTGCCATGCGGGATCAGGACTGCATTTGAGCTGGCAAGCTTTTTGCGGCAGTTTTCCTCAAGAACCTCGTTGAATTTGTCGACGACTATCATGCTGTCGATAAAGCCAAACCTCTTGTACAGGCCAACGCGTCTTTTCTCGCATACAAGCAGAGTTTTGAAACCTTCATCTTTGGCGCCCTTTAGAACTTGCAGGGCGCAGTGGGAACCCAGGGTGGCAATGGTAATAGCTTTGCCGGATTTTGCCAAGACGGTCTTGGTTGTTTTGAGGAATTTAAAATCCTTCTTGATATTTCGTATTTATTACTGTCTGGAAATTCGATAACCGTGGATAGCAGGATACAGCATACGGCCGAGCATGCGTTTATCGGCGCGCTGCAAAAGCTTCTGGACAAGACCCTGCAGGTAAGAAAGGTGGAGCACAGCAAGGACGGCAACACCGCTTTCATTGTAATTCCGCAGCTGGACGTCGATACCGTTGTCAAGGCGGAAAAGATGGTAAATGCGTTGATCTCTGAAGGCCGGGCCGTCAAGACAAGGTCTTTTTCATCGCTTGAGGATGCAAAAAAAGAGATTCCCGGACTTCGGGCAAACGAGGCTCGGATATCCGGAGAGGTCAGGGTCGTGGAGATTGAAAACCACGATGTGGCGGCCTGCGCGATGGATCATGCCAGCAATCTGGGCGAGTGCGGATTCTTTCTTGTCACACGACTTTCAAAGAAGGGAAGCGAGTACGAGGTGGATTTCGTTGTAGGCCCGCAGGCAAAAGAGACGGCAGTCGCAGTTTCGGCCAAGTTATTAAAAGTCTGCGAAGAGCTGGGAGCGAACCTGAACACCGTCGAGAATACCGCAAAAAAGGTCAAGTCCGACGGCCAAAACAACCTGAAAAAACTGAAGGCGTTAAGCAAGGAAAAACTTGCCGGTATGCTTCCGCTGAGCCGGGGTCAGCTGACCGTCTTTAAAGGATCATTTTCCGACCTGGCAGACGAGCAGCTGATGGAATTTGCCGGCGAAAAGATAACATCGGCCAGGACGGCTGTCGTGCTGTCAAACGCCGGTCCGGATGTTGCCTTTCTAACTTTTGCAAGAAGCAGCGACCTTGATCTGGACTGCAACAGGATGTTCCGCGAGGTAGCCGGCCCGGACGGCCGCGGAGGGGGCAAGCCACATTTTGTGACCGGCGTCATCAACAAAGACAAGGCCGCCACCATAATCGACAAAATAGCCGATACCGTACTGTCGCACGGCTGACAATTTCCCGCTACTGGCCGCTTTGTGGCCGGCGGGATGACTTGGATTTTTGCTCTTCTTTGTACTGCTCTGCTATCGACTGTATTCTTCCTCCGTACTTTTCTTTGTAATTGCTCCTGCAGGAAGTGCAGCAAAAGAAACGTTCAATGTTTGCAAATTTCAGCACCTTGGGTTTGCCATTGACAGGTCCGCCGCAAAAATCACACTTTATCTTTATCTGCAGATCTTTTGTCTTTTGGAAATGCTTCTTTTTCCTCGGCGTCTGGATGTCTACAGGACTGAAAAGCTGCTTGCTTCTGGTGTCGATCTTGGAAAAATCAATCTCCGGTCTTACAGACTTGATGAGCCCGATATTTACAAGCCGCTCGTACCTGGCTTTTACCGTCGGCGTGCTCACCTTTATCTCCCTGGATACGGCCCGAAAAGACTTTCTGCCGTCCTGCAGCAGCGAGTTTAAAATGGCGATGTCTGTATCATCAAGTTGCACAGGTGCTGTTATTTTCCGTTCTGGGCTTATAATCATAATGCCCGCTTCATTTGTCATGCCATCGATTCGGCTGCAACATTCAGGATAGCGCTGAATAAAGTCTAACCGGATGAACACGAATCTTCATGACCGAGGTATTTTGCAAAAATTAATAACCTCTTCTGTACAACTCGCCATATTTAATTGGGCGATCTGCTAAAAGAAGAGGATTTAGACCATTGGAGGAAGACGCACAACTCGTCGGAGATAAGCCCGGCTATTGGAGACCGCGAAGTGGTAATCATGGGTTGGGTCTCCTCGGTGCGCGACCATGGCAACATACAATTCATAATACTCCGGGACATGGCTGGCGAAACGCAGGTCACCGCAAAGAAAAGCGAAGTTGGAGAGCAGCTCTTTGCCATGATAAAGGAAGTAAAGGAGCACAGCTCCATCTGCGTGAAGGGAAAGGTCAGGCCGCAGGAAAAGGCGCCAAACGGTGCCGAGGTCGTGCCAACCGAGATCAGGGCCTTTTCAATAGCGCAAAAGGCCGCGCCGTTCATGACGCAGGGAAAAAGCTCGCCAGTAGGGATTGATACCCGCCTTGACCTGCGGGCAGTCGATCTTAGGCGCAACTACCTTGGCAGCGTTTTCAGAATCCGCCAGACAGTGCTAAACTCTATACGCGAATTTCTGTCCAGGCAGCAGTTCATGGAGGTGAGCACGCCCAAGATGATAGCCACCGCGACGGAGGGCGGCGCCGCGCTGTTTCCGATATTCTACTATGACAGGGAGGCCTTTCTGGCCCAGAGCCCACAGCTGTACAAAGAGCAGCTGACCATGGCGTTTGAAAACGTGTTTGAGATCGGGCCCATATTCAGGGCCGAGCCGTCGCGGACCAACAGACATCTTTCCGAAGCCACCTCCATAGATGTGGAGCGGGCCTTTGCCGATTACAACGACGTCATGTCGCTTCTGGAGCGGATGATAGTCAACATAGTCGACTCGATCAAAGAGCGCAACAAGGCAGACCTGCAATTCCTTGAAATTTCAATACCCGCCCTTGAACTTCCGTTCCCCAAGTACACTTATTCTGATCTCATAGACAAGCTGCAGGAAGCCGGCGAGCGCATCCAGTGGGGAGACGACATATCCCCGCAGGCACTCAAGAGCCTGTCTGACGAGCGGATGAACGGGTTCTACTTCATAGTGGACTGGCCTGCTTCGGCCAAACCCTTCTACGTCAAGCCAAGCAACATCGATCCAAAGATATCTGAATCCTTTGACCTGATGTTTGGCCCCCTAGAGATGTCGTCTGGAAGCACAAGGCTCAACCGCAAGGACCAGCTGGTAGAGCGCATGCAAAAGCAGGGGCTAAAACCGGAATCCTTTGACTATCATCTCCGTGTTTTTGACTACGGCATGCCGCCGCACGCCGGCTTTGGCATGGGCCTTGAAAGGCTTTTGATGGCTCTGGTCAAGATTGAAAATATCCGCGACGCGACTTTCTACCCACGGGACATAGACAGGCTGGCGCCTTGAATGGTTACAAAGGAAGAGGTAAAGCATCTAAGCTGGCTTTCGAGGTTTGAACTTTCAGACGAAGAGCTATCAAAATACACGTCGCAGATAGAGCAGATAATCTCTTACCTTGACAAACTTGACAGCATGCCTCTGGAGAATATTGAGCCGGTCAAGGCCAGGAAGAACCTTGCAGATCTGCGCGACGACGAAGCCACCAACTTTGCCGGCGATGTTCTTGGAACAAAATACCGCAAGGATGGCTTTGTAAAGGCACCAAGGATGGTCTAGCATGCAGTCCCTGTACAGACTAGACGTGGCCAGGGTGGTTCAAGGCGTAACATCAAGGGAGTTTTCTGCCGAGGAATACATACACCAGGTGCTTGAAAGAATAGAGCGCGTCGAGCCAAAAGTAAACGCGTTCATAACCATCAGCAAGTCGTCCATAGACCAGGCAAGAGTTCTTGACAGGAAGATCCGTGACGGCGAGAAGGTGGGGCCGCTTGCCGGCGTTGCGGTGGCCGTCAAGGATAACATCTGCACAAAGGGCATCAAGACTACCTGTGCCTCAAAGATGCTGGACGATTATTTTCCGCCGTACGACGCGACGGTGGTAGACAGGCTGCAGCAGGCCGGTGCGATAGTGATAGGCAAGACCAACATGGACGAGTTTGGCATGGGCTCTACAACAGAGTTCAGCAGGCATGGAGCAACCAGAAATCCGTGGGACATCAACAAAGTTCCAGGCGGCTCTTCCGGCGGAAGCGCGGCAAGCGTGGCCGCATTGGAATGCGCGGTTTCGCTGGGCTCCGACACCGGAGGCTCTGTCCGATGTCCTGCCAGCTTTTGCTCTGCAGTTGGCTTCAAGCCCACATACGGGCTTGTAAGCAGGTACGGGCTTGTTTCATACGCCAACAGCCTTGAGCAGATAGGGCCGCTGGGCAAGACCGTGTCAGACGTGGTATCTGTCATGAACGTGATTGCAGGGTTCGATGAAAGGGACAATACCACCGCTGCCGGCCGTCCGTCATATTCTGTAGATAAAAGGCCGCTGCGAATTGGCCTGGTAAAGGAATTCGTCGAGGGTGCAGACGGGGAAGTTACAAAGATAATCCGCAACTCCCTTGATGTCTTTGCAAAGGCCGGTTGCCAGTGTGAAGAAACGTCCGTGGCATCCGTGCAGTATGCCCTGCCGTCGTACTACACCATTGCCACAGCGGAGGCCAGCAGCAACCTTGCCAGATATGACAACATCCGGTATGGCTTTGACATGAACCCTGAAGGATATGAATGGAACACCTACTTCTCCAAGGCCCGAAGCAACTTTGGCGAGGAAGTGAAGAGAAGGATAATCACCGGCTCGTACGTCCTGTCGTCCGGGTATTACGGCAAGTATTACCTAAAGGCGCAGCAGGCCCGCTCGATTCTGATACGCGATCTTAAATCCCTGTTCAAAAAGTACGACGTTCTGGTCGGCCCCACCATGCCGATACTGCCTTTCAAGATAGGCGAGAAAGTGGACGACCCGCTGACGATGTATTTGGTAGACGTGGACACTGTTGTGGCTAACCTTACCGGCGTACCGGCCATCTCGATTCCAGCAGGGTTCGCCCAAAATGGGATGCCTGTGGGGCTGCAGATAATGGCCGATGCTTTCTGCGAGCAGACCCTGATAGACGCCGCAGCCATGTTTGAAACGGAAGCCAGCGTGCAAAGGAGCCCTGAACTGTAGATGCAGGCCAAGATCGGACTTGAGATCCACTGCCAGCTGACCGGACTTAGGAGCAAGCTCTTCTGCTCGTGTGGCACTGATTACCGGGGCAAAGAACCCAACTCCAACGTCTGCCCCACATGCCTTGGGCTGCCCGGTACACTGCCACTTCTGAACAAAAAAGCAGTCGAGTTCGCATCGATGATCTCCATGGCCCTGGACTGCAGAGTCCCTGACGAGATAATGTTTTACCGCAAGAATTACTTTTACCCGGACCTTCCAAAGAACTTTCAGCTTACACAGTACAACGCTTATGGCATAACCAGCATAGGCGTGGACGGTAGCCTGCGATACGGCGATGACAAAGTCGCCAGGATAAGAAGGGTGCAGCTGGAAGAGGATCCCGGCAGGGTAGTGTACGAAAGTGGCAGCATGGAAAAGAGCCTTTACGCGCTGGTGGACTACAACCGGGCCGGCATCCCCCTTGTAGAAATAGTCACGGAGCCTGACTTTTCCGATCCAAAGGATGTTAGGCTGTTTTTGAACAAGATCACGTCCATAGTAGAGCACCTTGGGGTCTGCGACACAAAACTGGAAGGATCGGTCCGCTGCGATGTCAACGTCTCCGTCCAGGGCGGCATGCGCGTCGAGATAAAAAACGTCGGCTCCTTTAGCGAAGCAGAAAAAGCTGTCCGGTACGAGACAGCCCGGCAAAAGACCATGGTCTCAAGGAGCATTGAAGTCAAGGCCGAAACAAGGCACTGGGACGACGCAAGAAAAATAACAAAAGAGTCCCGCTCCAAAGAAGAAGAGCAGGACTACCGTTACTTTCCAGAACCGGACATACCTGCCATAACGCTTGGCAAGGACTTTGTTTTGTCGCTAAAACCGTCCATGCCCGAGCTTCCGGATGCAAGAAAGGAGCGATTCATTTCCGTGCTGGGCCTTTCTCCACACGTGGCGCAGGTTCTGATAGAAAACAAGGATCTTGCAGACTTTTTCGAGCTCACAATAAAGCTGTACAGTTCGCCCAAAGAAGTTGCCAACTGGATTGTGACGGACCTGATAAGTTTTGTAGACGAAAAAGACCGGGAGGGTGGCAACCTGCTTGCCGGGCTCAAGGTCGGACCAGAACACATAGCCGAGCTGGCAAGGATGGTCGAGCAGAACACCGTCAACAGGACCATGGCCAAGCAGATCCTGGGCCAGATAGTCAAGACCGGCGAGATGCCGTCCCAGGTGGCAAGAAAAAGCCAGGCGACTCGGATAGCGGACAGCAGCGTCATTGCAGACGCAGTGGACGCCGTCTTCAAGGCCGAGCAATCCGCGGTGGCCGATGCAAAGCAGAACCCAAACGCCGCCAACTTTTTGCTGGGCAAGGTGATGCAGCAGACAAAGGGCCGGGCAGACCCAAAGACTGCTCTTGAGCTTATCAACAAGAAATTAAGAGAGTCGACCTAGCCTTTCTCCATGCACAGGGGCAGCTTGCCGGCATGCTTTTCAGCATACTCTTTGAGCATCTGGTCTCTTTTTTCTGCATAGAGTGGAGTAAGGAGGTACCGGAACCTCTTGGCCTTGTCAGTGCATGGATCCGAAAGCCGCCCAAGCAGGGCCTGCCGTATGTTTTCCGACCCTCCAATGTACATTATCTTCATGCTGGCGTGCATCACAAAGACTCCTGAAGACTCGGGAACAGACTCTGTCCTGCTCCTGTCAAAATCCAGCCACTCAGACCATGCTTCTTCGCCTGACATTCGTCTCACTTGTGCGCGCCTTTATGGGCAATCTTTTCCAGCTGGTCAGCAACGATGGGCAGAAAAGCCCCCACGTCTGTCACTATGCCGATGGCCTGTGCTGTCCCCCTGTCTATGAGCTTGGTTACGACCGGCTGGCTGATGTCCACGGCCACCACCTTGACGGAGGATGGCAGCATGTTGCCAACAGCTATGGAGTGAAGCATGGTTGAGAACATCAGAACCATCCTGGCCCCCTTGAGCACCTGCTTGTACTTGCGCTGCGCTTCCACCACGTCCGTGACCACGTCGGGTATGGGCCCGTCATCACGGATGGAACCGGCCAGCACGACGGGAACGTTGTGCTTGATGCACTCGTACATGACGCCTGACTTGAGGATCTTGTTTTCCACCATTGCCTTTAGGCCGCCTGCCTTGAACACCTCGTTTATGGCCTGCATGTGGTTCCTGTGGCCCCTTACTGCCAGCGTTCCGTCCTTGACGTGCATTCCAAGGGATGTCCCCAGTATCGCGTTTTCAACGTCGTGCACCGCCAGCGCGTTGCCGGCCAGCACACCGTCGATAAAGCCCATCCTGATAAGCCGCGCCAGCGCCTCAGAGGCGCCGGAGTGGACCAGCACGGGGCCAGAGACCACGATTATCTTGCCTCCCTGCTTCTTTGTGTTGAATATGTCTTCTGCAACCTTGCGGGCGATGTGCTGCGTAGGCCTCTCGCTGGAGCTGCTGCTGCTCATGAACTGGAAGATATCCACTCCTTCGCGGGGGCGCTCCAGCGGCGTTATCTTGACGCCGCGCTCGCCTACAACTATCATGTCGCCCTTGGCCACGTCGCGGATCATCTTGCATTCTGCAGTCCTGTTCTTGGTGTCAACGACTATGCACTTGTCCATCATCATGTTCTGCACATCTATCCATGATCCGCCGTAGAACACCTGCGTGGGGTTGTTTGTGGTGCTGTAAAAGTCGTCGGGCATCACCATGTCGGCAGACGCCGGCAGGAGCTTGGCTTCCTGCACGGATACGGACTGCGCGCCCTCGCGGTAGACGGCTTCAAGAATCCGTTCAAGGTGTTTTTCATCCTTGCCCCGCACTAAAAGCCGCGCGTAGCTGGGGTCCTTCTTTTTCTTTCCCACCGTGAATTCAAGAACCTGAAAGTCGCCCCTGAGATCCATGATGTGGTCAAATATCCTTGTAAGTATCATCGAGTCGATAAGGTGGCCCTTTACCTCTATCTCCTGCTCGTGCAGATCAGTCAAAGCAAACCGCAATTAGGTATTCAGGTATTAAAGTTATATCGGCAGCGACAGCTTGCCAAAATACTCGGCCATGTTCTGCTCGGCTTTTAGCTTGGCGACTATCTCATTTTTCACATCTTCGGAAAACCACTGGGCTATGGTCTTGGCTATCCCTTTGCTGTCGCAGAGCGCTATCATGTAACCGCTCTCTTCCCTGACCAGTGCAAACAGGTTTTCCTCTCCAACCGGCTCCCATTTGTTGTCCTTGTTGTCCCTCAGGGCCAGCGCAGGCATTGCATGACCTGCATATCTGGTCAGCAGATCCTGGGCTGCTTTGACGCGCTTTTCACCCATCTTTAGAGCCGTAAAATACTGCATTACCTGTGTTTAACTGGTGCCGGCCTTATGAATATTGGTCGGCAAGTTCCGATCAAGTCTTGGACGCTGGTCTTAAAGCCTCCAGGATCTCTTTTACAACGTCGTCTTTCACATCAACTGCCTTGTGGGCGGATTCAAAAAACTGTTCAAGTGCTTTGGTGGGGTGACCATCTTTTTCATACCTGTCTGCCTGAAAAGCCATCTCTAGCTTGTCAATCCTGTGTACAAACCGCGCAACTTCTGTCCTGTTCTGTTGGTACTCCTTCCAGATCCTGCTGTATTCGGACCGGAGTTCCGCAGGCAGAGATGAAAGGATCTTCTTCATGGCCTTGCTTTCCTTGGAGTTTTTCTGCGAAGAGCTGATCTGGCCGGGCATATAGTCGCCGACAATGGATTCTGCCAGGTCGTGCAGCAAAACCATCTTCATCACCTTCCGGGTGTCCAGGCCCGTCATGTCGGAAAGGACCATCCCGAGGGCACACATAGAAAAAGTATGTTCTGCTACCGACTCTGGATTGGAGATGCCAACCTTCGATGCCCAACCGGCGCGTTTAACTGACTTTAGTTGCAGCACGGCTTGGAAAAATGATGCAAAATCTTGTGCCAGCTTCAGCAGCCCCCGGAACGCTGAAAATTGGGCGCGTAAAGATCATAACATTGGCTCATATCTAGTCACAGCAAATTCTGCAAGAAATTTTGCTACATGGTTTTCAGAAGCTGTCGGAATCAAATCAAACAGGTACGTGAAAACCACCGTAGCGATGGCCATCGCCGCGGTTATGGCTACTATCATTATGACGTTTCGTATCTGGCCCAATCTACGTCTTGATGCAGGGAATTACCGCATTTTAAGGTTGATCTTTGGCCCAGGCGATGTCTGGAACGTTCTGCCTCTTGTTCGCAAGCCTGGCAGAGACGAAAAACAGGTCAGAAAGCCTGTTCAGATACATTACGATGACTGGATTTATCCTGGCCGTCTTTGACAGAGCTACGACTTCTGTTTCCGCCCTTCTTGATACGCTTCTGCAGACATGGAGCAGCGACGCTTCTGTACTGCCGCCCGGCAGAATGAAGAAGGTGATCGGCGTCAATTCTGATTCAAACCTGTCGATGGTTGCTTCGAGTTTTGTAACCATGTTTTCGCTGATACGCCGCGTGCCATACCTGCTTTCTGGATAATCCGGATCTGCAAGGTCGGACCCGACCAGGAAAAGGTCATTTTGAATTCCGGTGAGCACTTGTATCAAGTCGGAGAAAATGTCCTGTTTTGGTCCTAGGAGTGAAATTGCAAGCCCGATGTTGGAGTTGATCTCGTCGACCGTCCCGTAGGCAACGATCCGCTGGTCGGCCTTGCTGATGCGCGTACCCCCGATAAGGCCTGTCTCTCCCTTGTCGCCGGTCTTGGTGTATATCTTCATGACCTGAAAAGATGGGCCTGATGATTTAAGATTAGCTACCGGCCAGCCGCGCCTTAAAGAATTCCAGCAAACTTATGGCATCCATCTCCTTCAGGCTTTTCCTGCTGGTCTGTATGTAGTCTTTGAACGCGTCGATGTCCTGAAGATCAGGATGTTGTTTTTTGGCAAGGTCTATGATGTCTGCATAATTTCTGTGCGGAAAATAGATGCTTTTTGCAACCCTGCTCAGTGCGACCTTGGCCTTTTTGCTGATGACGCCCTTCTTGCAGGCCAAGAAGAGGTTGTATCTGATGTCTATCATGGCCTCGGACTGGAGACGGAAATCACCGTCGGAGAAAGTCACGGCAACCTCGTCATCGGCGTTTATCTTGTTGTTCTTGTACAGGTTAAAGATCCTCCCGATGCCTATCATTCCAAACTTTTCCAGCTCGACGGCGCGCAGCGCGCCAAGGCTTGCAGCTCCGGCAAGAATGATGCCTTCTTTTCTTGCCAGCTGGTACACTTCGATGGGTGTTGGAGGGTAGTCCTGCAAAAATACACCGTCGACAAAGCCGACCATCTTTATATCGGCACTTGCCGCCAACCTGAGGAAATCCCCTTTTTTTGCCGGCGGCCGGTAATCCGCGTCTGGCAGTATGCGGCGTGCCTTTTCATGGCTCAGGCTGGGGCCCAGGAAAATCACTGGTCTTGCCATTGCCTAAAACACTCCCTTGCGCGTACTCCCATCACGGATTTGGTTATCTTGAAGGTTTCCAGACCCGGCACTATGGCCCGCACGACCGGTATCTTTAGGTCAGGATTGGTAAGGTCCACAATTATCACGCGGCCAAGGCCCACGCTTTTGAGCCTTGAGATGATGAACTTGATGTCATCCAGTATGTCCTCGTGGAAATAGGTCCTGACATCAGAGAACTGGATCTTTTTGGAAGACTGCATGAACTGCCATGCCCGCTTGTCGTCGGTGTTGTTCTCGCCGTACTTTATCTTCCGCAGGTCGTCGCGGGCTCCTTGGATGTTGGCTGCCCGTGTCTGCGAAACCTCCGTTATGGCTCGCAAAAGGGCAATCCTTGCATCGGGGTGGGTGCCATGCCCTTCCGCCAGGTAGCCGTAATCATGGGATATCCATTCAATGCTGCTGGCGTTGAACGTGGGTATACCGATGTCCGACGTGATGTCCTTTATTATCAGTGGAATACCTGCCTTTTCAAACTTGGCTGCAAGGTTCCTTACCGGTTCAAACTCCACGCCGGATATGTCCACTTCTGGAAAGACGCCCGGGTCGTCAACAAATGAGGCGGCTGGAATCGGAGGCACCGGAAACCCGGCAGAGTTAAGCGAGTGCACCACGCTGCGCATGATGTGGAAAGGGATGGCGCTGGCCCGCAGCTCTGCAATGCTCATGGCATCGCGTTCTACGACCTCGCAAAGAGAGTGGCAGACGGCCTCTTCCATGACATTTCCTGACGCAAGACCGTTGGTGTGCGAGTATGCAAACGGGTTTACGGCTGGAGGTGGCGGCGAGTACCGGAACAGGGCGATGGAAGCCGGAACCATCACCTCCCCGCCTGACACCAGATCAAAGCCGGGCAGAAAATCCATCAGCATGTCGTCGCGGTAATCAAACCTAGTGGGCTCGACGATGCTATCTGGGTGCAAGACATTGTGGGTTTTTGACAGCTCTGCAAAGCTGGACCTGACAAATTTACGGGGCCCTCCTGCAGGAAGGGAGGAATACCGCTCTATGCTTTCCATCAGCGCGCTGGCCATGGCGTGTTCTCTGGTCGGGCCCTTGCCGCTGTATACCCAGATATAGTCCTCGGTCCCGGGCAGCACAGCAGAATAATTTGGTATGCGCAGCACATCCATGTCGGTGATGTCTGCAAGCCTGGTGACCCCTATCTTTTTTGACAGCGGGATTACCTTTTCCAGGGTTTCCTGCGCAGGCCTGATCCTTGAAGTGCCGTTGACGGTCCACTTCTTTCTGCTCTGCAGCTCGATCAAGGACACTGACTATAAAGCCCCCCGCAAGTTCATATCAAGCTTACTGGCCGAAATATCGTTTATTTATCCTTCTTACGCCTACCCACACCATGGA
>JBBISN010000003.1:56135-58545 GCA_037441265.1 Nitrososphaera sp. | reverse complement strand
CTTGTACTGGCAGGTCAATCGCCAAACAATCGCTGGTGCTCTTCTAGCATGCAGCGGTTGTACACAACCTTGATGCCCTTTTCCCTTGCCAGCTTTTCTGCTTCCTCGTTGTAAATTCCAAGCTGCATCCAGACCAGTTTTATGCCGTCCTTTTTGACAGCGTCCTGGACGACGGCCAGCACGTCTGATGAGGGCCGAAAGACGTCGACTATGTCTATGCTGTCCGGCACGCTAGAGACGTTGGGGTAGGACTTGCGGCCCATTATCTCCGGTGCGGTGGGGTTTACAGGAATCACGTTGTAGCCTTGCTCTATCAGGTACGTGGGCACATAGTTTGCCGGCTTGCCCTCGGTCTTGGACATGCCCACCACTGCAATGTTTTTCATCTTGTAAAACTCGATAATTTCAGCATCGGAAAAGGAATCCTTGTTCATGCTTTGAAGTTCGCCGTGTTGTTATTTAAATGCAATCAGATTACCGCAGATTTTACGCGGTAAGATGTATCGTCTATCCTATCCGATAGATACTAATATCGTATACATCTAACCGATATTGCAGGTGCGGGCCCTCGCGTTACTCCCGGAAGAATTGCACAATCGCATAGTGGAAAAGCGCAACAGGCTGTTGCAGTCAAAACTATCCGCAGATATTGTCAAAGACATCGAAGAGCGGATGCAGGTAGAGTTTGTCTATAACAGCAACAGCATTGAAGGAGTGACGCTCTCTCGCGGCGAGACAGAGCTGGCCATCAGGGGCATGACGGTGCGGGGGAAAAGCATCACCGACGTTCTTGCTGCCCAGAACCACCCACAGGCTATAGAGATTGTAAAAGAGATTGCCCTTGGAAGAAAAAAGATAACCCAGCAGGACATCCTGGACATTCACAGGGCAATAATGGCCGGCATAATAAGCACCGCTGGCCAGTACCGGAGCCAAGACGTGCACATAGTGGGCGCGTCCTTTGCTCCTCCGCCACCATATCAGATCCAAGACGAGATGAAACAGATGATAGAATTCATCAATGAAAATCCGGATGAGCTGAGGCCTGTAGAGATGGCAGCCCATGCACACTACTATCTGGCCTGGATGCACCCCTTTGACGACGGCAATGGCAGGATGGCCAGGCTCCTGATGAACCTGATACTGTCAAGAAACCGGTATCCCTTTGCTGTCATCAAAAAAGTGGAGAGAAAAAAGTACCTTGACGTGCTTGATGCCGTCTCAAGCAAAGGCGATTTTGAGCCATTTCTCATTTACATGGCCCGGTGTGTAGAGCAAACGCTGGACCTATATCTTAATGCAATAAACAAGGGCAAACCAAAGGAAAAGCTCCGACCATTGTCAGAGCTGGCAAAGGGGACGCCCTACTCGGCAGAATACCTGAGCCTGCAGGCAAGAAATGGAGTGCTTGATGCCGTAAAGGTGGGCAGGGTGTGGATGAGCACAAGAAAAACCATTGAAACGTACATCAAAGAGCACGGCAGAAAAGCTGGCTGACTTTGCAAACAATTGGACTCTGACCACAATCAGGATCCTATCATGCCTGGAAGCTTGACTGGTGCCCGGTACTCCTTGACTATGCTGATGCCAGGGTCTGCAGTCACGGTCACAAAGTTCAGCCGCGTGCCTTCAGGGGGCGAGAAGGACATCTTTTGCCCCGGCTGCATCGTGTCCACCTTGTCTTGCCCGTTGCCATAGTCCACCACCACGTTTGTGACAGGAAGCCGGCCGTTGTTTGTGAGGATGACCCGGGCGTTGGTGAAAAGCGACTGCTCGTCTTTGAGTGCGTCCACGTTAAGCGAGTAGTCCTGCGTCGGGACCAAAGACACCAGCATGGCTATCAGGGTCGCCGCAACGACGCCGCCACCGGCCGCTATCGCTATGAGCGTGCGCATCTGAAAGAAAATGCAGCGTTTTGATATTTAAGGGATCATTCGCCCTTCATCTGGACCCGGGTCTTGAACACGGGCTTGATTCCAAGCGACGCATAGTTCCCAGTCGAGCAGGTAAAGCACAGCTCCTCTTCCGGCATGCCTATCGCGTTGGCAAGGTTGGCCGTGTCGTTGTAGCCCACGAAATCAGCGTGTATGGTACGGGCCACCTTTGCCGCTATCTCGTCATTTGAGCGCAGGTCAGAGCCGCTCTGGTAAGCTATCAGCTCTTCCTGGGACGGAAAGTCGATGCCTGCGTAGCAGGGATAGCGTATGGGCGGATACGTGACTACCAGGCTTATCTTTCTGGCCCCTGCCGCCTTCAAGGTGTTTATGATGGAAGCGGAGCTGGTCCCGCGAACGATGCTGTCGTCAACCACGACGACGTGCCGGCCCTCGATGACCTCGCGTATCGGTATGATGCCCTTGGTTATCTCCACCCTGGTGTTCTGGTACGGCTCGATGAAACTGCGCATGGA
>JBBISN010000003.1:21308-56035 GCA_037441265.1 Nitrososphaera sp. | reverse complement strand
CCTTGGTTATCTCCACCCTGGTGTTCTGGTACGGCTCGATGAAACTGCGCATGGAGCCTTTTTTGCTGTACCGGTCCTTGAGCAGGCCCTCCTCAAAGTCGATGCCAGCCTCAAGGGCGTAGCCCAGCGCGGCGGGCCTTGCCGAATCCGGGACGGGTATCACGACGTCGGCGTCTATGGGGAACTTGCGGGCCAGGAACTGTCCGATGCGCTTTCTTGCCGCATAGACGCTTATCCCCTCCATCACGCTGGCAGGGTGCGCAAAGTACGTGTATTCAAACGCGCAGTGCGCGTGGGGCTTTTCCGTGGCAAACTGCTTGGACTCGATGCCGTTTTTGCCCATCTTTATCAGCTCGCCGGGCTCAACGTCCCGGACAAGGTGCGCGCCCACCGCATCAAGCGCGCAGGATTCAGAGGCCACCATGTACGTGCCGGTCTCCTTGTGAAAGCCCAGCACCAGCGGCCGGAACCCCCGCGTGTCTCTGGCGGCGTAGACAGCGCCGTCGTCGGTGAGAAATGTAAAGCAAAACGAGCCAACCATCTCGCTTTTCAGGATGTTCATGGCAGTAGTCATGTCCTGCTTTTCGGCGATGTGGGAGACAAGGCGCTGCGCTGCCACCAGCGTGTCGCTCATGGTCTGCGGCGTGAATGTGCAGCCGCCCACCATCCCTGAAAGTTCTTCGACGTTGGCTATGGTGCCGTTGTGCGCGATGCACAGGTCCTTGACCCGCAGCGGCTGCGCGTTTTCAAGGTTGCTCTTGCCCAGAGTAGAGTACCGGACATGCCCGATGGCCGCCGGCGACTTGTACTTTCTGACTATTTGCTGGAACTCGGATGCTGCTGCCGATACAAGCCCCAGCTTCTTGAAAGGCGGCTTGCCGGGAACAGCGATTCCCCAGGCTTCCTGGCCGCGGTGCTGCAGCGCCCGGAGCATATCGATGACAAACGGTATGACGTTCTCTCCGTCAAGGGAAAATACTCCCACTACGCCACAGTTTTCATGAACCAATCAACTCACACCTAGCTGCCAGGCTGGGAGCCAAGAACTTGCCTCCAAGACAGTCATACTGGGTTGCGTTGATTTAAAAAACATATCTTTATTGTTGCATGATCTTTCCAAGGGAGGCAAAAGAAGAACGCAGCCTTGCAATGGTCAGACTTGCCACCTGCTTTCTGCCATCCACAAACTCTGCGCGGCTTGCGGCAGCCCTGCCTATCTGGGAGAATGGGACATTCTGGCCGGACAGGATCTCTGAAACCCTCTCTGGTTTGGTTGTACCGATTATGTACCGTGAATGGGATTCAGAGAACATCAATTCGTCGGTCCTGCTGCAAGAGTTTGGAGCCTTTTTCAGGTCTACCTTAAAGCCCACGTTGCCGGCCACGGCCATCTCTGACAGCGCCACGGCAAGGCCACCTTTTGAGCAGTCGTGGGCGCAGCTGACAAGGCCTTCCCTTATCAGGGCCAGCACGGCGTCGCCATTCTGCCGGTCCTGCTTCAAGTCCACGGTTGGAACCTGGCCGCCGGTGAGGCGATGATGGTATTCATAGTATTCAGAGCCGCCCAGCTCCGGCTTTGTCTGGCCGATGACGAATAGAAAGTCACCTCGTTTCAGTTCAGAGCGGGTGATGCTGGCAGCGTCGTCTATGAGCCCGAGGGTGCCGATGACCGGCGACGGCTTGATGGGCCCCCTGGCCGTCTCGTTGTAAAAGCTGACCTTTCCTCCCACCACCGGAACCTCCATAAAGTTGCAGTAATCCACGATGGCGTTTATGGCCTGGGTAAACGTCCAGAATATCTCGGGGTCTTCGGGGTTTGCAAACTGCAGGTGATCGACCACACCTACAGGATTGGCGCCGGTGCAGACGATGTTTCTGCGGCCCTCCGACAGGCAGCCAAGGGTTCCCTGGTACGGGTCTATGTAGCAGTGCTTGGAGTTTCCGTCCAGCTTGATGGAGACAAACCGGCCGTTGTCAAGGCGCATGACGGCGGCGTCTGCCGCGCCCGGCTTGAGGACGGTCCGCACCCCCACTTCATGGTCGTACTGCTGGTACACCCAGCTCTTGCTTGCAATGGTGGGGTTTGACAGCAGCGAAAGCAGGACCCTGCCAAGGTCTGAGGGCTGCCTGGGCGCTTTGACGTCCCGTATGCGGTCAAGGTAGGCGGGGCGTCTTGCGGCCCTGTCTGCAAGGGGGGCGTGGGCCACCAGCGAAGACGGCATGTCTGCCACCGGCGAATCCTTGTTTTTGACAACAAGGTTCTGGTGGCCGGCAACCCGGCCAAGAACAGAATAGCGTATCTCGTACTTGTCCAGTATCGTCTTTAGTTTTGGCAGTTTTTCAGAATCGGTGACGTACAGCATGCGCTCCTGGGACTCGGATATCATCAGCTCGGCAGAATTCATGCCGGCCTCACGGGCGTGCACGGTTGCCAGGTCCACTTCAAAGCCCTTGCCAAGGTTGTCTGAAGTCTCTGACAGGCAGCATGACAGGCCGCCTCCGCCAAGGTCCTTTATGGCCTTGACGCAGCCGCCCTCCACGGCCTCCATGGTGGCCTCAAGCAGCAGTTTTTCCAAGAACGGGTCTGGGATCTGCACCGCAGACCGGTTCTCAGCCTCAAGGGCGCGGGAGGCAAAGGACGCGCCGTGGATGCCGTCGCGTCCAGTCGAGCCGCCGGCCAGGACTATCAGGTCGCCAACGTCCGCGGTGTTGGCCACTATGCTTTCCTTGCGGCCAAAGCCGATGGAGGCAACGTCCACAAGGCAGTAATCCTCAAAGGAAGAGTCAAACTCGACTTCTCCGCCCACCGTTGGTATGCCGATGCAGTTTCCATAGTCGGCTATACCGCGGACAACGTTTTTGAAAAGCCATCTTGATTTTGATGCCGAGTTGTCTATGGGCGCAAAGCGCAGCGCGTCCAGCACCGCTATAGGCCGCGTGCCCATGGACATGATGTCTCGGATGACACCGCCCACGCCGGTCGCGGCGCCGCCGTACGGCTCGACGGCCGACGGGTGGTTGTGGCTTTCAATGTGCACGGTCAGCACGTAGCCGTCGCCGGCATCAATCACGCCGGCGTCGTAGCCGGGGCCCACCACCACGTTTTTGCCCCGGGTGGGCAAAAGGCGCAGGTACTTTTTGGAAGACTTGTATGAGCAGTGCTCGGACCACTCGGCGCCCACGATGTCTTGCTCGACTTCGTTGGCCTTGCGCCGTAGTTTTTCTTCCAGGTAAGCAAGTTCTTGATTGGAAAGTACCCCCAAGGTCAGGCCCCTCTTTTCAAGTATGAAGCAAGGGAGCGGAAGATCATTATCGCGTCGTTTCTGCCGGATGCCGATATGATGCTCTCGCTGGCCCGTTCCGGGTGTGGCATCATGCCCATGACGTTTCCCTCCTCGTTGCAGACAGCGGCGATGAGGTCGACAGATCCGTTTGGATCGTCGTTTGAATACTGTAATACTATCTGGTGATTCTTTTTCATGTCCCGCAGCATCCTGCTGTCGGCCATGTACCGTCCCTCGCCGTGGGCGACGGGGATGTCAAACTCCTGCCTCTTTGAAAACTCGGATGTAAAGGGCGTGCCGTTGTTCTGCACTTTGACTTTGGTCCACCGGCAGACAAACCGCAGCGAGTCGTTCATCATGAGGGCTCCAGGCAAAAGCCCGGACTCGACAAGTATCTGAAAGCCGTTGCATATTCCAAGCACCGGCAGGCCGTCTTTGGCCATCCGCTTGACCTCGGCGACGATGGGACTGTGGGCCGCAATGATTCCGGCCCGGAGCCGGTCGCCAAAGGCAAAGCCACCGGGCACTATCATGGCGTCGTAGCCGGAGATCCGGTCCTTTGTGTGCCAGATGAAATCAGCCTGAATGCCAACTACATTGTTCAAAACGTGATGGACGTCACGATCGCAGTTGCTTCCAGGAAAAACGGCGATCCCGACTTTGGTCATGGTTGCGGCAAAGACTTGACTACCCTCGTATTAATATCTTGAGGATTCTGCTGGCATGGCTGATAAAGGCCCGCTCAAACACTAGATATAGAAATCCAGAGTCAAAAAGCGGATGACCATTCCATAGAACACGGCCTGAGCCACAAGACTACCAAACAAGCATTCATTATCTCAGAACACAGGAAATATTGGCTCTAAGCGAAGTAACTCAATTGATTTGTTCTTTTCATGTTTAATTGCATATCCTAACGACGCCTATTCGCCTTTCTAGCATCAGACAAGGCCTTTAGATCGGTGATGAACTTATCAAACGTCTTTACACGGTCGCTTTGCTGTATGGGGATTTCACTCATCACATAGCTCCCGTCCGTGTCCTTTTCAACAATAGCCCTACCTTTCTTTGTAGGCTTCATGACTGTTAGGGTCCCATCTTCGTCAGGTGTTATGAAAAAAATCTTGATACCCTTGGTAACCTCCGAAGAAGAGAGCTTTAGTTTCCAATAGCCTGTCTGTGCAATCCTTTCTCTAAGGGTGACTTTGATTGAGATGGCGGCTAGCACATAGGAATCATAAGGATCGTAAATGACAATGTCAACATCAGGAAGATGCATGCCAAACTCCCCATAGTCTACCAACAGATTCCTTTTCACTTGGTCTAACACCTTTGAGAGGCCGTTTGCTCTTTCAAGGGCATGCCCTTGCACTAAATCAAGACCAAGCTCTTTAACCTCTTTTGATAGAATATGGATTAGCAGTTTTTCAAGATTTTTGCCTTTGAAAGCTCTCCAAGACTGTTCGTGATCAGTTTTGCTGCCCTTGTCAAAGTGCTTCTTATGCCGGATCTTGGCATCGTCTAGGATCTCTGAAATATGACGGTATGTTTCACTTCCATAGACCTCCTTTTTCTTCTCGTAGAGTTTTACCAAGTCATGAATTGTAAAGGTCACTCTACTTTTTCTCCATGATTAGAATGTATTCTGTCGGATATGCGAGCCTGTCTGCCTTGGAGGTAGTTGCAAACTTGCCTGTCTTTTCATCTCTGGTCAATGGCAATATCTTGCTTGGAATTGGCCTCCGAATTATCTCATAAGTTTTGAATCCTATCCCTTGCATAGTCTGTACAAAGACTTCGGCATTCTTGATCTCCACTTTCTTGAGGGCCGTATCACCAATTACTATTGCTGCTCGGCCCGAAGGTTTCAGGACCCTATGCATTTCTTCAAAACATTGCTGCATTTCAAAGAAGTATCTCTCTGCACCCTTTGCTTCTCGCTTGTCTTTTTCCCGCAGCCTTTCAACGGTATCCCTACCAAGCTTGCTGTAAAGTTCAACTTCCCCATCTTCTTTTTGGATTGAACCGATGAACTTATTTCTGAACTCAGTTAATCCATCGAGGTATCCAAGCCACAGGGCAGTCAATTGATGGAGATCGGCATATTCGTAAGATGTTACATATGGAGGGCTTGTTACAATCAACGTAACTGAATTATCCCGTAGGTTGAGGTTCCGGGCATCCCTGTTATCAATAACACATTCCACCTTCTTACCACCAAGTACCTTCCAAAATTCCGTGTTCTTCCTCATCATTCTTCGAGTCTGAAGTACAAAGCTTTCGTAAGCAGACGCTACGGTCTTGCTTTTGTCTCGAGTGGGTTTGACTGATTTCATCATCCATCTTGAACACCCCTTCAGAATATTGGAAAAAGAACAGAGCAGAAAGACTTGGATATCTTTGTCTTCTATTGCTTTAATCCTAGATAATATTAGCGCGAGATCGTGTTTCTGTTTTTCAGGGAACCAATAATCGATACGTTCGTGGGTTGGAATCTGAAAATCGAATCTTTCTTCGGTCAATAGCATTTGCTTTGTATCTCTTTTTAGAACAGGTTTTAATTCGCTGAAGAGTAAAGATATCTGATTATCCAGCTTCAGAGGGTCAATGGGAGTGGTTTTGGCCTTTGAAATGAGGAAAGCAACAGGATTGATGTCTGTTCCATAGGCCTTGCGACCATTGACGATAGCTTCCACAAGGGCCGTGCCAGAACCCATGAAAGGGTCGCATACTAGGTCACCAGATCTACTATTTTCCCTTATAACTCTCGCTGCCAGTTGAGGGATAAACTTGGCTGGATACCTGTGATAACCATGGGTAATGTAGGAAGTTTCGCTTCTTGACGCATCCTTGAATGACCAGGAATCGTCTATCTGCGAAAGCACAGCAATCCTACTGAAAAGTGGTTATAACTATTTTTTGGCAATAGTGTTTACCCGCTGCTTAACAACGGCAGGTCCTCTTGAACTTTCTTTACCTGCTGAACGGGAAACAAGCCTCTTGTGCTTAGTTTATCCTCATACAGCAACTCTATTGCTATTGCATCCAGCGTGCTTCTTTCACCGTTTGCTATGCAGTCGAGGTACACCCTTTCAATCTCGTTTGTAAAATCACCCATCTTTGGCAGAAGGATAACCCGGCCGTTTCTGCCTTCCCTAAACCCCTTCTCTTTCAGAAAGCTGGCAACCTTGTCTACGTCTTGCACGTAGAGGTACAAGTCAAGGGGAGTTTGGAATTTCGTAATCTCGTACGCTTTGTAGTCCAGCGTGACAAACTTGTCGGCAATGTTTTTCATGGCAAACCGGATGTCAGAATCGTTGTAGTTTCGCCCAAACCTTCTGGCCTTGCTCAATGCAGCTAGCGAAGGAAGAAGTTTTTCAATCACGTTTGCCGGTTGCGACACTACGCTACTTTTGAGGATGAACCTGCCACGTCTGTACTTGGCAAGGCCAAGCGCCTTCAGATCATTTAAGCGCCGGTAAGCAGTCTTGGCAGAGCCGGCCACCAAAATTGCATCCTCTATGGTATAGACTGGTTTGCTGTCCAGCCTCTGGGCGAACAGGAATGCATCGCCTTTCAGTAGCTCCTGTTTTTGCACATTGTATTATATCAGCCGACTATATATAATTGTGTCAGTTTTGACATGGATGTTCGCTAAAGAACAAAAGTAAGTCAGATTATTTTTTTTCACTCCAACTGCAGCTCTGCGCTCCATCGTCGTTTCTGAGTCGTAATCATTCCGGGAAAGCACATTACAGCCGTTGCTGAGTAATACAACCCGTTTTTTAGTTCCGGATATAGCCGGATTCTATCGAATATGATTGATGAAAAAGATCGAAGTCGTTATACCGGACAGGGCGCTTTCGGAGCTCAACGCGGTGTTCAAAGAGTTCAACATCGGGGGCATGACCCACTACCGAGTCGAGGGCAGGGGCCGGGGCCAGGCAAAGCCTGTTTCAGTAGGACGCGGTACAAGCCACTACGTGCCAGAGTTCATACCCCGCACCAAGGTCGAGGTCGTGGTCCCAGACAGCAAGGCAGACGACATAGTAAGCAGGATCCTGGACAGGATAGGCGGCCCGTCGTACGGAGGCAAGATATTCGTCTCAGACATGCCGGTGGCCATAGACCTAAAGACCAAAGAACGCGGCGAGGCTGCCATCTAAACAACAAGGATTAAATTTTAAGGATTGAAAAGTACTGGCATGGTAGCTGGCGTAGTCCGCGACATCATGACCAAGGAAATAGTCATGATAGACGCCGACAAGACCGCCCTTGAAGCGGCCAAGGCAATGACAGAGAAGGGCATAAGCTCGATATTCGTAGTCAAGGATGGGACCCCGGTCGGTATCGTCACCGAGCGGGACTTCATCAAAAAGATCTGCGTCAAGGAGCGCAACGTGTCAGAAGTCAAGGTCGGCGAGATGATGTCCAAGATCCTGACCACAGCCGGACCGGACATGCCCATCGAGGTGGCGGTGCAGCGCATGATAAACCACAAGATCCGCCGCCTGCCCATAATGGACGGTGACAAAATAGTGGGCATAATAACCGTCACTGACCTGGCAAAGCACCTGCGCACAACGCTGCTTTTAGAAGGCACGCTCAGGGACACGGAAAAGATAGACAGCGTCATAGCCACCATGGACCATGACAAGCACTAGTCCTGTTTTGCAACAGCCTTGACCGTGCAGACGCTGACCACGGGGTTGAATATCCGCAGCTCCTCGCACAGCTTTTGCACCGTATTTTCGGCTTCTGCTTCAGTGCCGGCGCTTACCACCATCTTGAGCATCTTGGCTGAGCGCACCGACTTGACGGCAGAGTAGCCGCCCTTTAATACCAGGTCGCGGTGTATCGTCTCGCCCTCAGGATCGTTGATGTACGGCTTGTTTTCTATGACAACCTGCACCATGAACTTGCTGCGCGCCATCATGACCTGTGCACCTGCGGCCGTAATTTAAATAAATTGAACCTTATTGTCAGATGTGTCCCACAATTGTTGATGTGGCGAGACGCTGACTGGTTCTTTGACTATAATTCGCCGGTTCAGGGAAACGACTTGCAAAACCATCCAGATAGGAAGACCTCGTTCTGCGCGGAGAAAGGGGAGTTTTGCACCCTATCGTCTAAAGAGTTTGTTTTTTATAGCAGAGTGATGTATGAGAATTGCGTTGCTGAAAGCCGGGAAGACCAAGGTTGTCAAAGATAAGAAGAAGGCGAATAAAAAACCCGCAAAGACCACTATGCCTGACAAGCATAGGCTAACACCAGAAGAAATCCATGATTTACAGCAAAGTGAAAAAGATTTGGCAGAAGGCAGGTACACCGTTTTTTCCAGCCCAAAGGATCTCATTACGGCCATCAAAAACGATAGCCTTTGACCTGGCAGATCCTGGTTACAGACGTAGCCAAGAAGCAATTAAGAAAGATAAAGGATACTCCCAAACTTCCGTTGTTTGAAAAGGCAATACAAGACCTTGCAGAGAGCGATGATCCCACTGTCCTTGGAACCTTCAAACAAGGCTCCAATTTCAGATGCTACGCATATGATGTTACCAAGTCTTTGAGGTTACTTTATTGGGTTGACAGAGAAAAACACCTCATAATTATCAAACGTCTTGGAGACCACAAAGAGACTTATGGAGAAGACTAGTGTATTTTGGTAACTGTTCTTTTAACCCTATAACCAACTTGAGCTGAATCTCGCTCCATGTGCTTGAGTTGTGTGGAACTTGGCAGTATCTAGATAAAAATTAGGTCCGCAATGACCTTTAGCAACTGACTTAATTTCCAATCTGAGCTTCAAGTACCTGCTTGAAACTCCGAGGCTTTTTGTCCCTGAAAACATCGGTGGCGCAATACTGGGTGGAAAACTCGCCCATCTGCTCAAGCACCGGCCTGAGCTTTCCGGCCTTTTCGGTCAGTTCGTATTCAACCCGTAACGGCCTGTCGGCAAAAACCCGCCGTTTAATCAGCCCGTCACGCTCCATCTCACGTAGCCTCAGTGACAGGGTCTTTGAGTTCACGCCTTCCACAGAATCCAGCAGTTCGTTGAACCGCTTCTTGTCATAAAGCATCATGTCCCGGAGGATCAGGATGGTGAATTTCTTGCCTATCAAGTCAAATGTGTTGTGTATGGGGCAGAGCTTCAAGTTTGGATCCAAGTTACCTGCATTTCACCTGCCTACCTTTTTGTTACTTTCCAGTTAATATAGGTTACCTTCCTTCATCTAACTACTAAAGGTAAGGAGGTGAAAAGATGAACAAAGTAGCAGTATTCGTGTTTGCCGATACAGAGACAAGCGAGGATCTGGGCAGGGTGGTAAACGCCATGATAACGGTAAAGGAATTCAAGCAGGCAGGGGACGAGGTTCGCCTTTACTTTGACGGCACAGGCACAAGATGGCCCGGCGTTCTGTCAGGAAAAGATCACAAGGCAAACCCGCTGTACGAGTCGGTAAAGGACAAGGTATCAGGGGCTTGTTTGTTCTGCGCCACGGCGTTTGGTGCAAAGGAATCTGTCGGGCAATGCGGGCTTGTAGATGAGTTTGAGCAGCACATCAGCGTAAGAAAACTCCTATCAGACGGATTCCAAGTCATGAACTTCTAAACTGAGAACAAACACTCATTATTTTTTATCCTGAAATACCGCTTAGACGCGACTTTAACGTAATTTTTCTCAGACATACATTAACAAATAAAGTACGTATAAACTGGACGTCTACCAGTTGCATCTTGCCCATAATCAAGTGCGAATTTACTGGAATCGAAGGCTGTGAATGTAACATGTTCGGGCTTTATTTCGTTGTCTTCCTATCGCATCAAGCCAAGTTGGGTCATCATTCCGACCAAGTCGTAGAACAGATTCTCTTCAACGATCTTACCATCCTTCCAATGCGCGACGGTGCAAAAATCTACTTTAAACTTCTTGTTTGTAGGTGGAATCATTTTTCCGTCGAGGCCCATCATCGGCCCTTTATGCGTGCCTGTGAATACAGCTATGGAGCATGTCCACTCGCCCTGAGCGAAGAACACCTTGTATGGATTATTCTCGACGTGGTTGTCTGGAAATGCATTGAAGAAATATTCACCCTCTTTCTGATGTGCATCTATTCCATTAGTTGGCAGTTGGCCCGGCCAGCGTACGACCACATTGCCTGCATGACGTTTCTTGAACGTATCCCAGTCTTGTGAGTTCCATGCATCATCTAATGTTTTCATTAGATGCATGTTCTCTTCCACATTACTCATGACATCAAATACAAGTACCAAGTATAATAACACGGTAGAATGGTGCAACTAACTCGGTCCGAATGACTGGGTATGCAGTAACTACACGACATCAAGTGATTTGGAGCATCTACCAATGTATTGAAAAACGCAAAAGACTGCTTCATCCAAAGTCGCCCTTTTTGTTGAATAAAGTATTAATTATGTTCTCCTGAACTTTCGTAACGAGGTCATGTAGCTCAGCCTGGTCAGAGCGGCTGACTTGTAAATCCCGAAATCAGGAAATCAGCAGGTCGTGGGTCCGAATCCCACCATGACCTTTCCATCCGTATTCAGCCTGCCGGATTGACACACGATACTGATTCCTATTTGAACAGCCTTAATCCAAGGCTTTCCAGCTCCAGAAAATCGCTGTCAAATGTGCACAAGGCCGCGTCCTGGTTGATGGCCGTTGATGCTATCATTATGTCAGCCCTTTTGATCCTCTTGCCCTTTTTCTCCAGGGCAACCTCCATCGTTGCTGATTGCTGGGCATCTTCTCTCGTAAAATCAAAAACTCGAAATGAGGACAGATGTTGGGTTGGTTTTGCCAATTTCATCAGGCCATACATTGTCTCATACAGCGTTATTGCGGTGATGGCAACATTGTCCCCGCTTGATATTATTTTTTGGTATATTTGTTCACCCTTCTCGGAGCGTTTGTCTAAAATTTCTATCAACACATCGGTGTCTATTATTATCAAAGCCGGCGTTCACTTCTCTTCAGAGCAATATCGGCAAGAATCTTTTCTTTGGCGCCTTCATCAAATTCCATAGACCCCCTTAGCTTCTTTAAAGCGCCAACGCTGCTTTGTACGTCCTTTTCCATCAGTCTTTCAAACAGGTCGCTAAAACTCTCGTCCTTACCCTTCCTGGCGGACAGTTTCTTGTACACGTCGTCTTTGATGGTTATGGTCTTTACCATCAGTTCTATATGTGTTTAAACTGTATTTAAACGTATTTTGTTGTTGGGAAAACACAAGAATACCAACGAACATTACTGCAAGACGCAGGTTTTGAGTCCCCTCCAAGCCTGCTTTACTCATGGGCTCTGGTACCATCGAACCTATTTCTGTATATACAATCTTTTCAGACTCATAGGGAATTGAGCTTATAGAACTGCGGTTATCGTATGTTTTGAAAGTTCTTAATCGTTGTAGCTTTAATAATCAAATTAGATCATATTCTACATCGATGGCTCTTAAGAAAAACGTTGGCAACAGAAAATTCACCATAAGAGTCCAAGAAGCTCCAGAAGGAGGCTATACAGGACAATGCATAGAGCTTCCTGGAGCCATCAGCGAAGGCGAAACTATTGAAGAAATGAAAGCAAACATGACGGAAGCTATTCAGCTGGTATTGGATACTTTGGAAGAACAGGCCAAGAAAGATAGAAAGATTGTAATAGAAATTCCTAGTTAGCTGCACCCGTTTGAGTTCAGACGCCTCTAGACCCACGCGTGCATATTGCCTATTTATTCAAATAAAGATGAAATAATTAGCGGCTGGAGTTGCCCACAATATTTTGCAAGACAAAATCTTTAATTATTTGGAAAAAATATCAACGACATGAGCGAAAGAGCTAAAGTTTGCATCGACCGTGTGTTGCCTCGAGACATGCTGAGTTTTCGGCCAACCATGCGAAGGCGGGATGGCACAGTGCGTGCTATATCACCCATCGGCAAGACGTGGATGAACGGCACGACGCTGCAGGTGAAATTCATGGGCGGTTCTTCTGCAGAGCAGGCAGTTGCACGGGAGCAGGCCGGTTGGTGGGAGCAAGTCGCCAACATCAAGTTCAATTTCAGCAACGCAAACAATGCGCAGATCCGGATAGCATTTGATCCCAGTGACGGGGCCTGGTCCTACGTCGGTACAGACAGCCGCGATATTCCGCTTGGCCACCCCACCATGAACCTTGGCTTTCTGGACGGCGGCACCGCTGCTCATGAATTTGGCCATGCCATAGGGCTTGCGCACGAGCACCAGAACCCCGCAGGAGGCATCCAGTGGAATGAGGAGGTAGTTATCCGTGAGTGCGCCAAGTCACCGAATTTCTGGGACGAAGCGACAACCCGGCACAACATCCTCCGCAAATACAGGGCAGACCAGATCAACGGCACCGCTTTTGACCCCGAATCTATCATGCTATACTTCTTCCCTGCCTCATGGACACTGAATGGCATAGGCACCAAGGAAAACGACGTGCTCTCTGCCATGGACAAGGAATTCATCGCCGGTGCCAAGATGTATCCAAAGACAGGCACAACAGTCGAGGCTGCAACCGAGCTGAAGGTCAATGCAAAGCAGCGCACAAAGGCCGCCATTGGCAAGATTGGAGAGGAAGACCTCTTCAAGTTCACGGCAGCAAGTGACGGGCGCTACCTCATCGACACCCTTGGCCCGACGGACATAGTCATGAAGCTCTTTGGCCCAAACAATACTACAGCGCTCATTGCAGAAGACGACGATTCCGGCATCGATACCAACGCCAGGATAGTGGCAAACCTGATCGCCGGCGAATACTACGCGCAGGTGCGCCACTACAACCGTGCCAGCGGGATGGGCAATTACTCTATCAGAGTGCGCAAAATATAAGGTTGGCACAGAGAGTCGGCGACTGCAACCAAAGGAAAAAAGCATGGTGCCCTCGCGGTGATGCAAACGCACATGACCGCGGGCATCAATCTGATCCAGTCCATTTGTCAGATGTCATAGTACTGCAGGAACTGCTGCTTCTTTGACCGGCCGGCGGCAACCTCTTCCCCCTTGAGGTCCATGTGGGCCTCAAGCAGTTCACTGCCAAAGCACACCTTCAGGTAGTCAGAGTCGCTTTTGAGCGCCGCCAGCGATTCTTGCAGGCTGCCGGGAAGCGATTTTATCCCAAGGCTGCTTCTCTCCGAATCAGACATCTTGTAAATGTCTGCGTTGACCGGGTCGCCTGGGTCTATCTTTTTCCTTATCCCGTCCATCCCGGCTGCCACTATGGCCGGCAGCGCCAGGTACGGGTTGGCCGATGGGTCCGGCGCCCTAAACTCGATGCGTTTTGATTTGGGGCTGCTCTTCTCGTTTATCGGCACGCGCAGGATTGCTGACCGGTTCCCCCTTGACCAGGCAGAATAGACAGGGGCCTCAAATCCCGGCACCATCCGGTAGTACGAGTTTATGGTGGGCGCGACCAGCCCGGCCAGTGACGAGGCATGGCTCAGCACGCCTCCGATAAAGTAACGCCCGGTCTGGCTGAACTCTGCGTACTCGTCGCCGGGGTCGTAAAAGATGTTGCTTGCACCGGACTTGTCCCAAAGGCTGACGCTGATGTGCATCCCGGAGCCGTTGTCGGCATTGCGCGGGTCGCTTTCGTCAAATATCGGCTTGGGCATAAAGTTGGCAATCTTGCCCTGCTGCCTTGCCAGGTTCCTGACGACGTCTTTGTATATCTGGACGTTGTCTGCCGATCTTGTGAGCGTGCTGTGCATAAAGTTGATCTCTATCTGGCCGTAGCTGGCAACCTCGTGGTTCAGGTTGGTGACTTTGATAAAGTAGTATTTTTTCAGGATCTCGGCCACCCGGAACCGGAATTCTAAAAGCGAGTCCTGGAACGGAGGCGCGTCGTATCCGCCCTTCCGCCTTATCTGGTACTTGCCGGCCTGCTCCTCTGATGTTATTGCCGGCCCGTCGCCTTTGAGGGTCAGGTCGTCAAAAATAAAGCACTCGACTTCCGGCCCGATGTAGCAGGACAGGCCTTCCTGGGAAAGATGCTCCTCCATTTTCTGCGACGCGTACCGCGGGTCCTTGACAAGCCGGCCCCGTCCAAAGCCCTCGTAGACGTCGGCTATGACCGTGGCCACCCGGTAATTGTCAGAGACCGGCGCCAGCCGCAGCGTTGACCCGTCAGGTACCAGCAGCATGTCTGACTCGTCGATGGTTGCAAAGCCCCGGACAGACGAGCCGTCCGTGCCCACGCCCCTTAGAAATGCCGACGGATCCGAGTCCACAAAGGCATACTTGGCAAGAAACCTGCCGACAACATCGGTATACCTTAGCTGGATAAACTCCACGTCCTTGAACTGCGACTTGCTGACATCGCGTTCTTCCAATGAATAATCATCTCTAGTAGTCATGCCATACAATACACGCTTGTTGGATATATGGTCTACCATCAATACTGTTAATATCTGACAGCCTTTTTAAGGCAATACTTTATATTTGTTAATCAAGTAAACTGGTCGACGCATATGGATGATACAGATGTTAGAATACTCAAAAAGCTGCTTTCTGATGCTAGGATGTCGTACCGCCGGATAGCCGAGGAGATCGGCGTCTCACCGCCCACCGTGCTTGCCAGGGTGCAAAAGCTTGAACAGGAAGGCATCGTCAAGTCCTATTCTGCCCTGCTGGACCACGAGAAGCTGGGCTTTGACCTGACGGCGATCATCGAGATAACCGCCACCAAGGGCAAGATAGTGGAGATAGAAAAACAGATTGCAAAATTTCCAAACGTCTGCGCGGTTTACGACATCACCGGCCTGACAGACATGATGATCATTGCCAAGTTCAAGAACAGGAGCGAGCTGAGCAAGTTTGTGAAAAAAGACCTGTCAATGCAGTACGTGGAGAGGACCAACACCCACGTTGTGCTGATAACCGTGAAGGAGGACTTTCGCTTCATAGAAAGCTAGTGTTGACATCCAAAAAAAAGAGTTTTGTTGGGAGTTTGTCTCAGTATCCTTGCCTGTGCTGTATGTCTTTGAATGAGGGGGCTGTCGGTATGTAGGACTCATGGGTGGTTATCACCACAGAGTGGGGGCCCTTGAAACTTACCTCGCCACCGGATACGTTTTTCAGAACCACGTCAGTGACAGGGTCTCCAAAGCCAAACTGGGTGTGATACACGCACATGTCTGGCGCGCTTGATATCTGCTCAAGATAGCCAAGGGACATCGGCGTCAAGTCCGGTGCCCTGCCGACAAGCACCTGGAACAGAGGATTGCGCGGGTTCTGGCTGTCGCACGGCAGGTTCAGCGCGACGTGCCCTTTTGTTGCATACGGCGTGGAGTCGTACAGAAGGATGAATTCGTCCTTGCCAAGGGTGTGGCCGCCAAGAAGCACGGTAAGAGAAGCCCGGTTAGTATCTGATTCGTGGATATAATTCAGATTCGTTTCTATTTGGTCACGCATCGCCGCATCGGCTTCTGCCTGCTGAAGGGAAGCAGCCTTGTTGTTCTGCGTCGTTAGTGTGCCGGTGGTGACTATGGCTACGTAGACCAGTATTGCCAGGCTGGCAGCTATCATGCTGGTCTGGGCAATCGTCATGACCTGCCAGCCTCCGTCGCAATACTGTTGGTTTTCCGTGCAGATGCCTCACAGTCACGCAATCAGCATTTTCACCTGCTTGAACACGCATGGAGCCAGTGCCTGAGCTTTATGCTTGCATACAGCAAAGTGCCATGCCACTTCCAGCGACAGGTAGGTGATGACAAACCCAATTATCGGATACACGGTCAGGTTTTCCACCATATTTGATGATATGGTGTAGACAGATATAAGACATTTGGCGAAAACTCCTAACGTTTGCCATTATCTGTTTTAATTATCGTTACATCTGTTAAGGCGCCATCATATCAAAGAAAGTCCAGAATTGGCGTATGTAAAGGCAGGGTTGGAAAGAGTGTAGAAATTGCAAGCCAAACGTACATACTAGTTGGAGGTAGAGAACTGTAGCGTAACGCCGCGTCTGGTATCGTAATCAAAGACATACATCTCGTTTGACATGATGGGGAGGGTTTCAATGTCGCTGTTGCTGCATGTAGGGCATGTCCTGAACCAAACGCGCCCATCGCCGTACAAACAAGACGCGCACCAAAAACAAGAGTTGCATATCAGCAAATGAATGTCGAGTAATACCCTTTTGCTAGAAGTTCCTAGAAAAGATCGGCCTCTTCCTGATTTCTTTGTTGTGGTAATATCTCTCTTTTTGGCCATTATATGGTAAAAGCACACATTGCCTTTAAACATTTCCCTCATACTTCGCCCTTTCCGAAGGACTATTCATAATCGAATTTTTTAAGACAGACAGATACCTTGTCCATCAAATCTTCGTGGTCGTACGGTCGGACAATTCTGAGGAGAAACAGTTTTGGCAGCGAGTCATCAAGGACGAAAAAGAATACGTCGGAGCCTTTCCAGTGGACCATCATGTATCCAAACCGCCCAAAGAAATCATCGTTGCTCTTAGCCAGAGCGGTCATAAAATGCGACTGCATGAGCATCTGCCCTAGTTTTTTTTCATTGGGTAGAGGTACATTTGGCTTTATGTAGGACGAGACCAGCTTGCCATTAATAACGACTCCAGTGCCAAGTATGTTCTTTTTCAGCAACGCAACCTCCTTGCACAGGTCGTCGTCCGAAGACACGGCTGTCCTAATTCTACAGCGACGATAATTAACTTTACGCAACGATTCTTCGTGGCTAACCAAGGACAAGCAGTATGTCTTTTAAGTGCCAGCAGTGCAAAAGCGCATCATGACAAACATACTAAACAACGTGGACATGGACAAGATTTCCCAGACGGTTGCAGCTGGCAAGGCTGACAGATCCACCCTGAAAAGGCCAGTCAAGCTGCAGGGCGAGTGGAACCTTGATCCAAGCAAGGGCTACCAGTTCCGGACCGAGCTGTCCTTTGAAAAGGGCAAGCAGGTAATCGAGGTCGATTCGCCATCGTTCATGGGTGGAAACGGCAGCCGGCTTGGTCCCATGGGCTACTGTGTTGCTGGCATCACGTCATGCTTCATTGCAACGTTTGTGAGCGTGGCCTCTGCTCAAGGCATAAGGCTGACCAGACTGAACGTCGATGCAGAGTGCAACATCAATTTTGCCAAGACCTTTGACGTGGCAGACGAGCCGATAACCGAGGGCATCAACTTCAAGATAGACGTGCAAAGCGACAACGCCGACAAAGAAAGGTTAAGCCAGGTGTTAAAGATGGCAGAGGAGCGCTGCCCGGCGATGTACAGCATGTCCCACATCATAAAGGTAAAGGCAGAGATAAAATAAGCTGAGATTGTCCGGAAAACCTCCAAAACAGGACCGGGGCAGACGCAGGCCAACAATAATAACGGCAATATGTTGAATCGTCCGGCAGTTGCCAGAGTCAAGGACGAGGCGGATCCTAGTGACGCTGCTTTTCTTCTTTATTGCTGGCCTTTGCGAGATCGGCGGCGGGTACCTGGTTTGGCTGTGGCTCAGAGACGGCATGAGCTGGATGCTTGGCGTACTGGGCGGCTTTGTGCTCTTCCTTTACGGCATAGTGCCCACGCTCCAGCAGGCCCATTTTCACAGGATTTATGCAGCATACGGAGGAGTCTTTATCGTCATGTCGATATTCTGGGGCTGGCTGTTTGAGGGGATACCGCCTGACCGGTACGACGTGCTGGGCATGGCTGTTGCCCTGGCAGGTGTGGCAATCATATTCTACATGCCAAGGAAAGGTGAAAAGGGGATCTGGTCGAGATAGTGACCTCAACCCCGCTGACGGCGGTCCTGTTCTTTGCAGCCGCCCTGGCAGAGATTGGTGGCGGATACCTTGTCTGGCTCTGGATAAGGAAAAAGAAGAAACTTGCCGTCGGCATTCTTGGAGGCATCGTGCTTTTTGTTTACGGGGTGATACCGACACTGCAGCCTGCCGACTTTGGCAGGGTCTATGCCGCATACGGCGGGATTTTCATCGCCTCTTCAATAATCTGGGGCAGGGTGGTTGACAAAAAGAAGCCAGATGCATACGAGGTAATCGGATCCGTGGTGGCCGTTGTTGGCGCTGCCATCATCTTTTATGCACCCAGATAGCCGGCAACATCTGAACTCTCTGCAGTGCACTGCATTCCTTTTGCATATATTGGCGGCCATACAATAATGGCATTGGAGGTAAAAGAAATGGAAAGTGTATCGCAGGCAGGAAGGGAAGTAAGGCCGTCGGTAGTTCTGTCCATTGTAGGCGGCGCATTGATGCTAGCTGGCGGGTTACTGGCGTTTTCCATGCTTGGCGTCTGGTCCCAGTCTATGTACGGGATGGGATCGATGATGGGAGGCGGTGGATGGGGCATGATGGCACCCGGCGGATACCTTGCGTGGGCTGTTGGCACCATGGCATCCATCTCTTTGGCAGCTGGCGCAGTATCGATCTTTGGCGGATACATGGTCTACAGAAAACCGGAAAGCGGGCACGGCTGGGGCGTTGCAGTCCTAGTAGCATCCATCATCGGGCTGTTTGGCATGGGTGGATTTATCATCGGGCCGATACTGGGAATCGTAGGCGGCATACTGGCGCTGACCAAAAGATAGACAGCGCTCTCTTTTTGTTACCAGCCAAGCGACGCGGCCTTCTCTGCAAGCCTTTCAAACTCTTTTGCATAGCCGGGATTGCGAAGTCGCCATTTCTTGACTATCAGCGGCCTTGTCAGATGCCACATGTCGGCTATCACGTCTCCCTGCCAGCGGAGTATCTCGTTTTCAAGGTTCGGATCGTGCTTCAGGATAAAGCCCAGCCGGTCATAGGTGGTTGCCACGTACCTTGCAGCCTCCCGGGTCTTTTCGTCTATTTCTGGAAGCGGGTCGTCGCCGCTGTCCTTGAGCGCGTTGAGCGTCCTGTCGGCCCTCAGTATCCCCCGAGAGTCCACTGCCCTGTCGTTGTCTATTAGTTTGACAATGTCTGTAAAGGTTGAGACCAGGTCTGCCTGACGCTGTATCTTGCTTTCCTTTCTGAACCGGATCATCGAAATGGCTACTGCAGAAAAGGCCACCATCAGCGATGCAAGCGTCAGATAGTCAAAGCCCTCGGCCATTTGACAGGGAGCATTCTATCTCCATGCTATTAGAGCTTCCTGTGCAGTGCTCTTGAAAAAGTCACCTGACTCGTATGCAGGGTATCAGAATTTTCTGGTCTTTCAATAGATTCCTTGATTTTCCAGCTCTGCAAAGAATTCCTTGCTGCTTTTATAGGTCTTGAATCTTCCGGCCTTCAAGTCGGCCATGGATTTCTCCATTGCCAATTCTTCTGCTTTCGTCAAGGAATCCCCTGTTTTGAACGTGCGTCTTTTCTTACACACAGGTAAATCATCTCAACGTGTTTTTCCTTATAATTTCCTTATTGAATATGCTCACAACAATGGCTCCCACTTACTCTTTAGAGCCCACTGCCTTGTGGTCTCCCACCCGGCCTAAAATTATGATGTGTGACTTGAAATCAACACGATATGACAACCTGTATGATTTATCAAGCCTAAGAACATAAGCAGGGCCATAACGCAGATTCTTTTCAAGGACGCCAAATATCGTTGGATCTTCCAGTTCCGCCAGTTCATCTACGACGGCTTTTAGTTTTTCAAGTAAATGCACAGGCAAGCGTCTGGTTTGTTTTTCCCAATCATCGGGTTTTAGTATTTGCCAGTTTTTTTCTTCTTTCTTTTGCTTTTCGCTCACTAATGATTCGCTCCATCTCAGCACCAAATTCTTCTGCAGTCATTAGTGTCATCTTGGTCTCTCCGCTGTTGATCTTTTTCCATGCCTCGATCTCTTCTGGCCAGAGCCCATCCTGCTTATCTTTGGCCGAATGTTTCAGGGCCATACCAATACTTTTGGTACGTTTCTTTATAACTGTTTTACAGCAATCTGTGCTATCGCAGACTTTACGTTTCGCGCCAGATTGCCCGCGTCTTGGCCAGAGTCACGAACCCGACAAGGTATGCTATCTGGACCGCGTAGCCAAGCTCCAAAGACCAGCCAGTGGGGACTGGCAGCCCCATGGAATGCTGCAGCATTAACGACGCGTGGGTGGTGGGAACCGCATACGAAAGGTACTGCAGCTGCTCCGGCAGGTTGGCTATGGGGTAGAACACCGGAGGCAGCACTGCCAGTATGACGTTGACAAAGGAGATCACCTGCGTGGCGTTGCGCATGTGAAGCATGTGCGACGATAGAAAAAAGCCCATGGCTGACATCGAGCTCCAGAGCAAGAGTATGGTTGCCACAAGAAGCGGGATATTGAACAGCGACGCGCCAAAGTACACGACCAGGGCGGCAAGGGCAGTGAGCGCGGGCAACCCAAACAGCAGTTCTGAGAGGGCAAGGCCCATCATGTAGGTCAGGGGCGAGACCGGCGACGCAACAAAGACATCCTGGATCTTGTATTCAGTCTTGTAAAACGAGATGTCCTGGCCAAGGGCAAGGCCGTACCCCACCAGCGCCATGACCAGGCTTCCGGCCACGGCAAACTGCACGTACTGGCCGTTGCTTATCACAAAGAGCACGAACAGAAGAGAGAACGGGCTTATGGCTGTAAAGACCAGCGAGGACGGGTTGCGCCGGAGCCACAGTATGCCGGTGGAATAGGCTATGAGAAAGGCCTGCCGTGCCGGCAGCATTATTGATTGCGTTGCGACCATCCTCCGTTGGATTCGATGTTGCCCACAAGGTAGACAAAAACGTCGTCCAGGGTGACCGGCGAGACCGTGAATGGAAGGTTCCGGCGCAGGGCCAGCTCGGACAGCTCGCGAATAGATGACTCAAACGTAAAGACGCGAAGGGTGCCGGCGCCGGTATCGACCACCGATCCATAAGACTGGAGGGTTTCGATGTCAAGGCCGTCCCGGGCCACGTCTATGCGGGTGTTCTGCGGGATGACCTTGCGCAGGTCCCTGACGGTCCCTTCCGCTATGACGGAGCCCCGGTCTATTATGGCGATATAGTCAGACAGCATCTCGGCCTCGTCCATGTAATGCGTCGTCAGCAGGATGGACCCGCCCTTGGCCTTCCAGTCCTTTACCGCGGACCAGACCTGCCTTCTTGAGACAGGATCAAGGCCGATGGTCGGCTCATCTAAAAACAATAACTGTGCGTCAACGGCCAGGGCCATGGCCACCAATATCTTTTGCTTCATGCCGCCGGACAGGTTCATGGCCGGCCTGTCCCGGACTTCTGAGAGTTCCAGCTTTTGCAGGACGGCCTCGGTTTTCTCCCGGGCCCCCCTTTTGTCCTCGCCTCTTATCTGGAGCCAGTTGTAGACATGGTCCCACGGCGTCAGCGCCCTGAGCGGCCGGCCTTCCTGCGGCACCACGGAAATTAACTGCCGGACCTGCTTTGCCTGCCGGACGGCATCGTATCCAAGCACGCTGATGCTTCCAGACGTGGGCAGAAGCTGCGTTGCTGCCATCCTGACAAAGGTGGTCTTGCCTGCCCCGTTCCGGCCAAGCAGCGTAAAGATCTTGGCAGAATCCACCCTTATGGAGACGTTGTTTAGGGCAGCCCTGCTGGATCCCTTGTAGACCTTGGTCAGGCTGTCTGCGTCTATGGCAAGCACGTCATGCTAGATAGCGCAGTCCTCTAATGTAGAGTTTTTGACTTGATGGGTAGCAGTTACTGCAGAACCTTTTTATGATAAACTATGCAAGTGTTGTTGTGGCTGCTGCAAAGCATAAGCGGGTCGCCAAGATGACGCCGGAAGAGGAAGAACGAATCTTGAAAAACAAGACGGATATAGCCGCTGGAAAGTCCAGACGGTTCAAAAGTATTTCGGAATACATAAAATCACTCGAAGAAGACACGTGATGAAACTGATTGCCTTATCCACATAGTTGGGAAATAGAAGAACCGCCGGAAATCAGGAAAATCTTCAAAGGGTTATCCCTGCCCAACAAGAAACGATACATTCAGCTGCTAAGGGATTTTGAAGCTTCTGATAATCCCTGAAGAGCAGAAAGGTGGATTGTTTTGTAGCAGAACTTGATCGTTCATTTCGAGTCAGTTACAATGTCTGTGATGAACAGCGACTCATAGAAATAATCGATATAGATGACCACAAAGGGATCTATGGAAAGGATTGAAGGGAAGAACTTGTTGTAATAAAACAAATTGTTGTTTGAATCGGACTATGATGCGATTGAAAATTCAGATTCAGCAACCACCAAAATCTGTTTGAATTGGCGCTTACAGAATCTTTTTATGGCAAACGATACAAGTGTAATCGTGGCCACGACGCGGCAGAGGCGGAAATCAGACGAATTGACACCTGAAGAAGAGGCAGCCATAGAAGCCGTTGAAACAGGCAAGGTAAAATTGAAGACGTACAAGAACGCAGATGAATTTCTCAGAGAGATGCATGAGAAATTAGACGCTTCTGACTGACAGAAAATGTGGACTATTCAGGCTAATCCTGATTTCTACAGGCAGTTAAAAAAACTCGGCCCGGAAGAACTACGACGGTTTGATCAGGCAGTAAACGACCTCACGTTGTCAGAAGACCCCGGCAAGATAGGACTGCCCAAAAAGGGGCATTGGTCTGGCTATTATGCGTACAACTTGGGTCGCTCCCACAGGCTGATTTACAAAGTGCTTTACAAGGAAAAGATCGTCTTGATAGTGGCAGTTGGAGACCACAAGCAGGTCTACGGAAAAGATTGAACTAGGGCTCATCAAGTAGTCGCTCGATCTCCGGCATCACGCGCGATTGAGACCTGCAATCCGTAACTTGCTGGTTTTGGCGAATAAAAATGCTTTAGATCATCTCGTTTGAATCATTGCAAAGTTTTAGCCGGACCTCTGCCTGTGGGCCAGCGTCTGGACTGCCTCATGGAACTGCTCTTCCGTAAGCGGCGGCGTGTCTGCCAGCTTTAGGTTTTCAGCCAGGTGCTCTGCACTCTTTTGGCCGATGAGCGGCGCTATCACCGATGGGCTTGAGCGGATGACTTGCACTATCTTTGATACCTGGTCCGTCAGGCCGCAATAGTCCGGGATGGGCGCGCGCAGCAGTCGTCCCTGGAACAGGGGCACGCTGGTAAAGACGCCGATGCCAAGCCTTGCTGCCGCCTCAAGTATGTTCAGGTTGCCCTCAGACCCTACGGACTGGCTTTTGGTAAACAGCGCTTCGCTGTATGCCAGGTTGTAGGGCAGCTGGACGAATCTAAAGCCGTGGCTCTTGCCTCCGACGGACTCGGCTACCTTGACTGCAGATTCAAGTGAAAGGTGTTCCCGGCTCTCCTTTGGAACCCGGAAGCAGGTCCAGGTGGCCATGCCATAGTACCGAAGTTTGCCGGCCGCTCTGTACTGTTCATAGACCTCAAAGACCCGGGCCAGCATCTCCATAAATCGGCTTTTTGTGACGTCGTCGTGCCAGCTTTCAAACGCGTTGTGCACGTAGACAAGGTCGATGCACGAGAGGTGCATGTTGGCAAGGGACTTGTCGATGCATTTTGCAATGTATGCGGGATTTAAGATGTTGTAGCCGGAGCTGATGTCGTCGGCGCTGATGACGCCGGTCGAGATGTACATGCGCTGAAGGTACTCCATGACATCGATGTTTGGAAAATCGCCGTCGTTGGTGATGTATCCGTTCTTTGTGGATATGAACACCTGGTCACGGCTTACCACGTTGTCTTTTATCAGCCGTGACAGCGCGCGGCCTATGCTCTTCTCAGACTTCATGGCCCGGTAGTTGATGGCCGTGTCGATGACGTTGATGGCGCCAGACTTGACAGATTCGTAGACCGAGTTTTCCATGGCCTCGTCGTCTTGCTTTGTAACGTCGCCAAGGTAGGTCCCCATCCCCAGGCTTGACAGATGCAGGCCCTCAAAGCTCTTGAAATGGGCGGCCGGCCTGCCGGCAGAGACGGAGCGCTGCATGTATTTTTCGGTGCCGGCCGGCGTTGCAAAGCCATCAATGGTATCGGACAACAGAAAAGCCCTCGCATGGGGCGATAATAAACGGATCGAAAGGACTCACCTGAAGGGAGCAAGGCTTATCTTTCAAACAGTGATAAATTATCTGTGCCAGAACTGGATCCAAACGTGCTCAACCCGTACCTGCTTTTGGATGCAGGTATTGCACCGGCAGTCAGTCTGGCCTTCAGCGCCGCGTCGGTCTTTTTATCGCTGTTCATATCGCGGTACTTTTTCCAGTCTTACCGGTTCTCGGGGTTTGGATACCTGCTTGGCCTGCCGGCCGGCTTTGTGTTTCTGGCAGCCTCCTTTGGCCTTGAGCACCTTGGGCTAATGTATAGCCAGAGCGTGCAGCTGTACCCTGCATTGTACTGGCTGCAGATTGCGTTTCAGTCTGAGGCGCTGGCCCTGATCGCATTATCATATTACTACAAGGACTCTGACGGCCAGCCTGTGCGGATAAGGCTGCAGGACATTGGGATGATTGTGCTTCCGCTGGCCATGGTTACGGTGCCCATGCTCCTTGCAACATCCGAGCTGGCCTCAAAATCGTATATCAGCTACCCGTCGCTGGCAGACCTAGGTCTGTACATGCGCATATTCAACATGGTCGTCCTGGCCTACATATTCAAAAACACCGTCGTGTCGCTGGTCCGGTCCGCAAATGCAAGGATGCTGTACGTCCCGGCGGCCTTTGCGCTTCTGTGGCTCGAACAATACTCGCTGGTCATGACCTACTTTGACAACAGCGCCCTTGCCTTTGCCGGCTCGCTGGTGGCCCGGGCCGGCGGCCTTGCCCTGTTTGCCTACGTCATGCACGCCGCGACATCGAAGAGGAGGATGGAAATTGAGGCAAGAGAAAAGGCATAAGCTGCAGCTGTTCTACGAGATCCTCTGCGCCATAGAGGAGGACTCGATGCGAAACGAGGTTGCAAGGCCCACCCACGTGCAGCATTTTACCCGGCTTTCGTACGACAAGATGATGAACCACCTGCAGGAGCTGGAGGAAAAGGGCATGATCCACAGGGTAAGCGGCCTTGTGGCCATAACAGCAAAGGGGAAGCGGTTCATCGAGCAGTACGACTTGCTGGTAAAGCTGATTGAAAGCGCAGGACTTTGAGATTCAACATTACCTAAGAAAATGGAGAATGCAGAAAAGGTGTAATTTACAACATCAGGGAAGGAAATGAAGTTATTAGACTGATCCTCTGCGGTTTTCAACTTTAAATAGTTGCATGGAAATGACATTTTCATGTCTTTAGAGAATTTCTCAAAGCCCCTAGTACTAAAGATAAAGCCACAAATGAAAGGTTACGAGAAGTTTGTTAACGATCTCCTGAGCGATGAAAAACTTAGACGGAATTTCATCTCCAATCCGACAAAAACCCTATGGGACAGAAAGTTGATTTCAAGAAAACGCGGGCTTAGTATCAGTCTGGCCAACCGGCTTTTGCTGTATATCTTGGCAAACAAGAAACTGGCCACCTTGGTCCGCAAGAAGATGCCAAGACCAGAACTCTCTGAAGAAGAGGTAAACTCCATCATATCCAGCCTTAAAAAAACAGGCAAGATAACAATTCCAGATGAGACGAAATTAAGGATGATAAAAATAATCACATCCAATGCGGATTTTATAGTCAGCGTTATTGACTTTCTGGCAAGGGACCCAGTGATAGGCAAGTATTTTCCTGCCAAGTTCACTCGCATCTCGCCGGCCGCTCGCAAGAAGACGATCAATAAGATTCTGGCAAATATCCGCACCATCAAAGATCTCGAGGATCTGATCGAATCGCCGTTTATTGGCCCCATTCCGGTTGTGCCAGTAATAGCGGTTGCGACAGTTGCGGTGGCCGTACACTTTGCAGTAGGCGCCGTTACATGGGTGCTCTTGAGTGTGGGGGCAGAAACCTACCTTGCTGTGCATGCTTCGGCCTACATCATGTCTGAAGCTGACACTGGTACGGAAACGGCGACAGAGACCGACACAAGCACAGAGACAGAGACTGCAACAGAAACTGAAACGGCGACAGAGACCGAAACCGCGACTGAAACCACCACTGAAACAGAGACCATGACAGAAGCGCTTACTGAAACCGAGACAGAGACTGAGACGGAAACGGACACTCGCACAGATACAGAGACCGATACGCTGGTCGACACATCTACTGACACGATTGTGGTGCCAACGCTATCTCTCACAGACGTCGAGCTTAGATTCATTATCAATTCTGCCGTGCTGGCAGACAATCTTGCGACGGCTGTCCAGTCCAGTTTAGAACCAAAGGGCAAGAAGAGAACTTTGAGGCGAAAGTGATGAACCGGCGACTGCCGATCTCACTAACAATACTCCCCACGTACCAGTGCACGGCAGCCTGCCATGATTGTTGTTTTGCGTCAAATCCCGGGGTAAAGGGCAGGGTGTCTTTAGAAAATATCCTGAAGTACATAGACCAGGCAGCAGAAATGAAAACCATAGAGCTGGTTGTCTTTTCAGGCGGTGAGGCTTTCCTGCTAGGAGACGACCTGGACGTTGCGATAAGGCATGCAAATAGCAAGGGCCTGCTTACCAGAATCGTTACCAACGCCTACTGGGCCACCAGCATAGAAACTGCCCAAAAGCGGCTATCAAAGTTAAAAGAGGCAGGATTGACCGAACTAAATGCAAGCACCGGCGACTATCACCAGGAGTTCGTGCCCATCAAGAATGTGATAAACGCCACCATCGCGTCGCTTTCCCTTGGCATGCCAATGTGCATTATGGTGGAGTCAAGGGAAGGAAGAAAATTCAGCAAGAAGAACATCTATTCTGACGAAAAGCTTGCTCTGGTTCTGAAGGACCCTGCGAAAAAGAAGATCTTTCATCTCGTAGAGAGTCCGTGGATTGGCAACTATGATAACGAGTCCGTAAAACAGTCAGAATCTGTCTACCTGAACAGGAATAATCTGCAGTTCAGGCGAGGATGTGACAGCGTCCTTGCCAACATTGTTGTAACACCCTACGAAAAACTTGGTGCGTGCTGCGGCCTGCCAAGAGAACAGATCCCCGAGCTCAATGTTGGTAGCCTGAAAGAAAATACCGTCCAAGAGCTGTACGATGAAGCCCTTGGCGATTTCATGAAGATCTGGTTGTTCGTCGAGGGTCCGGAGCACATCTTGGCGTGGGCTGCGACAAAAGATCCATCAATCGACTGGGAAAACAAATACAGCCATCAATGCGACTCCTGCAGGGCTTTGTATCATGAGCCGAAAATAAAGAAAGTAATAATGAAATACTATCACGAAAAGATTCCAGACGTGATGTTCCGGTTCAGCATAATAGACAAAGGAAGAATAATGATGGCATGGTCAGACCGTTCAAGAGGATGAATTACTTAGAAACCCTCAGTCCTGATGGGCCATGAACTTTGCTGACTTTAAATCGAAATGACTCATGAAATCTGTTTTTCAATAAGCAAAGACGGTTATGTTTTAGGGTACAACTGGGTAAGAGACGAAGGTTTAACAAATTTAGACGGAGTTGAATGCTCTGTTTATTACTCTAGGCTGGACTTGAAACTTTTTTCGACTGAAAAGACAAAGGAGAGTGTTTTGTTTCTGACAAAGGCCGGCAAACCAGCAAGGTACGATGTCCATTCCGAATACGGTGATCAACGCTTTGAAATCTCTGGCAGCGTTGTAACTGTATCTTCCAATGGAAGGAAACAAAGACTGGACGTCAAACGGGACATCGACTTTGTGTTTGAGAACAACGTAGTAGCCTTGCTGTGGCTGTTTGTCAAGATTCACAGAGGCGAGGAAAAAGTTGCAGCAGATATTTTTCATGTTGACTCGCGGTCCTTGATTCAATACACGATCCAGAGGGAGGGCAACCAGAAATACCGAAGCAGCCGGGGCGAGGAACTGGATGTAGACGATGAAGGATTGAAGGCCATTTCTGTTGCCAGCCAAGGAATCAAGATAGAAAGAACGTCAAGGGCGTGGCCAGCTCAAAGCACGCTGAAGAGTTCTGTCCCGCCTTTAAGAAATGAGCAATTGGCATCAGACAATTTCTCCGTGGTGTCTGAGGGGATAGAACTGGGCGGCACAATAACATACAGGCGTGGATCAAAATCCGAACTGCCAGCGATTCTGTTTGTCTCAGGATCCGGCCCGCAAGACAGGTATGGAACAATCAACGAGATTTTCCTTGGCACGAATGAAATACTCGAATATCTGGCTCTACGGGGCTTTGTTGTCTTTAGTATGGATAACAGGCCGACAACGGATCCATCGAGCATGTCGCTGTCGATCAGGATAAAGGATTACGAAGAATGTCTCCGATATGTCAATGGTCTAGGATATCCCAACGAAAGTGTTATCCTTGTAGGACATAGCGAGGGAGCTTTGGTTGCCTCTGTCATCGCGCAAAGACACCCCACAAGAGCGCTGGTTCTAATGGCCCCGCCGTTTAGGCCATTGAGAGAGATCTTGGTTGATCAAATAGATCATATCATGAAAAATACCCGAGCATCAGAGAAAATGTCAGAAGACGCAATCAACGAATACCTCAAACTATACGACAACCTAGCAAAAGAATACGCTAAACACGGCATTGTGGAAAACCTCCGATCGTCATCGTTTCCAACACTTTTGATACAAGGGGATAAAGATTACCAAGTCAGCTATGAAAAAGATGTTATGCCGTTGTTTGACGCGTTAAAAAAAGAAGGGACTGATGTGACAATGAAGATAGTTCATAATGCAGATCATCTGTTCAAAGAGGAAAAAGGTGTATCTACCCCCATCAGGTACCTGGACTCTTCTCGCCACGTTTCAAAAGAATTTTTTGAATACCTGAGTAAGTGGATCGCAAAATCCCTGTCAAAACCATTTGACAGGACGAATCCTACCGGATAGCTTGGCGAGGATGACGCAAAACCAGTCTGGGCATAGGACGTCTTTTAATGCATCCTTGCGGGGCCTCCAGGACAAATCCTGGTTGTGTTTTCTAGCCTGCTGGGGTTCCGTCCAATAACCTGCATCCTCTTGTCATCCTTATAGTGATATGCAAGTGAGGTAGATCTCCAAAAGACGGAGAACAGCTGTTTCTAGAATACCAGGCTTATGGCCAGCAGCGCCCCGGCAACCCTGGAATACCAGACTGTGGCGGCCATGGCCGGCACGAGCCCCTCAATAGTTTGTGGGTCCTTTCTCAGCCTGGATGCGGCCCTGGCTGCAAACGGGACGGCTGCAAACGAGGCCAGCGAATACACCTTGGTCAGGCCAAAGAACGTGCCGGCCACTATCAACGCGTACGCGGCTATTATGAAAACCGGCAGCGCCCTTGCCGCCCTTTGCCGGCCAAGCACTATGACCAGCGTTCGGCGCCCCTTGGACCGGTCGGCCTCGTAGTCTGGGAAGGCGTTGACGAAAAGCACGGTGGCCGACATGAGGCCGATTATCGCGCCAACGTACATGGCCGATGCATCAAGTGCTGCCGTCTGAACGTAAAACGTCCCAAGGACTATCATGGCCCCCTTTATTGCCACAAACAGCTCGCCAAGGCCGGAATTGACGATGGAAGTAGAGTAAAAGTAGATGGCCACCACGGCAAAGCCCAGTATGACGGCTATTGTTATGCCCCGTATGGCCACAAAGTACGCGCCCACCAGAGCACCCAGAACAAGGAACATGATGCCGGCGGTGTAGACGGCCTTTGGCGCAAGTATGTTTTCTGGAAGCACGCCGGTCCCGCCGCTGAACTTTGTCCTTGTCGTTGCAGCATCGATGCCGCGCTTGTGGTCCCAGTAGTCGTTTAGAAGGTCAACGGATGCATGCAGGAATATGACGCCGATGTACGTCAGTGCGGCGTACAGCGGGTCCACGGTCCCGGTCTTCCAGTAGGCCACTGCCAGGCCGCTGCTGACGGCAATCACGGAAGCAAGCAGGAACCGTATCCTGATGGCCCGCATCCAGTCAGAAAGCAACGCCGTACGTTGGAGGGGACGGCCTTCTATGTCTTTTGAAATACTGGCTGTGATGTCTTTAGCTCAGAGCAAAACCGCAACTGTTACAGAATTTGGAATCTTCGGGGTTGGTGTGTCCGCACTTTGAACAAACGTTTCTTACCTTTGATCCGCAGTTGTTGCAAAAGTTGGCGCTGGCGGAAATCAGTTGCTTGCATGAGGGGCAGACTATTTGCCCTTGCAGGGCCTGCGGCGCTGTACCAGAGCTGACCGTTCCTTCCTTTTTCTGACCTGCGAATCTCTTTTCTGCCTCCTTTATTTCATCGCGGGCTGCCTTTGCCAGGTGAACAAGTCCCTGGGGGTCGGTTACATGGGAAAACTGTATCATGGATTTTCCATCGGCCATGAATACAACATCGCCCACAACGCGGCTTGTGGTACTGCGCTCGCCGGAAGACGAGGCCGTGTAGGGGCCTGTACTTCTATAAGTTCCCGAACTCTGCGAGTCGGATTCTCTGTGCTGGTTCATCACCACAATGTCGTCGACATTTGAAAGGAATACCCGGCCGCACTCATGGGACTTGAAATCGTACTCGATGGCTCTAAAGTTTGTCAGGGCAAACAACACCTTGACGTGCCTGTTTATGATCCCCTCATCTAAGGTGCGCATCCACAGTACATCTTCGTTTTCTGCCAGAAACGGTGCCTTGTAAAAGACCTTTGACACAGCCGGCTTGTTTTGGTGGTTATGGATGCATTCGGCTGTCGACCAGTAGTCCTTGGATATCTGGCTGAGGTTTTGTACCATCTGGATAAATTCCTTAACTTTCTTGTCCTCAATGTCTACCGTGATTGATCCTCCGCCCAGCTGGTCGCCATACTTGATTTCTACCGAGAGGTTTGTTCGCTTTAGCAGCCCTTCTGGCCTTGAAACGGTGTTTACGGACTGGACAAAGTTCAGGCCAGCTGCAAACAGGGACCGACCGTCCTTGGTCTGCAAATCCAGTTTGTTGCCTGACTCCATCGGGTAAATTACCAACTTGTTGGCATTGCGTATCTCCATGCCGTCCTGCTTGGCCGATTCTACATCATAGGAGAATTTCTCAATCCGTTTCGCGTCGATCATCGGCTTTACCATAAAGTACGGATCAACCAAGATTATCTACTATGCAGAAAGAAAGGTTCTATTTATGCACTATCATCAAGATGCATAATTTCATAACTTGTCTAAGCAATAGTTATGAATTATGGAAGATTCATCGGTTTTCCATGATACCAATAAAAGTGTGAAGCCCAGACACGGATTAACCAGTTCCATCGACAGTTGCAGTTTGTTATAACTGCCATGGGATATGCTGACGACTCGGTTAAAAGTGCACAACAGAAGCTTCATTAATGCAGGCCTTGCTAGCCATCCCTATGGCAGAGGCATACATTCTGATAAACTGTGAACTTGGCTCCGAGGACGGCGTGATCAAGGACCTCAAGGCCCTATCCGGAGTGGCAGAGGTAAAAGGCGTATTTGGAGTCTACGACATCATCGCCAGAATCAAGGCCGCAACCGAAGAAGAGCTGAAAAAGACCGTCGGCAGGATCCGGTCCCACCAGAGCATCAAGTCCAGCCTGACTATGGTGGTCATTGAAGGCCAGGGAGACTGACCACCCCCTCCCCCCGACGGGCTTCATCCGTTATAAACCCGACAGAACAATCTTCATCTGCCTGTAGAACGTGTTGCCATATTTCCCCTCCCCCGGGATTTGCAGTTCTACGGGCAACCTCCCCCTTATCACGCAATGGTTATAGATGACCGCACCCGATTCAAGCGCATTGTCTTTTAGCAATCAATCCGCCGACAATTTGTCTGAGATTGACCCGCAGATGCTATCGTTGTTCCCAAGCCTTGCTGTTAAAAAGCCGGCAGACCTCAAAAGGCTGGCGTGCCTCCGGGCAGTGGGTGAGGCGGGCAGGCCCCTGAGCCATACCGAGGTCTCAAAGATCGCCGGGATGCCGGCTGCAACAGCCAAGAAGAACCTTGGCGACCTGGTCCTGCTGTCGCTTCTGACTGCAGAAAAGAGGGAAAAAAAGCTGGCCTACAGCATAACGGCAAAGGGGGTGATGAGCCTAATGTCGTTTGCACCTTTCCGCAGCTTTTCAAAGATCATGCCGCTCTTGTCGATGCAGAAAAACGACGATCTGGCCTTTGCCATGCTGGTGATAGGCCACTCCGATAGAAAGGACGACCTGCTTTACACCACCCTATCCGGATATGCAAAATACGGCCACAGCATGGAATCCCGTGATGGCCAGACCGCGGCAGACTCGCTTCTTAGATATTACAGCAGCCAGTGCAAGGTTCAATCAAAGGCGCTCCCGCCGTACCTCAACATGTTCCGGGATTTCACGCCGGCCGGCTTTCAGGACATACTAAAGATGCTGCTGGTCGCACTCAAGCCGACGCCGGACGACTACAACTGGCTTGTCCAGTTCTTCCACGAGCTGGTGGAGTTCTACTACAACCCCGTCAGGATAGCCTACATGAACATGCTGACCTACGACACGGCCCTGAAAGGCAGGCTTGACCAGTACCGAAAGGAGCAGGAGGCCATGATGAAAAAGGCGGATGGCGGCATAGAGCTAACCTTCAAGGTTCTTGGCGGCTTTGAGCTGGAAAAGTTTGTCAACATGCCGCCCCACCTCAAGGCCATGGGGCTAAAGCTGGTGCTGGAGCCGCTCCGGTTCATGAACGACGAGTTGCGTACCGCATTCTGGTCTCAAAGACAGTACTCCTAGACCGGAAACAGAGAATCCTTAAATAATAAGCCGACAATAGGGCCCTATGGCTGCTCAAATAGGTCAAGAACTGGCAAGCGTGCCATTTGACGAGATGATTAGAAACCTTCTGCTGGCCATGGTCGATGCACAGAACCAAGCGAACTCTTCGTTCATCGCTGGTATTCAGGACCTGGCAGACACCGAAGTCGAGATAAAGTACAAGAAGGGTGCCGAAGAGAAAACCGTAACGGGCAACGCCATCGCCCTGGGAATTCTGCCGACCCTGCTCCAGATACAGCAAGGAGTCATCGAGCTAAAGATGGCCATCACCATGGAAAAGAAGAGGGAAGTCCAGGTGGGCGTCAAGGCAAAGGCGAGCTTTGCATTCTTCTCTGCGTCTGTTGATGCCAAGTACTCGTCCAGCTACTCGTACAAGGTCGAGGCCTCCAGCTTCATAAGGATCCAGGTCGCACCGGCACCACCGCCCCAGCCACTGATGACGGTCATACAAAAGATAATGGAAGACAACCCGGTACCGTTGCCTGCGTAGTGCAATGATACCCTCCGTCCCTTTCTTGGATCTGGCAACAGAACTGGTATCTGAAGTCCTTGAGGGTACTGATTACCTTGGCAAACTCGACTCTATTCCAAACGTCGTCTTTGTGGCGCCGCAGGTGGACGTCAAGTTGACGGGCTTTATCAAGGCGGGACCTCCCATGGAGATCATGCCTTCAAACGCGGTCAGTACAAACTATTACGATACAAGCAAATATGAATCCGTTGTCAATATACAGTTGAGGCAGATACCGAGGCGAACCACAAATGTCTGATGAGCTAAACATATTGAAGAGTCAGATCAAGAACCTGCAAGCAGAAAAGGCGACGCTGATAGGCAGGATAGCGGAAATAGAGGGACCGTTTTCCAACAAGATAGAGCCGTCCATCCTGATAAAATCGATACAGGACGACCTGCTCAAGGTTGACGAGTTTGCGCAAACGCAGGAGCGGCCCACAACGTACGTGGTGTCCGACCTGAACCTACAGCTAAAGGCCGTCGTCACAAAAGAAGGCGACAAGCCCCTGCTCATACTGCCCACCAAGCCCGGGGAGATAGACCCCAACCTGCTAAGCTCAGTCAACATCACCCTCAAGCCGATACCGCTTCGCGTCAAGCCGGCCATCACGCCGCGTCCGGTTGAAGCCGTCGAAGGCATCGGCCCCATATTAGGAGGCAGGCTCCGCAAGATCGGCATAAACACGACGCTGGACCTTGCCACCGCATCTCCGGAAGAGGTGGCCCAGGCGGGCGTGCCTGCAAAAAAGGCCACAGACTTTGTCAAGATGGCCAGGTTCATGGCCAAGTCCGAGCTGGCCGGAATCGAGAATGTCGACGAGCAGACCGCAGAGCTGCTGGTGCTGTCCGGCAGGATAGACTCGAAAGAGAAACTTGCCCAGTCAGACCCGGAAGTGCTTTTCGCCACGCTCAAAAAATCCATAGACACCGGCAAGATCAAGGTTCCAAAGACCTTTGTCCTGGACCGAGAGAAGGTCGATACCTGGGTCAATTCTGCCAAGGTCCGGACAGGCCTGACAAGAACGGAAGTAAGCCAGTAAATACCTCTCTTTTTTGATTCATGGCCGCAAACATATCAATAATCTCTATACGGTCTTGTGCGCTCAGATCAATAGCATGAATCCAGTTATGCATGAAGCTTAAAATATGCAGCGCCGGCTCGATCATCTGTTATG
>JBBISN010000003.1:0-21208 GCA_037441265.1 Nitrososphaera sp. | reverse complement strand
ATCCAGTTATGCATGAAGCTTAAAATATGCAGCGCCGGCTCGATCATCTGTTATGGAGCTTCCAAGCAGAAAAGTTGTCGAGGGTACGGCAAGGGCCCCCCACAGGGCGATGTACAAGGCCATGGGCCTTACAGACGAGGATCTCAACAGACCGATTATCGGTGTTTCCTCTACCTGTAACGAGGCCACCCCATGCAACATACACCTTGGCCAGCTGGCCCAGAGCGCCAAGCGGGGTGTGACGGATTCTGGCTGCACTCCAAGAGAGTTTACGGCCATAGCCGTCTCCGATGGCATAGCCATGGGCCACGAGGGCATGAAGGCCTCGCTTGTAAGCAGGGAGATAATTGCTGATTCTATTGAAGTCATGGTCAGGGCGCACGGCTACGACGGCATCGTGGGCATCTCTGGCTGCGACAAAAGCCTTCCCGGCACATTGATCGGGATGGCAAGGTTAAACCTTCCTTCGATTTTCGTTTACGGAGGCACCATAATGCCCGGCGTCTGGAACGGCAAGCAGGTCACCGTACAGGACGTGTACGAGGCCGTGGGCACGTACGACGCCGGCAAGATGAGCCTGCAGGAACTGCTGAGCCTGGAAAACGTGGCCTGCCCCACGGCCGGCTCGTGTGCAGGCATGTACACCGCCAACACCATGGCCTCTGTAAGCGAGGCTATTGGCATGTCCCTGCCGGGAAGCGCATCGCCTCCGGCTGAAAGCGAGAAAAGGCACGAGATCTGCTACAACACCGGCAAGGCCATAATGAACCTCATCGAGCAGAACATCCGGCCCAGAGACATCATGACCTATGAAGCGCTAGAGAACGCTATAATGATGGCCAACGCCATCGGCGGCTCCACCAACGCGGTGCTTCACCTGCTGGCCATCGCCAGGGAGGCAGGAGTCAAGCTGAACCTTTCAGACTTTGAGCGGATCCGCAAGCGCACGCCGCACATCGCAGACATGAGGCCGGGCGGCACCTACGTCATGCTGGACCTAGACAAGATAGGCGGCGTTCCAGTCATACTCAACGCACTTTTGAAAAAAGGCCTGCTCCACGGCGACGTGATGACCGTCACAGGCAAGACCATGAAGGAGAACATCGAGTCCATCAAGTTTGACCTGAGCGCAGGAAAGGAGAAGGTGGTCAGGCGCCTTGAGGAGCCCATAAGCCCGGTAGGCACGCTCAAGATCCTCAAAGGCAGCCTTGCCCCGGACGGCGCGGTGGTCAAGGTGGCCGGCGTCAAGAGCAAAAAGTTTGTCGGCAGGGCCCGGGTATTTGATGCAGAAGAAAAGGCCTTTGATGCTGTTTCCAAAAGAAAGATCAAGGAAGGCGACGTTGTGGTTATCCGCTATGAGGGACCCAAGGGCGGGCCGGGTATGCGGGAGATGCTGGCCGTCACGGCTGCCATCGTAGGCCAGGGACTAGGCGAGAAGGTGGCCATGGTCACCGACGGCCGGTTCTCCGGCGCCACGAGGGGATTCATGATAGGCCACGTTGCCCCTGAAGCCATGGTTGGAGGCCCCATCGCCCTGGTAAAGGAAGGCGACGAGATAGTCATCGACACCGCCACAAGCAAGATAGACCTGATGGTCTCAAAGGCCGAGCTGGCCAGAAGGCAGAAGAAGTGGAAGCCCATCAAGCCCCACTACAAGACCGGCGCGCTGGCCAAGTATGCGTCGCTGGTCCAGTCCGCCTCGGAAGGGGCCGTAACGCTTCCCAAGATTTAAATGACTTGCAGGCTGAAGGCTAGGAGAGAATGAAACAAGGTGGTAGCTTTTGGCCGTCTGGAACTGGGCGGCAGCAACATCCAGGTACACCGGCTAGCCACGACTGAAGACCAGTACAGCATATTCAAGAAAATCTATTCTGCATACGACAAGGTCTTTATTTTAGAATCCCTGGTGGGGCCAAAAGAACTTGCCGAGACGTCGGTTATCGGCTTTGACCCAGAGATCACGGTAACCTGCGATTTCAGGAAATTCACGGTGCGCAACAGGAAGGGCAAAGTAAAGCAGCAAAAGGTCTCAGACCCCCTTTCCCAATTACGTGAATTGCTGCCCAGGGTAGACGACCATCGATTCAGGTATGTTGGCGGCGCCGTGGGATACATCAGCTACGACGCCATCCGGTTCTGGGAGCGCCTTCCCGTTGACAAGAAGAAGACCAAGAACAACTTTCCCATCATGGAGTTTGGCATCTATCAAGATGGCATACTTTACAACCACAAGGAAAACCAGGGGTACTATTTCCATCTTGGAGATTCCCGGCTTGACGAAGTGCAGGCCAACCTTGCCAGGCAAGCCAGCCCGTCAGAGCCGTTTAGGCACACCGTTCCTCGCCGCAACATGACGAAGGGGCGTTTTGTCAGGATGGTAAAGAAGGCCAAAAAGTACGTCTACGACGGCGACATCTTCCAGGTGGTCCTGTCAAAGAACATGAAATTCAAAGTCAGGGGAGACCTGCTGAGCTTTTACGAGGCATTGCGCGAGGTCAACCCGTCCCCGTACATGTACCTGCTCAAGATGGGCGAAAACTGCATAGTCGGCTCAAGCCCGGAGATGCTTCTTCGGGTGACCGGCGATTATGTCGAGACATTCCCCATAGCAGGCACAAGGCCCACAGTATCAGACGAAAAAAAGAACGAAGAGCTCCGGCTGGACCTGCTGAAGGACGAGAAGGAGCTGGCAGAGCACACCATGCTTGTCGACCTGGCAAGAAACGACGTGGGCAGGGTCTGCAAGTTTGGCACGGTCAAGGTTGACGAGCTGATGACAGTCAAGCGGTTCAGCCACGTCCAGCACATAGTCTCCCATGTCACCGGCAGGCTGCAGGACAGCTACGACTCGTACGATGCGCTACGGGCGGTGTTCCCGGCTGGCACGGTCTCTGGCGCGCCAAAGGTGCGGGCCATGGAGATAATTGACGAGCTGGAGCCAGACCTCAGAGGGCCGTACGCAGGGGCTCTTGGATACTTTTCATTTAACGGCTCCTGCGATTTTGCCATAACCATACGCTCCATATTCATCAACAGGCAGGACGCGTACGTACAGTCTGGAGCCGGCATAGTGATGGACTCGGATCCAGAGCGCGAATGGGATGAAACGGAGCACAAGGCAAACGCCCTGATTGCGGCGCTCAAGGCCGCTGCAAAATAGTCGTTTTCGCTCAATCTAGACAAGGGCAGCAGGGTCTTTTTACAGGTATTTTGTGCTCAGCCACTGCATAAAAGGCACTGTTTTTGCTTTTGGGCGGCAGAACCACCGTTACAGACTATGCATCCAGTATCAATACCAGCAACATATCATCAAACTTATGATACTAAATGCAATACTGTGTCTGTAAGACCGTTACTATGATCATCATTTTGCATTTGTCCAGATGGTAGCGATCAATGGCTTGTTGGAGGCCTTGCAAACATGTTGGCCGGGTTCATGTGGTACTCCACGGCAAGGCCGGCGTCTTTCTGTCTTCCGGTGAGGATGCCCACGACCACGTCGTCGCGCTTTATCACGCCTTCCTTGCGCAGCTTCCTGATGCCGGCAGGAACTGCCCCTGATGCCATCTCGCAGTCAAAGCCGTTCAGCCCCACGATGGACATGCCGTCGGCCATCTCCTGGTCGCTTACCTGCGTCACTACGCCGTTGGTAAAGTCCATGGAACGTAGAGCCTTGGCGATGTTGGCTGGCCTCCCTATCTGGATTGCAGTGGCGTGGGTCTTGGGCCTTATGCCCTTCTTGTCCAAAGACGCGTAGTACCTGTCCACCATGCCCAGATCGGGCCTTCCGCCGTTCCACCTGAGCGGCGTTCCTTCAAACAGGCCGTTGTAAAGTTCGTAGAATGTGTTGGCGCCGTCGGCATTTACGACCAGGACTCTGGGGATCTTTTTGATCCAGCCCCACTCGTACAGCTCGATGAGGGCCTTGCCGCAGCTGGACGTGTTTCCAAGCGCGCCGCCGGGATACACAATCCAGTCCGGCGGATTCCAGTTGAGGAACTCCATTATCCTGTAGACGATGGTCTTCTGGCCCTCCAGCCGAAACGGGTTGACTGAATTTACTGTGTAGCCTCCAGTCTCCTTGGCGTTCTTGAGTGATGCCGCAAGGGCATCATCAAAGTTGCCCGGCACCTGGATTACCTGCGCACCAAACTGGAATGCCTGGCCCAGCTTGCCGGGGGCAATCTCGCCCTTGGGAATGTAGACGTCGCATTCCACGCCCTCGTTTGCCGCGTACATTGCGGCCGAGGCAGACGTGTTGCCGGTCGAGGCGCAGATTATCTTTTTTACTTTGAGCATCTTGGCATGGGTGACGGCCGTCGACATGCCGTTGTCCTTGAACGAGCCAGACGGGTTGTAGCCCTCCGGCTGCAGGAAAAGGCTGTCGTGATCCATGTCTGCATAGTCCGCGGCCTTGCTCATCTTGTATGGCTTTGAGAGCTTGCCCTCTGCGCCATCCAGCGACACCAGAACCTTGGCGCATTCATCAAAATTCTCGGTGTCTATTCCGGCAAAGTTTATGAGGTCGCGGAACCTCCAGACGCCGCTTTCGTTGTAGATGTTGCCGCCGTGGTTGCGCCGCTGGAAGAATCTTTCTACAAGGTCGCGGCTTGGCCTTTCGCTGTATTTGATGTCCAAAAGCGAGCCGCAGGAACATCGATAAATGTCATTGGTTATTTCGTAAGATTTGCCGCAGTCCGGGTTTATGCACTTTTTGACCGCATGCTCTGGCATTACGATTGAGACGATTACGATTGCTATTTAGGTGTTTTTACTTTTTCGCGGTTTTCTCGTACATCTTTAAGACCTGCTGGATGACGCCGTCCATGTCGTCCTCCCTTACTTCCGGCGAAACGGCATGCTTTAGGAGGTTGTTCACTGTTGAAGAGATCTCGGAGCTGACCTCGTCGAAGCTATCCATGTCGCTGTAGCTCTGCTGGTAAAGCCGTCGCAGTTTCATTGCGTACATCTGCGTCTGCTCATTTATGGTGATATTGTAGCTGCGATTGTTTACCTTAATCTTCTCCTTGATCATCGTTACAGTAGCTGAGAATTAGTGTTTAAAAAACTTGTCTAACCTCATCATGTTCTGAATTATCGGTATCAGGAAATTATCAGGCTGGCCTTGCAACAATCTGTAACTGCGGACTGCTGTTACCGCGGTTACAGGCCGCGGCAGTACATCTGGTCTTTTAGTCGTTGTTCAGAATCATTGCTAGGTGCCATAATAGTAAGAATGTCATTTGGTAACAAATGGGTAAAACCCCAAGGAGAAGGCGTAGGACACAAGTTGATGGAAGGTATCAAGCCGCAAGCACCGCTGAAACCAAGGATTGAAGAGGCGCAAAAGAAGCTGCAGATGCAGGTATCGAAACTTGACTCTATATCTGCACGCATGCACGAAAAGGATCAGGTCATCTTCAAGCGCATAGTGCTGGCGATGCAAAGCCACGACGCACAGCACGCTAGGGTGCTGTCAGGAGAGCTGTCCCAGATCCGCAAGATGAGCAAGATGATAAACTCTGCCAAGCTTGCGCTAGAACAGATACAGCTGAGGCTGAACACCATAACAGAACTGGGAGACGTGGTAGTGACCTTGAGCCCGGCCATGTCCGTGATAAAGGGACTTCAAGGCGGCCTTTCAGGCATGATGCCAGAAGCAGACCAGTCCTTTGCACAGATCTCAGACCTGCTTGGCAACATCATGACAGACTCGGGACAGATTCCAAACGGCGAGATAGGCGGCTATACTGCTGTCAACGAAGACACGTCAAGGATAATGGAAGAGGCAAGCGCGATAGTAGAGATGAACATGAAGAGCAAGTTCCCAGACCTGCCGTCGAGCACTGCTTCAAGAGTCCCAGAGGCTTCGGGCTTTTAAAAGCCCCCTCTTTTTACTTTTTTCCAGAAATTTTCTGCAACTGCTTTTTGATCCTTGAAATCGTGGGGTAGCTGTAGCCCTTCTCCCTGTATGTGCGGATCATGGTTTTCCAGTTGTTGAGGCGCCACCGGGCCTGCTCGGGGCTCAGAAGGTGCGTCTCCTGTTTGATCATGCTTTTCCTTCCAGGCATCAGGTATCCACCCGTCGCAGCGGTATACCGGCTGTACGCAAAGCGCAGGCCAAACAGCATCTCTTCTGGAGGAAGCGAGTTCAGATACATGGCCAGCTCCCTGCCCTGATCCTCGGTCAGCCGGATCTTGAATGCAAATTCCCTTGCAGGCACGCCAACCGGTAGTCAGGGGTGCTAATTAAACATATTTCTAAACTCGAGTTTAGAAATATACTAGGTCCAGCTTCTTGCCAGACTTTTCAAACGCTGCCAAAGCCAGGTCAAGGTGTTTCTGCGTGTGCATCGATGTCAGTGACACGCGGAGTCTGGCGGAACCTTTCCTGACGGTGGGATAGCGCACTGCCTGCGCAAAAACCCCCTGCTCAAGGAGATCCTGCGAAAGCATGACGGCTTTTCTTTCATCTCCCACAAGCACAGGAATTATCTGGCTTGCAGAATTGCCCAGCGAAAAGCCAAGTTTTTCCATCCCCCGGCGAAAGTAATCGATGTTGCGGAACAGCCTTTTCTGCAGGTTCCCCTTTTTTGCAAGAGGTATGGCTGCCGCAGCCGCGGCGCAGAGATGGTCAGGCAGGGCAGAGGTGTATATGAACTGCCTTGAGGTGTTGATCAAGAGTTCCCGGATTTTAGCGCTGGTGGCGACGTAGCCTCCAAAGCAGCCAAGACCCTTGCTCATGCTGCTGATGTGCACATCTGCCTGAACTCCAAAACTTGCTGGCGTTCCGGCAAAACGTGGGCCCAGCACAAAGTCGCCATGGGCGTCATCAACGACGGTTATTGCGTCGTGTTTTTCTGCCGCTACGCAGATGCCTTGCAGGTTTGCAGTGTCGCCGTCCATGCTGAAAATCCCCTCGGTCACGACGATTTTCCTGCCGGCCGTTTCCCGCAAAAGATCCTCAAGGCCGGCAACGTCGTTGTGCGCAAAAACCTTGATGGCGGCGCCGCTTAGACGGCAGGCGTCTATTATGCTGGCATGGTTCAACTCATCGCTAAAGATGGTAGAGTTCTTGTCTGCCATCGCGCTTATCACGCCCAGGTTTGCCGCATACCCCGTCGGGTAGACGAGGGCCGACTCTGTCCTTCGGTGAGCGGCCAAAAGCTCCTCAAGTTTCAGGATTTCCGGGTCGTTGCCGGCGATGAGCCTTGAACTGCACTGCGAGACCTGCCTTAACGACTTGATGGTTTTGTCAATAACGCGTCTGTCCTGCGAAAGCCCCAGATAGTCATTTGAGCAGAGGTGGATTGCCGGCCGGCCGTTAACCATGGCAATTGGACCCCGGACGTCCACGGCCTTTAATCTACGATATAGGTTGCTTTTTTCAAGCGTTGCCAGTTTTTCGTCTATAAAATCGGTCTTATGCTGCTTTGAGACCAATCTCTCTTATCATCGCTATGTCCTTGTTGGGTTCGTTTCCGCCAGTGGTCAGGTAGCCGCCGGTGATTATGCCGTTTGCGCCGGCCTTCAGGGCAAGCCGGCCCTGGTCGTCAAGGTGGACTTCCCGGCCGCCGGCTATCTTTAGTATGGTCTTTGGAATGATAAAGCGCCAGACAGCGATGGTCTTGATGGCATCCATCGGCTCTATGGGCTCATAGCCAGCCAATGGCGTGCCTTCCCGCCCGATGAGTATGTTGACTGGAACCTCGTCTGGGTTCAGCGATGCGATGGAAAATGCCAGCTCCAGTCTTTGCTTGACGGTCTCGCCCATGCCGATGATGCCGCCGCAGCACAGCTCCAGTCCGGCCTCCTTTACAATCCTGGCGGTGTTGACCCGGTCGGCAAAGTCATGGGTAGTGCAAATCTTGGAAAAGTAACTTTCAGCCGCTTCCAGGTTGTGGTTGTAACGCTTGACTCCCAGCTCCTTCAGCCTCCTTGCTCGCTCAAGAGTGGTAAAGCCGAGGGATACGTTTACCTCGGTTCCAACCTGCTTTTTTATCTCGGTTATTGTATCGCAGATCTGATCAAAGTCCTTGTCCGGTGCGGCCCTGTACGCGCAGACAAGGCAGAAACTGGTCGCGCCGGCATCCTTGGCGTACATGGCCTGCTCGACAACAACTTGCTTTGGCAAGAGCGGGTACTTGTTAACGCCGGTCTCGTAAAACGTGGATTGCGCGCAAAATGAGCAGTCTTCGGGGCATCTGCCAGACTTGGCGTTAAGCAGTGCTTCAACGTCCACCACGTCGCCATTGAACCTGCGGGTGATGGTGTTGGCGCACTCGGCAAGGGTCATGATGTCCTTTGTAGCAATCAGCCTTTGGGCTTCTTCAAAGGTAATCTTGCCTCCTTCCAGCACCTTGTTCATGCAATTAACGATAAATGCCGAATCGGACAATTTGGGATCGATGCTGTCAACTGGTAATTAAAACTTTGGTTTACAACTAGCCATTTTCAGGCAATATTTCTAAACTTGAATTTAGAAATATTGTGCAAAAACCAACCCTAGCGCTGCACAATGCATCGCAAATCAGACATCGATAATGCTTTATAGATTCTTGTCATACCTAACCCAGATGCAGACCAGAAGCATTTCTGTCGTCGTTGCGTTAGTTCTAGTCGGAGGCATCTTTTCAATATCGCAGTTTAGCATAGCCCAGGCAGAGTCTTCCAGCGTCAGTTTCGTAACCAGGTTTGACGCCAAGAAAGGCGAGCTTCCAGAAGGGCTGGCCGTTTTCCTTGGCCGGATGTACGTAAGCATGGCGCCGCAGATCCAGGCCTACAAGATAGACGCGGATGGAAATATGTCGCCGTACGGCGTATGGCCAAAGGCAAATCCGGGTGAAGCCTTTATGGTCGGCATCACGTTTGACCACAAAAAGAACCTGTATGCAGCACTTCCGTCATTTAGCGAACAGGTCAAGACCGGGATATACAGAGTCTCGTCTGCAACCGACGAAGCCAAATTATTTGTAACGCACCCAGACATGAAATTCCCAAACGACGTCATATTTGCCGATAAGGGCCGCATGTTCATATCTGACAGTTTTGACGGCAGCATCTTTGTTGTAGAAAAGGACGGCACGGTCAGCAAGTGGCTGTCAAGCGACCTTTTGAAAGCAAACAGCACAAACTGCTCAGAAACAAGGCTTGGCTTTGACATCGGCGCCAACGGACTTGCCTACTACAAAAACAACATCTATGTTGCCAACACCCTCGCCGCAACGATCCTAAAAGTCCCGGTCAATGAAGATAGAACAGCAGGAAACCCGGAAATATTCGTAGGCCCCGACTGCAGCGGTTTGGTTGGAGTCGATGGCATCACCATAGACAGGGACGGCAACATTTTTGCTGCCGTCAACCTGCAGGACAAGATAGTCAAGATTTCGTCAAACAAAGAAGTAACCGTCATCGCCGAAAAGCAGGGGATGGACTTTCCGGCCAGCGTAAAACTGGCAAGGGATGGCGGCAAGTATTTCCTTTATGCTACCAATTTTGGCTTTGTAACTACCAACAAGGGCTTGGTTCCTGATACCGGAATAATCAGGATAAGCACAAACAACTATCAATAATTCGGCTTTTTAGCTGGTCCGGAGCGGGGGTTTTGCGCGTATTTTCTGGCAGTTATGGGCCGCCAGATTCTCCGATGTACAAAGGTCAAGAAATCTGAAAATCGTCGCGGCTTTTGGCAGTCAGGACCGTTCAAAAACGGGTCCTTTTACAGAATGTACGAAAATTAGCCCCGTTTTTTTACCTTTGATTTTCGACCATGACAAGACTGGCGGTTCAATAATTGCAGTCACCCTTTTTGAACGGCGGATTGCACTTTTTTGACCAACCGGCTGTTAAACCGCTCCAGGCAGGAAGGACAATGAAGTATGCCTTTGCGTACTTGCGGGTGAGCACCGAAGAGCAGACGGTCCAGAACCAGAAACTTGCCCTTGAAAAATGGGCGCAGGACAACAACTACCAGATACTGGACTTTTTTGAAGATTCGGCCACCAGCGGCAGGATCCCGGCCACCCAGAGGCGCGGCTTTCAGGACATGCTGGAACTAGTCAGGACGGCGCCGGTGGACTCAATCCTGGTTTACGAGCTGTCCAGGGTGGGCAGAACCTTCTGGGACACCCTTGACGCGATAAAGGTCATCGAGCAGTATGCGCCGCTGATCTCATGCTCCCCAAGGGAATCCTTTCTGCAGACCACGGAGCCAAGCGTGAGAAAGCTGATGATTGGAATCCTGACCTGGGTGGCAGAACGGGAGCGCGAGATGCTGGTCCAGAGGACCAAGGACGGCATGGTCCGGGCCAAGGCCGCCGGCAAGGGGATCGGCAGGCCGCAGAAATCCATCGACAAGAACCGGCTGATTTCGCTTCTTGCAGAAGGCCATCCAAAGGCAAGGATTGCCCGGTCCCTGGGAGTTTCAAAGGCCACGCTTTACAAGGAGCTCAGGCAGGTAGCCGGCTAGAGTTTTTCCATCTTTTTTACCAGATCAAGACTGACGTCCATTATCTTTTCTAATTCGTCTTTCCCTACGGCCAAGGGCGGGATGACCATCATTATGTTTCCAAGCGGCCGGAGGTGCACGCCGCGTCTAAGGGACTCTTTCATGATAAAGTAGTTGACCCGCTCTTTTTTCAGGTTTATCAGGGCCTTGCCTTTCCTTGCCAGCTCGATTCCTGCCAGAAGGCCCCGGTGGCGTATGTCGCCCACTATATCGTATTTTTCGAATTCTGTCAATCTCTGCTCAAGATATCGACTGTTCTGCTGGATTTGTTGCACCAGGTTACGTTTTTCGTAAAGATCCAGGTTTGCCAGAGCAGCCGCGCATCCAACAGGGTGGCCGGTGAAGGTGTGGCCGTGATACAGCTGCCTGTTTTCTGAATACTTGCCAAGAAATTCCCTAAAGATCCTGTCATGGGTAAGCGTAACGGCCAGCGGAAAGTACCCGGCAGTCAGCGCCTTGCCAAAGCAGACAATGTCAGGCTGCGACCTCTGCGCGGCGTACTCGATCATGTTGCCCAGCCGGCCAAAGCCGGTGGCGATCTCGTCAAGTATCAAAAGCGTGTCGTACTTTTTGCATAGTCTTGAAATTTCCCTCTGAAAGCCATGGGGGTAGATGATCACGCCGCCGGCTATCTGCGCGCCACTCTCCATGACAAGGGCTGCGCAGCGGCCTTCAAGTTTTTTCAGGGTTTTTTCTGCTTCCTCAAGGCACCAGCCCACCAGGTCTTTTTCGCTATCGAAGCGGCTGCCGTACAAAAGCGGGCTTGGAATCCGGTGCACTTTTTTTAAAAGTGGCTTGTATGTGCCGAAAAACTGCTTGATGTAGCCGATAGACATGGCCCCCACGGTGTCGCCGTGGTAGCCGTGTTCAAGGGAGACAAACTCTTTTCTTCTTGGCTGGCCGCGGTTGTGCCAGTACTGCAGGGCCACCTTTAGCGCAACTTCGATGGCAGACGAGCCGTTGTCGGTGTAAAAGACACGGTCCATGCCCCTGGCAAGGCTGACCAGTTTTTCTGCCAGCAGGGTGGACGGCTCGCTGGCAAGCCCAAACAACGTTGAATGCTGGAGGCTTGCCAGCTGGTTTTTCATGGCCTCGACCACCTCGTTTGGGCCATGGCCCCAGACGTTGCACCACATGCTGGCCGTGCCGTCGAGGTACCTGTTGCCCTCGCTGTCCACAAGGTAAAAGCCCTCGCCCCGGACTATTACATGGTTGTCCCAGTTAGACCAGTCCCTCATCTGCGTGTAGGGGTGCCACACAAAGCGCTTGTCAGCAGACTGCAAGCTGTTCAATTCAGTTAAATGCAACCATCCTCTCTATCTAATTATTTCCATGCGCGGCATCTTTGTGACCGGCACGAGCACCGGCGTCGGCAAGACTGTGGTATCTGCAGGCCTTGCATGGGCCTTGAGGAAAAAGAGGTTAAACGTCGGCGTCATGAAGCCCTTTGCCACAGCGTCAAAGAGATTTTCTGCAGAATTCCGCTCAGAGGACACGTCCATCCTTGCCAAAGCATCCGGAGTAAAGGACTCTGACGAGGAGATGAACCCGTTCTTTTACAGGGTTCCGGCGGCTCCCCTCATGGCTGCGCGGCTGGCCGGCAGCCGGCCGGTAGACATGCAGGAGGCCATGTACGCGCTCAAGGTGCTTACCATCAAGCACGATTTTGTTGTCGTTGAGGGCATTGGCGGCTTTATGGTGCCGCTGACGGAAAGCCAGACCGTGGCTGACTTTGCCCGCCTTGCAGGCTTGCCAGTGGTCATTGTCACGCACCCCAAACTTGGAACGCTGAACCACACCATTCTCACGGTAAATGCATGCCGGCAGTACGGCCTCGACGTTAAAGGGATCGTAGTCAACATGATGCCAAAAAAGCCGACGGCCGTTGAAAAGGCTGTGCCGGAGACCATTGAAGAATTCACAAAGATCCCGGTCATCGCCACCATCCCCTTTGGATCGAAGGATTACAAAATCGTTGGAAAAAGGCTTGAAAAGTTTGCTGACCGGCTTGTCTCCTAGCCCTGCATCAATTTAAGGCTGGAGACTCCCTTTTCTGAAAGAAATAACTTGATATCCGATACAAGTGATGAATAATGCAATTCATCAGACTGCAACTGGTAATTTTTGTATGCCGTTTGCAATCGGCCCGGCGAGACCAGCCAGATGTTTTCTTTATGCGGCTGGATAGCTTCAGCCTGCCTTATCTTTTCTGCAGGGTCTTCGTCCTTGATAACCTGGATGACCAGCGTCTTTTCAGGACTCTTGGTGAGGCTTTTTACCGACGGTATAACAAGATTGAACTCTATGTTGTTTACCGTCACCTTCCTTTCTGAAGGAAGCAGTGCGGCGGTGAGCATAAAGTGGAGCAGCGACTCGCACAGAGTGCCCAGAGTTTCGGTGTTGGCATCAGCACCCAGTTTTTTTGTACAGCGCTCGATTATCTCCCTACAGTACCGGCGCGACGCTCCGCCAAAATCAGAGTTAAGGTCAGATCGGATCTTTTGCTTGCCTATTTCGTCTATGACCGAATAAAGCAGCTCTTTGACGTCCTGCACGGGCTATGAAAGCAGAGTAGGTTTATTAAATCTGATTGTAAATATAACTGAAATGTCAAAAGTCATGGTATCTTTAGGCCTGCTTGTTGCATCGCTTGTACTTTTGATAATTTACGGCGCCGACGCCTCGGTGGCCTCCTCAAACCCCGATGGCAAGGGCTTTCTGCCCCTTGACGTGTCCGTGCGGGGAGCCGGATTTGGAGGCGCCGCTGTCGTGATGTCGATAATCGCTTTTATCATAGGCAGAAAAGAGCCTTCGCACATAATTGCAATCCTGCTGTTTGTAAACGGCGGCCTCATCATCGCCGGAATGCTGGCCCTGATAGGACAGGGAGCCCTGTCTTCAGAGAACGCGGCCGGCGCAATGCGCACCATTGGCACGACCATGGGCCTTGGCGGCATACTCGTAGGACTAGGTGCATGGAAGGCTGCCAGTGACCGGCGCGTCGTTGGAAAGGAACAAGCCCAGAGATAATTGACCAAGTGCACAAGATGCGGCATTGAAGTAGACAAGACGTACAGCTGCGTCCACACCGACGACAAGGAGACCTGCGTCGAATGCTACCAGGAGATACACTGGCTCCTTACCAACCAGTGAATCAAGATAACTTTTTTTAACGATGCTGCTGTTTTTCAGGTTAATTGAAAGCAGTGATACTTGCAGGCGGCTTTGGTAAGCGTCTCAAACCGCTGACAGATGAAAAGCCAAAACCGATGATAGAAGTGCTTGGCACACCCATCATAGAGTGGCAGATAAAGTGGCTGGCAGGACACGAGATAAAGGAGTTCGTCGTCTGCGTCGGCTACATGAAGGAGCACATCATCAACCACATTGGAAGCGGGGCCAGGTTCGGAGTCAAGGTCGGCTACGCCGTCGAAGAAGAGCCGCTTGGGACAGGTGGCGCCCTCAAGAACGCTGAAAGCCTGCTTTCAGGCCAGAATGACTTTTTTATGATAAACGGGGACATACTGACAAACCTGGATCCAAACAAACTCCGGGACGGCGGCAGCTCCAACGCCATAGCGCTGGTGCCGCTCAAGAGCCCGTACGGCGTGGTCGAGATTGGAGACAACTCCAAGGTGCAGCGGTTTGTTGAAAAGCCAAGCATCCCGGACCGGTGGATAAACGCAGGAGTCTACCACTTTACCAAGGAAGTGTTTTCCTATCTGCCGGAGATAGGCAACATCGAGGTGACCGCCCTGCCGGCCATGGCAAGGGACGGAAAACTGCATGCAACAAAGTACGAGGACGTTTTCTGGCGCTCCATTGATTCCCACAAGGACATCGATGAGGCTGCAAAGGAGATCAAGGAAGAAGCCGCGTCATGAAAGTAGGCTACAGCCTTGGGCCGCTGCTCTCAGTAGAAGAGGTTCTCTCCTGCGCCAGGATGGCCGACGAACACAACGTCGACTCTATCTGGGTGCCAGAATCCTGGGGCAGGGAGTCCTTTGCAACGCTTGGAGCCGTCTCGCAGGTCACAAGGCGCGTCCGGCTTGGCACGTCCATAATCAGCATCTTTGCAAGGACGCCGGCCACCGTGGCCATGGGCGCGACAACCCTGGACATGCTCTCAGGCAACAGGGCCGTCATAGGCCTTGGGACCAGCACCGAGGCCATAGTGGAAAACTGGCATGGAGTCAAGTTTGAGCAGCCAGCAACGAGGATGAGGGAATACGTTGAATGCCTCAAACTGATGCTGAGCGGCGAGAAGGTCAACTACAGCGGCCGGTTCTTCAAGGCAATCAACTTCAAGATGCTGCACACGCCGCCAAGAAAGCACGTGCCGATTTTTGTTGCAGCGGTAAACAAGAACATGGTATCGCTTGCATCAGACCTTGCCGACGGCGTGATTTTCTACCTCCGCCCGCTAGACGAGTTAAAGAAGACCGTCGCCGAGTTGAGGTCAAGGCGCAGGGATTTTGAGGTGGCCCTTTCCCTCATCTGCGCGGTTTCAAACAAAGAGCCAGACAAGGCAAGGCAACGGGCCGCAAAGACGCTGGCGTTTTACATCGCCGTTGGCAAGTACTACAGCCGGTTTTTAGCAGAAAACGGCTTTAGAAACGAGGTGGACCTGATAACAGAAGAGTACCGCAAGAACGGCGGCGACGCGGCAGGCCGGCAGGTCACCGACAGGATGCTGGAATCCCTGACCGTGTGCGGGTCGCCGGAAGAATGCATCAAGTCTCTGGAGCGGTTTGTGTCGGCAGGCATAACGCTTCCAATCCTGCAGACAAACCCGGTATCCGACGCAGAAGGTTCATTTAGGGAAATGCTGTCAACCTTCTAGGTTGCGCAGGGTAGCTATCGCGGCATCTCAGACCATCAGGTCAACCAAGACTTCTGAGAAATCCATATTCGAGCTGGCCTGCGAGCCCTGCATGGACATCGTAAAAACTGACAGGGATATTGATGCAGTCCTGCTGTCCACCTGCTCGACGGAGCAGTACAGCTCCACCATAGTATCAGAGATGCTTGGCATCCGGCCAAAGGTCTCGCAGAGAATAGACAACCTCTGCAACTCTGGCACCAATGCCATTGCATCGGCCTATTCCATGATTGCGGCCGGCCTGTGCGATTCGGCTCTTGTAATTGGTGCAGAGAAATCCGACAGCAAGGGCAACCGCCTGGTCTGGGACATCACCCGCGGCTCCTTTAACTTTCCGGTCCACTGGGCGGCCATGTTCGCAAAGGCGCACATGGGAAGGTTTGGCACCACCCAGGAGCAGATGGCCGCCGTGTCCGTCAAGAACCGCAAAAATGCGGCCAAAAACCCGAATGCACTGTTCCGCAAGCCGGTAAGCCTTGAGGAAGTCATGAACTCTAGGATGATCGCAGACCCAATAAAACTGCTGGACTGCTCGCTGGCCTGCGACGGCGCCTCCGCGCTGCTCCTGCTCTCAGAGGAGAGGGCAAAAAAGCTAGAGAACCCCGTCTGGATTGATGGAATCGGTCAGCAGACAAACTCGGCAAGTTTTGCCAATGCTGCAGAGAACCTGTCGGCTCTGGAGACTGCCAGCCGCGCGGCACGCGACGCATACAGGATGGCCGGCGTCGGGCCATCGGACATAGACGTGGCAGAGCTGCACGACGCGTTTACCATCCTTGAGATAATGGCGTACGAAGACCTTGGTTTTGCCAGAAAGGGCGAGGGAGGCCGGTATGCCGAGAACAACAAGACAGCAGTAAACCCGCGTGGAGGCATACTTGGCTGCGGCCACCCCATCGGGGCCACGGGTGTTTCGCAGGTGGCAGAGATTGCATGCCAGCTGGCCGGAAGCGCCGGCAAGAGGCAGGTCAAGGGCTGCAGAACAGGCCTTGTGCACAACCTTGCAGCAGCTGGCTCGTCTGCGACCGTCATGATTCTGGGTGTGCAGAAATGAGGCGATTTCTAGACTATATCAAAACTGGCAGGTTTCTGGTCCCGGTATGCACCGCCTGCAAGGCAAAGTCCTGGCCGCCGCAGCCGTACTGCCCAAAGTGCCTCTCAAAGACTACATTTCGCAAAGTCCGGACTACAGGCACACTACTAGAGTTTTCATCGTCCCATGTCAGGGATCATGAAGGCGTTTTTGGCGTAGTCGATATGGACGGAATAAGGCTTGTGGGCTCTTTTGATTCCAACGCAAGCCTGTGCAAGGGCATGAAGGTAAGGATGTCAAGGTGCGGCGTCAGCGATGCAGGCACGCCGTACTACTGGTTTGAAGCCGCCAAATGAATGCTTAATAAATGCAGAGATGGTACAAACCCTGATCATATGAGCTATGACAGGTTTGTAGACGAGCGGCTCCTCACCAGCCGGGACGCCCTAAACCGCATGCAGATAAAGATGAAGCTGGTCGAGATCGACGAAGGCGCAAGGGACTTTTCCCAGCGTTTTGGCCGCCGTGTCCTTGTCAAGAAGGTGCTGCTTACCATCAAGTACACAGAGACCCAGGAGGTAGAAGAAAAAGAGCTGGACATTGAAGAGATAGAAAAGAGGATAAAAAGGGAGCGCCTGTACAGCTCATCAAACAGGTGGGTTGCCCCAGCTGACATCAAGAACAATTACGTGGTTGCAAGCAAACACCTGGACCTGCTGGCCGACGCCCTGGCTTTGGACATAATAAAGGTATAATGTTTCAAAACTCGAATTTTGAAATGTCACGAGATCGGCCGCTTTATCCACACCCGGATGGTTTCGACCCAGAACGCCACGGTTCCTGCCAGGGCAAAGCCAACAGCATAGACGTCCAGGCTGTTGTAATTCAGGACAAGGTAGGCAACCAGCATGGTGGTGAAAAACGCTGCGAAAAATGAAAGCCGGGGGACTGCTACGCCGCCGACATTGACAAAGGCCTGCAGAACGCCCACCTGGACCTTTTGAACGACGTAATACCTGCCGTATTCGTCTTGGCTGATGAGCGATAAGGATACCAGTTTTTCAATGTGGTAGTTGGCTACGCTTGGGCTTGAGAACTCTAGATCGCGCTGCACTTCCCGGACGCCAACGGGCTCCTTTCTTTTTATCATGTACGTGTAGACCAGCAGGGTCTTGCCCTTTAGCTGCTCTTCTATCCTGTTTTCAGAACTGGAATCGATGTCTTTGGCCAAGGCGTCATGTCACGTAAATGATAATTCTTTTGCGGTCACCAAATGCTATAAAGCTATCGTGATGAAAGTGGCGCCGCTGATCAGACTCGAACTGATGACCCACTGGTTAACAGCCAGTTGAGCTTCAAAGCACAATATCGCGCTTTTGGATTTGCTCTACCATGCTGAGCTACAGCGGCGCATCAGTAAAGCAAAATCAAGCAGAAAATAAATGTTTAGCCCAAGACTGCGGAGCAGCTGATCTGAAGTAACGTCATCCTATTTGAACGGGGTTTTTCCGCCGGAAAATAACTTTGTTTCCTTGCACGGCGCCACAGAGTTATCCCGGGCGGGTTGCAGACACCATTACTTGTCACTGTTAGAGTGTCCCGTGAGAAATTAAGTGTGCATGTGTGTAGAGTCTTCGGCTTTGCCGCATTTTTCGCATATCCATGCATCATGTTCATTGCACACCGCGCATGTTTTTTGGGGCGACAGCTCTGTTCCACAAGTCCTACAGGACTTCATTTCGTCTCAACTGATTCATCAAGATAGCAAGCTCTTTTCTGATCTTGGAATATTTTGAGCGCCCGCCTATCTTGACTCTCAGGCCGCACAGGCCGCATTTCGGTCTGTTAAAACACTCCAGATCCAGATGATACAAGGGCTGGCTTTTGCACCTATCGCAGCGGTAACGCGTGATTGCTATTTTCACGCGCAGGGAAAGATCCAGGAAATTAATGCCGCTTGAAAAGCATACCTGCTTGGCAGATTTCGTCATTACATCGTCCATCTCATCTTCGCTTGCTAGAGGCTTGAAATATGATAGAGTCAATTTTTATCCCACAGATTTGGTATTACCCTTCAAGCCAGACATAACAAAGGAAAACTTTTGCAATTATATAAGAAGCGAACAAAGGATTGCACTGATTTACACAGGTTTGCATAATGCTCGACTTGCTGGAACTCTTTATGAGAGACAGTCAGGAGCGCTGGTGCCAACGACGTTTAGAACCAGCCTTTAACTGTGGTTTGCGGCTTTATTCCCCTATTTCACGGATTCTTTCTGCGGCAGGCGATGCCTTGTCCCATAACAAGTCAAATATGGCCTGCTGGTGAAGCACAAGCTGCCTCACGTTGCTGTATAGAACATGTACCAGCGGCGTAGAGCCCTCAAGGGGGGCTGCTGTGGCCATGTATTCTGATTCGCTGACAGCCATGCCGCCTTTGACGCCGCCCAGATGACGCAGTTCGTCTACAATTTCCATCAATCGCTTGCAATATTGCAGATTGTCCTTGTTGATTTCCGTGATCACCCTTATCTTGCCACCTCGGGCCCTTACGCCAAGATACCCGTTTCCATAGTCTTGAAGGTCGACAACGATAGACGGGGCGTTCGCGTCGTAACACAGATCCATTTTTTTCTTTACGGTGGACATGAACCTTACGCCTCTGCGAACCGCATTTTGCGTCCCTGTCAGCACTTCTGTAACTTCCTCCATGGGCAGGGGGTAAGCACCACCGAGGCAGGGTAAATCCGGTATGTCGATGTCTTGCCAGTAAGCTCCTTTACGCACCGGCTCAACGCTTCTGCAAGGATCCTGGACCAGTGCATTCCAAAATCGTGTGCAAATACAAACGTCACTTCCCCGCCTGTTTCCTGAAATTTAAAGTCAGTATAGAATCCGATCCACAGGATGTGAGTTTGGAATAATTGTTCAAGCTCTCTGACAGCCAGCGACTTGAAACTTTCTGCCAGTCGCTAGGACGCCACTTCAAGAATGCTGGTTTCAACAAACTGTACTGCTTTTTCTTCATCCACGGTTTTGAGGAGGGAATGTATCGGCTCTGCTGGCAGATGAACACCGTTGTTTTTTATGACTTGCCTCTGAAACGACATGTTCTTTAGCAGCAGGAAGTTTATTTTTTGGCTGATGGTCATGTCGTGAAGATGGGCCGCTCTCTTTAGCTCTGCCAGAGCAGACTCGGTAACAGAGAACGTAATGTTGACTTTCTTATCATGTGTACGCTTTCTTTTACCCGCAGGACTTGATTTTGTGCCAGTCATGCCTCATTCATTGAGTTAGAATTTTCACTGTTACCAGGCTTGGACTTGGGAGGTACCTGCCGGAGAGATGAAATAACTTTTCAATCAAATCTGACACAGCGATGCCAATGACTTTTGACCATTTTGAATCGTGGTTATGGCCAAACACCAGGTTCGTATATCCGTCGGAATCCTTGTAGTGTTCAAAATGCGTGTACCAGCCAAGGAGTGATCCGTATCCTTCAAAGAACTCTACAATTTCTTCAAGGGTGATGGTGCGTTCGTCGGCCCTTTGAATCAGCAGAATAGTGTCAAAGAGAAACCGCTTGACTATTTCAGAGAATTGACTTTCATCGCAGATCTCTAGGAGAAAGGAAAACGCGCTGCCTGGCACGGACATGCACTTTTCGGCGTCAAGGACACGATAAACTGAAACATACTGGTTCAAAACCTGGTTAACAAGGGTGTTTAAGCTGATTCCTGACAGGTCCGCCTCCCTCTGCATCTCCAGATATACTGCCTTGTCTATAGAGAGTGCTAGATTCGACTTCCGGGTTTCCGGCATAGATCTTGTTTTTCCCAGCACCAGCCCGTTTAATAATTCTTGATTACGGCAATTGTCTCAGATATTGCGGTCAAAAGATAGTGGCCGGCAGAACCGCACGGTTCTGTGCTTGGGACCGGCCAACCGAGTTTACGACTTGCTGGTATATGCACTGATACTTCTGGTGCTGATTATTTAAACGGACGACAATGCATCACACACAATAACACAGAATTACACTGATGCTTCAATCCCATAATTCCTACTTTAGGAACTTGATTCCAAAGATGTAAAACTCGTGTTTATCTTCGTCTATCATGCAACGCAACGCCGCGTCTTGTCCTTTTACTTCGACAAGAAATCCGCCAGCACAAATAGTGATAGGATGCTTATCGCACATTTCGGCAAATTCAAAAACACTATCTATGGCATTTATGTAGGAATCATGGACGTCTGGCGGAGTACCGCTATATACTTAATAACCGTCTGATCTAATCGGACTTGCCACAACTTTTATGCTTCTCTGTTAATGATCTCTCGGAGGTTCTCTCGTGTCACCAAAACGGTCTCGACTTTACCAGCTGCAAGATCAGCTTTGAACTGTTCCAATGCCAAAGTGTCCTCTTCGTCCCAATGAAGCACTTTTGTAGTCATGGGTAACACGTATGCGGTAATGCGGCATATTAGGTTAGCTGTTGATAACTAGCCATCCCCCTTGTCCTGTGCTACAGCCGATTCAAGCTTCTTTCAATCCTATCATAGTTCGATTCAAACATTAATAACGACGTCGGCGACGCGAATTATTTTAGAACTTTCAATCCTATCATAGTTCGATTCAAACCACGCTTGATTTTCTGTTCAATTCCTCCACGAAATTATCTTTCAATCCTATCATAGTTCGATTCAAACGATGCGGATTTCACCTTCAACCTCAGCACGTAATTCTTTCAATCCTATCATAGTTCGATTCAAACCTTCGAAGCCA
>JBBISN010000002.1:0-68913 GCA_037441265.1 Nitrososphaera sp. | reverse complement strand
GACCTTCTTCAAGAACCATCACGGGCATCGAGATTTTCTTGTACTCGTCAAAAAGCGCAAATCCCGACCTCCCATTTATGAACAAAAGGTACATGCCCTCGTCCATCAGGTTTTCTAATGCGACGCCCAGATCCTCGGCCCGGGTAATGGGATTGTACGACAGTGAATCGGTGACCAGGGCAAGGGTAGAGTTTTCATAGTTATCCAGCATAGCATAAAGGGTTGATTCGAGCGATCCAAGAAAGTTCATGTCGTATTTGTCCAGCCGCGGCCGAAACATGGTTGCAATAGTCTGCCGGCCATCAGAGCCCACGACAGGGGAGGTAAACGGCAGACTGGCCTCAAACTCCCGGTTATGCTCGATGCTTGTAAAGTTGTTTAGTCTGAAGAATTCTTCGCATCCAATGACCAGTTGGTCGGCTGTCAGCCATTCCCTTCTGCCTTCGTTTAATCTGGCAAAGAATGTCTTTGCAGCCATCGTCCTTGTTTCGGTCATGAACTGTACCGATCGGTTCTGATTTGATGCGTAATTAAATGATTATTTTCTTGACAGCCGATCATGCATTATGACTTTCATGCCATGTCCAGGTCCCTGTTTTCTCAAGAACTGCAAAAGTATGGAAAAAAATGCCCTACCGGCCATCCTGGCTTTCGGGCGGGCGATGAACAAGGCGCGTTGAGTCTAATGATCACAACAGCACCTGCAATCGTGTTCCGTTTCTTCTCCCCGTTGTTCTTGAGCCTGAACCTGTCTCTTCTTTGGCTTTTCCACTTCAGGTATCGTGTGCTGATTTATAGTGATAAGCATATGCCCCAACTATTGAACCGGATGTTGAACTGTTGTATAGACCAAAAATCGAGATCACAGAGGCTGAAAGTCGATGCAGATTGTTTGAATCACCATCTACTTTTTTACAGACATCTTCCAAAGAGTCACTTTTCATTTAACGGTTAAAAGACATTTCAAACTGTTCTGGGCAATGCATACATAATTTTCTCCCAAACTCGTCTACAATGAATTCCGCGATTTTTAACAACAAACTGGCCATAGCCGTTGTTGTCTCTGCGGTAATGCTGACTGGAAGCCTGTTTGCCATAACGCAGACAGGTACAAACGCCACGCTTCCACATATCCAGCATGCATCTGCAGACAACACGCCGGCTACAGTGCCGACAAACGAACCCCAGACAGTGAACCTTGATGGTGTAACAGTCTCTTTTGAGGTAACGCCAAATGAGGTTCACGCGGTGGACCGAGTCAACATGACGGCCAAGATAACCGACACTGCTTCTGGCGCTCCGCTGTCACACGTTGACTGGGCCATCATCATAAAGGACCCAGATGGGAAGCAAGTTTACAAGACATCCACGTCTCATTCGCACATGGGCATTGAAAGCTTTGATTATGCTTTCCTGCAGCCTGGCAAGAACACCGTTACAGTGCAGATGTCATCGCTGGGACCCAAGATGATGGGAATGGACGTGCCAAAGGAAGCCCTTACCCGCATCTTCAAGTCAGGCGACCCGATGAAAAGCCCCGAAGTCGACCAGACATTCTTCTTTGGTTCAAGGAGCCATGACTTTATCGTCAACGTAGCAAGCCAGGGCGGCATCAAGACCATAACAAGCGACATGGGCAAGGATGTTGAACTGGAGCTTTCCACCAATCCCTTCACAGTTGTCGCGGGGCAGCCCACCACACTGATACTTAATGTCAGAGATGCTGCAACCGGCAAGAACATCATGCACCCAGACGCACTCATCAAGATACAGCAGGGCGCCTTTGCGCTGACGGATTCCGCCGAAGCTGGCAGCCCGATGATGCCGATGAATGGGGCATACCATGGACACACCGGTGAAATAGCAGTAACGACGGTATTTCCGACTACCGGCTTTTACCTTGTGGACATTGCCACAAACTCGCTTCCGGTATCCGATGTTCAATACGGGCATGCAAGCGCCAGGTTCAAGGTATTGGTAGTTGAAGATGGCGTCGCCAGTGTTAGCGCGACAGCATCAACCTCCGTGCCAAACCAGATATCCATACTGGGGCAGGCAGCACCTTACTTTGGTCCGCAGAACCTGACGGTCAAGGCTGGAAGCACAGTCACCATCAGAAATGACGACTTTGTCATGCATACTGTAACTGGCACCGATGCAGACCCAAGCAATGCACAACCGTCACCAAACAACATCTTTGACACAGGCGTACTTGCACACGGCGAATCAAAGCAGATAACGTTTGACAAAGAAGGGACGTACAACTTCTTTTGCATGATACACCCCTACATGAGAGGAACGGTTACTGTCACGCAGTAACCCCCTTACATTTTTTTAGACTTGAACACAAGGTACGGAATTGCAAAGCGTTCATACACGACAAAAGATCGGCCAAGTTTCCTTTTAAATCATGTTTCTTTGCCAGGTCAGCCTTTAGACAGTCACTGGAAGATAATGCGGTTTCTTATGGTTCCAAGCCGTTCTATGGATATTTCAACGATGTCTCCGTGCTTTAGGTACCGCGGTTCTTTCATGGACATGGCCACGCCGGCCGGCGTTCCGGTGGATATGATGTCCCCGGCTTCAAGGGTCATGGTTCTGCTCAGCGCAGAGATTATCCTTCTGATGGAGATCACCATGTTGTTGGAAGACGAATTCTGCCGGATCTCCTCATTGACTTTTGTTACTATCTGCAGGTTTTGAGGGTCGGGCACCTCGTCTTTTGTGGTTATCCACGGTCCGCAGGGTGCGAAGGTGTCTATCCCCTTTCCACGGGTGAACTGCTTGTCCTTGAACTGGATGTCCCTTGCCGAGACGTCGTGGAATATCATGTATCCAAAAACGCAGTCAAGGGCATTTTCTTCCGATATCTTTTTCGTGTCCCTGCCGATTATCACGGCCAGTTCAGCCTCGTAATCAAGCCGGTTTACAAACGACGGGCAGATCACATCTCTAAACGGCGTGTTCAGGGCAGTCCGGGGCTTCATGAATATTACAGGCTCGTCTGCAGGAGTCAGCCCGGCGTCTCTGGCGTGGTCAAAGTAGTTGAACGCAAGGCAGATTATCTTTGGCGGGTTTGGGATGGGCACCAATAGCTCGACGTCGCTTACCTTGTGCTTGTACTGCAGGTTGCCCTTTTGCTGCCTTACCTCGTCTAGCCAGCCTTTGAACATAAAGTCCTTGATGCTGGGCGGCACCGGTATGCCCGTCTGTTCCTGAATTTCCTGACGGGTGACCAGGCTCTTGCCGTCATCAGAGACAATAGCATAGGTTTCCTTTACCTTTGTGTTGTTTATTCTTGCTATCTTCATGCCCCATTTACCTGTGCGTGAATATTGCTGTGCCGTCTGCGTCTATCCGGCAGAAACCGAACCGGACAAACTGCACGACCGTGCCATGCTTCAAGCCTGACATGAATGATTCCGCGACTCCTTTTACCACTTCGAGACTGTTCGTGTTGTAATCCTCACCGATGTACAGTTGCTTGGGGGTTAGCACCTGAAGGTCAAATATATCTTCCTTTGCAACCCACTGGATTTTGGGCATGGACTGCCGGATTTCGCTGCCGCTGGGCATGGCCGTTATCGATGAGACCAGCCCATCCTTTCTTTCAATTCTGGTTATCTTGATATTGTAAAGTTCTATGAGCCGTATTTCATCGCCTACAGTGAGGCCTGACGCGTCATCAGAGGATATGTAGAAGCGGTCTGAAACCTGGATCTTTCTGGACCCAAGCGCCGCATCCGTGGGGTGGTTCTTGAGCACGACTTCCATCGCCATTGCCCCTTCTACGTGCAGTTGTACAGGATCTTTTACGAAGAACAGTCGCATGGATACAGGATCGATAGCCTTCCTGTTGTATGCTTCGAGGGCCTCAAACGGGGGCTTTGTCTCTGCAAGCGTGATTCCAAGGGATATGACAAACCTGCGGATGGCTTCAGGAACAAAGCCACGGCGGCGGAACGCAGAGAGGGTTGGAAGCCGCGGATCGTCCCAGCTTTTTATGGTGCCGCTTTCAATCAGCGGTTTTATCTTTCTCTTTGAAACCGGTATGCCCTCAAACTCTAGCCTTGAGAATTCTATCATCACTGGCTTTCTGAGCCCAAGCCGGTCCAGTATGGCAAAGTACAGCTCGTTTCTAAGCTCGTATTCCTTGGTCCTCATGGCATGGGTAACGCCGTCCAGGCTGTCCTCTATCGGTGCGGCAAAGTCGTACGTGGGCCAGACCCGGATTTTGTTGCCAAGTTTTGGATGATCGCCTTCTATTATCCTGAAAAGCGTTGGATCTCTCATGGCAGTGTTCTGGTCAGCCATGTCGCCTTTGAACCGGATGATGGCCGCGTTCTGCTCGTAAGACCCGCTGAACAGTTTTTCCAGCCGGCTCAGGGCTTCGGACTGCTCCTTTCTGCAGTCGCAGGGCAGCCCCTTTGCACGAAGGTCGCGCATGGTCTGCTGGCTGCATGTGCAAACGTACGCGCCTCCAAGCTCCACAAGTTTGCGCCCATAATCATGGATAAGCGAGATATCGTCGGAGGTGTTCTTTACAATGTCCGGCTTTACCCCAAGCCAGTCCAGGCCCTCGCGGATGGCATCATAGTATTCCAGTTTTTCCTTGAGCGGGTTTGTATCATCAAACCTCAGGATTAGTTTGCCGTTGTACATCCGTGCATATTCTTCGTCGATGATGGCGGCCTTGGCATGGCCAATGTGCGGATAGCCGTTTGGTTCCGGCGGGAACCTTGTGACAACCTGGCCCATTATCGCGCCTTCAAGCGGCGGCAGGCCGGGCGCGGACTCGGCAGCCTGTTTTTTGACGAGCTGTTCCGGTGCAAGCCTTTCCAGCATGGAGGTCTGTTCAGCCAGGGGCATGCTGTTTATCGACTGCACTATGGAGCGTATCTCCGGGATCAGCGTCTTGATGGTGCTGCGCTTGTCTGGCCGGGACCCGATGAATTTGGCTATCACGGCATCGGCCTGGGCCTTGCCGTCGTGCTCTACAGAATTCTTCAGCGCAATTATCCTGATGAGATTTTCAATTTCTTCTTCAAGCGGCACTTTTACAGACTCCTGCCGACGATAAAATCTGCCGAAAAGACCAGGGCGCGTCTGGCGTCAGAGTCGCCGTACTCCTCGACGGATTCAAGCGCCCTTTGCATGTGCCGCCTTGCAGTGTTCCTTACATCTTCATCGATGCCAGTGTCTGAAACGACCTTGACGGCTTCCTTTATCTCTGCCGCCGAGGCGCTTTTGGAACCCAGCACTTTGAGGATCTTGTCCTTTTCCTCGCCCTTTGTCTTTTTAAGCGCCAGCAGGATGGGAAGGGTCTTTTTGCCCTCCCGGATATCGTTGCCGGCAGCCTTGCCGGTGACTTTTGGGTCTCCGACGACTCCGATCAGGTCATCAACCAGCTGAAACGCTATCCCGATGTTCCGGCCAAACGAGGAAAGGTTCTCCACGTCCCTGTCAGAAGGATGCGGAGCTGACAGCGCTCCAAGGGCGCATGATACCTCAAACAGCGCAGCAGTTTTTTTGCTTATCATGCCGACGTACTGCGACTCGCTTGGGAATTTGGTGTTTGAGGCAAAATCAATATCGGTAGCCTGACCCTCGCAGATTATGGTGCATGCCGTGGCCAGCTTGCCCACCATGGCAGTTATGGCCTCGTATTCGACGCCGGCCTTGCTAGCGTTGGAAGCAAGAATCTCAAATGCCTTTGAGAACAGAATGTCGCCGCCAAGAACTGCCAGCGGCAACCCGTAATACCGGTGGACGGTTGCGACGCCGTGCCGCATCTCATCGTTGTCCATTATATCGTCATGGACAAGGGTAAAGTTGTGCACAAGCTCAACAGCAGCGGCGGCTGGCAACGCTCGCTTGATGCTGCCGCCGAGAAGCTCGCAGCTCTTGATAACCATGAACGGCCGCAGGCGTTTGCCGCCTGTCCGGATGTAATGAGATGATGCCTGATACAATTCCTTGGGCTTGCCATCAAGCTGGGCGACCAGAAAATTGTTTACCGTAGAGGCACATGACTCCAGCTCATTTTTGATGCTGCTTGCCTTCATGTACGGCTAACCTCTTGTGCTAAAGCACCTGTCAATATATACCTTGAGCTGGCAAGGGCCTGAATATTTCTTGCGCCCACCAGGAACATCGCGCTTTGAAGTTCCGCAAGAACGGTATCTGCAAACTCGAACAGGTCTTCCCTTGACTTTGCCGCTGTCTTGAGAAACGGGTAGGCCATGGCCGTCATGTTTGCTCCAAGGGCGATGCACTTTGCCACTTCAAGTCCGTTGCGCAGGCCGCCAGAGGCGATTATGGGCAGTTTCACCGCGCGCCTTACCTCGATGAGGCTTGCGGCGGTGGGTATTCCCCAGTCCCAGAACATCTCGCCAAGATGTTTTTTAAGGCTGTTGTTTGCAGTCTCGGCCCGCAGCTTTTCTACGCCAGCCCAGCTGGTGCCGCCGGATCCAGCCACGTTGATGGCAGAGACGCCGGCCATCTCCAGGTTAACAGCCACCTCGCGGGATATGCCGGCCCCCACTTCCTTGACTATTACTGGAATGTCCATGCTCTTTGCCAGCTCGGTTATCTTGGCCAGAACTCCACGGTACTTTGGCTCGCCTTCCGGCTGGACCAGCTCCTGCAAAGTGTTCAGATGCACCACAAGCGCGTTGGCGCGGATCATCTTTACTATCTTTCTTGCCTCATCAATCGAGAGGCCCTTTGCCAGCTGAGCGCCGCCGATATTTGCTATGAGAAATGCGTTTGGAGCGTTCTTCCTGGCTATGGCATAGGTGGCCGCAAGCTCCTCGCTTTTCAGGCCGGCCCGCTGGCTTCCAAGCCCCATTCCAAAGCCAAACTTTTCGGCCAGCTCCCCAAGCCTGCCGTTTATGATGGTGGCCTCATCCGTGCCGCCGGTCATGGAGTCTATGATTATGGGCGCAGAAAACCGGTGCCCAAGAAACGTGGTGGACAGGTTTATCTCGTCTAGGTCCAGTTCCGGCAGCGCGTTGTGCACCAGCCGGACACATTCCAGTAAAGTAGTGGTCCGGGCCTGGACATCCCTTTGCAGCGGAATCTCTATGCCGTCTTTTTTGCGCTGCTTTATCAGCTCGATGTCAGAAGGAACGTCCGACGTGTCAGGCACCTATCTTCTCCCCTTCACCATCGTGCCCATTTCTAGCTTGCCGGTCACGGCCTGGGAAATGCGATCCGGCTTGAGCCCGTTAATCAGCATCACATCTAATCCAAGGGATGCAATCTTAAATGCTTCCTTGACCTTGCGCTGCATTCCGCCGGTGACGTCGGCGCCGGCCACCTTTGAAAATTCTATCTTGCCTGCCCTGCTCAGCTTGAGCTCTCTGACCAGTTCTTTGGTTTGCATGTCCTTGTAGATTCCATCCACGTTTGTGGCAAAGACAACCTTGGACGGCCGGAGCACCCGGGCCAGAACAGACATCAGCGCGTCGCCGGACAGAATGGAATACTTGCTTCCTTCAACGTGGACCACGTCGCCAAAAGTGACTGGAGTGACCTTGGATTTTGCCATCACGTAAAGCTGCCTTATCTTTGAAGGTATAGGCCTGTGGCCGGTGGTAAAGGCCGGCGGCGCAACCGAATACGGGTTCATGCCCGACCTGATCATCGAGTTGACAATTATCTGGTTTAACGTTATCATGGATTCATGCACCACAGAAACTCCGTGCGGATCATATGCATCGGGTTTTGTGTGCATGTCGTACTGGACAGACCAGTGATGGCCAAAAGAGCCGCCGCCATGGACGACTATTACCGGGACATCAAGCCCGGCCAGGGCTTTTGAAATCCCGTCTATGGCTTCCATGTTAGCCTTAAGGGCCTGATCCTTGAAGGTGATTACCGACCCGCCAAGCTTGATCAGGGCAAGATTCTGCATTTACTGGAAGCTACTTTTTGAATATGATTTAAAGTTTGACTTAGCCTATGTGGCTTGGCGTTTCATGTTTTTCATGCAATTCTTTGACGGCGCCCTCAACCTTGTTCCTGGCCATGGTGAACCGCCTGTCGTAGGGTATCACGAAAACCTTGACCGAGGTGTTGACGGCGTAATGCGCCGTGCCATCGGGGTTTTTGTAGTTCGTTGCAACGCCCGCCCGGTCAAGGGAAACCTTAACCCTGACCACGGTCCCGTCTTCCAGCTTGAAAGACACGGTATCGTCCCCCTCGACTGAATAATCCAGTATGCGGAACTCGATCCTGTCCGGTTTGCCTTCCATGCAACTGATCCGTCGGACAGGGTATAAATATGAAGCCTCGTTGCTGCCATATCATAATCTATTTATCCTCGAACAGGGTCATCTAGCTCAATGGGCAAGCTGTTTGGAAGGGGCAAGGAAAAAGAGAGCCCTTCCGAAGAACGTGTGGAGGAAAAGACCGATTATAGTTATAGCGATTCAGATTTTCAGAAGCGGGACCTGTTCAAGAGAGGTCTCAACCACATGTCCAACGACAAGATGCTTGATGCCATCAGAAGCTTTGAGCTGGCCCTCAGGATCGACCCGCTGTTCGTGGATGCCTGGGTAAAGAAAGGCTACTCCCATTTCCATTTAAACGAGTACACCGTTGCCATTTCCTCTTACGACAGAGCTCTTGAGATCGACGTCAACAACGCTGAAGCCTGGAACCTCAAGGGTCTGGCATACTACAAGCTGAAGAATTATGACAAGGCCATCGAGTGCTGCGAAAAGGCCATCGACATCAACCCCAATGACGGGATGTCGTGGTACAACAAGGCCTGCTACATGACCCTCAATGGCAAGGTGGACGACGGCCTGGAGGCACTGAAGCGATCCATCGAGATAGACATCGCCAACGCCAGAAAGGCAGTCAAGGACAGGGATTTTGAGACCGCCCGCGCAGAGGAAGGGTTCCGGCGTATCGTTGAAGTCGTGGTCCTCGAGTCCATCAGGCAGGGTTACGATTACGTCGGCAAGATAGTCTGGGTCACCGGCATCGACAAGGTCGAAGTCGAGGACGCCATCATGCGCCTTTCGATGAAGGGCCTTTTGAGCAGAAGGGAGAAGAGGAACATCACCGGCATGGAAGAATACTTTGAGCTTACCAAAGATATTGCCGACAAGGTCGGTGTCACAAAGCGTGTCGGCCTTTTGGGCGGCAAACAGATCTCCGCGCCGGTGCAGCAGTTAAAAGACATCAGCGAGGTCCTGGGCAGGGCCAGGGAAGCCGTTGAGCGCGGCGACCTTGCGGCGACCAAGGAAACATTTGATGAGCTGATAAGCCCGGCCAAGCACGGAAGCGCCATGATAGAGCAGTTCTTTGATGAGCACCGCGACCTCAGGCTGGCCCAGATAAGGCTTCGGGACAAGGGCCAGGAATACCTCAACGCCAACAAGCAGCCCCTTATCGACATGATATCCAAGATAGACATGAAGGTACGGAGCGGCCCGGTCAGCAAGCCAGCAAAAGATTAAATCTACACCAAAATTATTGCGTCTCTGATGGCAGAGATCAGGGTTGCCGTTATCGGAGTAGGCAACGTTGGAGCTACTTTTGTTCAGGGTGTCGATTATTACAGCAATAGCAAGAATACTGTTGGCCTCTGGCACCAGAAGGTGGCAGGCTTCAAGCCTTCCGACATAAAGATAGTCGCGGCTTTTGACGTCAACCCCGCAAAGGTGGGCAAGAACCTGGCGCAGGTCGCAACGCAAAGCACCAGAAAATACCGCGATGTGAAATCGTCGAAGGTAACCGTCATGCCGGGACTTTTGCTTGACAAGCCAAACGGTCAGTCCAACACAACGTCCCCGGCTGAATTTGGCAGGCAGCTGGAGGATTCCAACGCCGATATAGTTCTTAACCTGATCTCATCTGGGATGGACAAGACATCTGCAGCATATGCTCAAGCTGCACTCCAGGCCGGAGCGGCGTTTGTCAACAGCTCGCCAGCAAAGATAGCAACCAATGCTGCGCTGGCAGGCAAGTTTGCACAAAAGAAACTGGTTCTTGCCGGCGATGACCTGCTGAGCCAGTTTGGCGGAACTGCCTTCCACAAGGGCATGATGGACTTCATTGTAGAGCGCGGCGTCCACATAAAGAAGAGCTATCAGCTGGACGTAGGCGGCAGCGAAGAAACGCGTAAGACCATGGATGAGAGGATCAAGATGGCCAAGCGTTCCATGAAGACCGGCGCGATAGGCTTGGAAGTGCCATACAAGTTTGAATCTGTGGCAGGCACGACCGAATACACGGACTTTCTTGGAGATTCTCGCAACAGCTACTACTGGATGGTAAGCGAGGGATTCCTTGGCAGCAACATTGTCATGGACCTGACGCTGCGCACAAGTGACGGCGCCAACGCCGGCAACGTCTTGTTCGATATAGTCCGCGCGGCCATGGCAAAAGGCGTAAACGTCAAGAAAGCCACGGAGGCCATAAACGCCTACGGGTTCAAGAACCCCGCCAAGAAGTACAGGATTCGCGAGTCTTACTCGAACTTTGTCAAGATGTTTACCTGAAAATCTCACCCTGTACAACCGGAAATTTTTCTGACAATCTATTAATATCCAGCCCAGTCAGCTACCCGTATGGCCAAGATATTTTCCGATGCGAGTGAGAAAGAGATCACTAGAACGATAGCCCAGATGTTTAACGAGACCATGAACGAGTTCGTGGATTCTGATGTCATCATCATAGGAGCTGGCCCCGCAGGACTGATGGCTGGAAGAGAGCTTGCAAAGGCCGGAGTGCGCACATTAATTGTTGAGCAGAATAACTACATTGGCGGCGGCTACTGGGTTGGCGGATACATGATGAACCCGGTGACGGTCAGGGCGCCGGCCCAGAAGGTCTGGGACGAGCTGGGTGTCCCATACCGCAAGATAAGCGACGGCCTTTACGCAACATGGGGCCCGCACGCATGCTCAAAGCTCATTGCAGCAGCCTGCGACGCCGGGGTAAGGTTCCTGCAGCTGACCAAGTTCGACGACCTTGTGCTTAGAAACAAGCGCGTCTGCGGTGTAGTAGTTAACTGGATGCCAGTGTCTGCCCTGCCAAGGAACATCACCTGTGTCGACCCGGTGGCCCTTGAAAGCAAGCTGGTCATCGATGCTTCAGGCCATGATTCTGTGGCTGTCAAGCGCCTGATGGACAGAGGGTACGTCAAGTGGAAGGGAATGGATCCGATGTGGGTCGAGGGCAGCGAGGATGCAGTGGTCAACTACACCGGCGAGGTCTTCCCAGGCCTGATAGCTGCCGGCATGTCCGTCACTGAAACCCATGGCCTTCCAAGGATGGGTCCGACCTTTGGAGCGATGCTGTTCTCCGGCAAAAAGGCCGCAGAAGTAGCACTGGGCAAGCTCAAAGAGACGCCCAACCCGCCAAAGATCAAGGCAAAGTAAAATACCGTCTCTTCTTCCTTTTTTGTGTTGGATATACGCTACATCCATCTTTACAGCGATGCTTCCGGCCAGATAGATATTGACAATGTGGCAAAGGAGGTTGCCAGCATCTTTCCTGTATTCAGCATAGACATCAGGCCGCCGTTCCTTGAGCACTGGTCTAGTCTGGAGATCATCCAGCCATCAGAAATATCAGATACAAAAACTCCGTTTGAAAAGCAACCAAAGGAGCGTGCGTACGGAGTCCAGCTTTTCGACGGCTTTGTATTGCAGCGGATTTTAGCGCAAATGATCCCGGAAAAAGAGAACGGTCTTGAGCATCTGCACGTGATTTTTACCGACCTTTTGACCTGCACGTTTGATGAAGAGGATTGGCGCTACCACGGCCGGGCCATCATCTGCGGCACCCCATCCATCATCTCGACTGCAGGCATAGTAGAAGCACCGGCCAAGCCAAGGGAGTTTTACCTTGCACAGATCGGCGGCCTTGACATTCAGGGCCTGAAGAGGAGGTTTGCCGGCCGTTTCATAGACTACAACGACAGCAGGATGACTGCTGCGGCTGCCGGGTATGTCCTGCAGGCGATCTTCTTTTTTATCACAGACGGCCAAGCTTTTTGCGAAAACAGCCAGTGCAGGCTATTCAACGCGCACTGGCAAGAAGACCTTATCAGGACGCAGATTGAAAATCCGGCCCTCTGCTTAAAACATCAAAGGATTGCAAACAAATTCAACCGCAGACTGCTTCATGCTAAAAGGTCATGACTGCCAGCAGACTGTTGTCAATAATTTGCATCTCTTCCAGGAATTTGTTCCGTATTATTCAGAATGTCCGGGTCTGAAACTGGCTCCGAACGGATTATTAAGAGGCTATTGTAATTTGTCAACCTGACTTGTCCGAAGCCGAATCATCCGTTGCCAATCAAAAGGATTACGATGTAGTTATCATCGGGTCGGGCCCCGCAGGATACACTGCCGGAGTTTATACGTCTCGGGCTAGGCTTTCCACGCTGATAATTTCCGGCACCCTGCCGGGAGGCCAGCTGATGACCACAAGCGAGGTGGAGAACTACCCCGGCTTTCCAAGCGGCATATTTGGTCCTGAACTGATGATGAACATGCGGCAGCAAGCAGAGCGTTTTGGGGCCGTCATTACAGACGATGAAGTTATTGAAGTTGATTTCAAAAAGAGGCCTTTTAAGATAACCACTCATTCCACCACCTACGAGGCTGAGGCCGTCATAGTATGCACCGGGGCCTCGCCGCGCAAGCTGGGTCTGGACTCCGAGCAGAAATTCGGCGGCAAGGGCGTATCGTACTGCGCAACCTGCGACGGCCCGTTCTTCAAGGGCGAGGACATTGTCGTGGTGGGCGGCGGAGACACTGCCATAGAGGAAGCGACCTTTCTGACCAAGTTTGGCAAGTCAGTCAAAATAGTCCACAGGCGCGATTCGCTTCGTGCAAGCAAGATACTGCAGCAAAAAGCGATGGAAAACCCAAAGATCGAGTTCATGTGGAACAGCGCGATTTCAGACATCAAAGGAGACAAGAAAGTTACAACAGTTCTGGTAAAGGACATCAATACCGGAAAAGAGGCCACCGTCAGGGCCGGCGGCCTGTTTGTTGCAATAGGCCATGAACCAAACACGGCCATCTTTAAAGGACAGCTGGAGACGGATGACAAGGGCTACATTGTACTAAAGAACCACACAAAGACCAGCGTAGAGGGAGTGTTTGCAGCCGGCGATGTGCACGACCACAGATACAGGCAGGCTGTCACCGCTGCGGGCTTTGGGTGCATGGCTGCCGTCGATGTCGAGAGATGGCTGTCAGAAAACAGAATATCTAGGAAAAAGGCCTAGGGCAGGCTGTAGGCCAGCCTTGACATGTGCTTGGCCTTGCTCATGTTGTTGTCGTACTCTTGTTCGGTAAATATCCCCTCCCTCACGTAGAGGCTCTTGAACTTTCTTGCATCATCCGGGAATATTGCGACCACGACGCCTTCGTCTATCTTTTCAGCGGTTTTCATCATGCAGGTCATGGCAGAGCCAGAGGAGGGCCCCACAAACAGGCTTTCTTTTTCAGCAAGCATCCTGACTGCATCAAACGAATCCTTGTTGGTGGCAGTCATCCACTCGTCAACGACGCCGACCCGCCTCTTGAACACCTCTGGCATTGCAGACTCTTCAAAGTTCCTAAGACCCTGCAGGAGGTGGTTCTTTTGCGCCTGTATAGCGATCACTTTGATGTTTTTGTTCTTTTCCTTCAGGAACGTGGCAGTGCCGGTTATGGTTCCCCCGGTGCCGCATCCAGCAAGAAAGTGGGTTATCTTGCCACCAGTCTGCTTCCAGATCTCTGGCCCCGTGCTTTCATAGTGCGCCATGAAATTGGCATCGTTTTCGTACTGGTTTGGCATGTAGTAAATATCAGGCCGCGGTTTTGAGATGGCCTTTGCCAGGGCAATGCTCTGATCCGTCCCAGACCCCACACGGGGGCAGAGGTCGTCAGAGGTCTCATGAAGCGTGGCCCCAAGGTGTCGCAGTATCTGCTTGGTCTCGTCGCTCACCTTTTCTGGGATCACGATCTCTACCTTGTAGCCAAGGGCGGCAGCAATCCCTGTCAGGGCAATGCCGGTATTTCCGGACGTCGGCTCGATTATGATGCTCTTGTCCTTTTTCAGGATACCCTTCTTTTCAGCATCCTTGATCATCCAGTAGGCGGCCCTATCCTTTACCGAGCCAAAGGGGTTGTGCCACTCGAGTTTGGCGTAAAGCTTTACCTTCTTGGTAGAAAAGGTAGTCAACTCCACCAGTGGAGTCTGTCCGATACGCTGCACCACGTCAGGGCTTGCTACCGTTGTCATTTCATTTCGCCTTCTTGATAATAAACTCCAGGTCGTTTTGGCTTTTGTTTATCGCCAAAAGCTCGTGGCCGTTGCGCTTGACCCAGCGCGAGATATCTTCCTCCGACTCGGGGTCATCGGCAACAATCTTGAGAATATCACCAATGGACAGACGTTCAATCTCCATCTTGGTGCGGAATACCGGCTCGGGGCAGTAAAGTCCCCTAACATCAATGGATTTGGTTGGGCTAATGTTACTGCTCGTACTCATATTTACGAACCTGATAAAATGACAACAGCGTTATATTAAATGTTTATTTGCTGTTCCATATTCGGTTGCTTAGGCCGATTTCCGGCGTCTTGGTGGCAATTTTTGCCCTTTGACTATCTGAACAGATCCTGTTTTTTTGGCCTCACAAGGTCCTGTGCAGACGATCTTGATCTTGCATACTTGTATCCCCTCACAATCGCAACGGGAACGCCGCCGGACTTGCCCATGACAAGTTCCGCAGCCGATGCTATTTCGTCGGCTACCGCGATTTCAGTCACGCGCAATTTCTTGCCAAACATATCCTTCTTGCCGATGTAGCTTTTGATAGGCCTCAATCCTGCAAGGCCCACCGCAACGTTTGTCTGGCCCTCCCGAAAAGGCCGGCCAAAGGTATCGGTGATTATCACCGCAACGTCAAGCCCGGCCCTTTTGAAAAAACTGCGCAGTTTTCTTGCCGACCTGTCCGGGTCTTCCGGGAGCAGGACGGCTGTGTCATCTTTGGCCAGGTTGCTCTGGTCAACGCCGGAATTGGCGCAGACAAACCCATGGCGTGTTTCCATGATGAGTATGCCGTTTTGCAGCTTAACAACCTCGTTTGATTCTCGCAGGATCAGCTCGACTATCCGCGGATCCTTTTGGATCTTGGCTGCGATGCTTATCGCTTTTCTTGACGGCCGGACATCCTGCAGACGAATAACGCGGCCTTCTGACTTTGAGACGATCTTTTGCGCAACCACGATTATGTCGCCGCTGCTGATGTCGGACCTTGCGGACTGGAGTATCATCTGGCCGATGTTGTCGTCAGATTCAATGTCGCCGGCTACCTTGACTGGGAGAATCGTGATGGTCAATTGCGGATACTTGTATGCAGAGTTAAAAAAACTAGTTGCTCGTGTTTGCCAGGACTGCCTTGCCAAACTTTTTTTCAAGCAGGTGCAAAAGAATGCTCAGATCCCGCCTTTCTATCGTGTCATCGGCTTTTTCCTTTACTATCTCTACAGGACAAAAGCCAACTGTGTAACCAGCCAGGGCGAACAGCTTTAGGTCATTGGCCCCGTCGACTACGACTACAATATCCTCCTTTCGGATGCCCCACTCCTTTACGGTGGACCGGATGGCAGCAGCCTTGTCTGAGGTGACGTTCAGCTTTACGTCATGTAGTTTGCCGTCTTTGAATATCAGCTCGTTTGAGAATATCTTGTCTATTCCAAGGTCGTCTTTCAGCCGGTCAGTGATGATGGTAAAACCGCCGGAAACGGCTATCATCTTCCAGCCTGCATTTTTCAGCGCGCTGCACAGCTCCTTGGCGCCTGGCATTATGGGAAGGTTTTCTGCAAGCTTTTTTGCATCATCGTACTGTATCCCGCGAAGTGCGTGGACCCGCCTTTTCAACCCCTCTTCCCAGTTTATGTCGCCGCGGATACCGGCCTTGGTAATGTCCCAAATTTCCTTCTCCTTCTCCGGCCCCATTAGCGAGGCCAGAACCGGCAGATACTCGGCATCTAGGAGAACGCCTTCAACGTCAAAAACGGCCAGCATTTTTCGGTGATTATTCAAGACAGATATTCCTCATAATATTAAGCTTGTCAACTCTAAAAGGATCCGGCCCGGATCGTCTGTTGTTTTTTGTTGCTCAGGTAGTCGGTGAGTAGAACCTTGTCTATTTCAGCAGGATTGATGTAGTATGATCTTCCTTTGACGTACTTTTCCATCTCGTTGATGTATCCAAGCAGCGAGTCCTCCTCGCTTATCATTATGGTGTCGATGTCTATTTTCAAGGAATGGCATTTTTTGGCCTCGATTATGGTTCTTGCGCCTATGTACTGGTCCACCTGCCGGTACCTGTAGCACAGGTATACAAGCTCGCCGGACGCGACATCCAGGTTCATGCTGTGGCTCTGCCGGATGTTTTCCAGCGTCCCGCCGTCCGGCGTGTAAAAGTGCGAGTAGGGCCTCTGCGACAGTATCTTTTCCTGCTCACCTTCCTCGTCGATAAAGCACGCGCTTGGGTGGCCGTCTGTTACCAGAACTATGCGTTTGTTCATCGCGCCGTCCTTCTGCAGTATCCTGCTGGCCAGCCGAAATGCGGCCTGGTAGTTGGTGTAGTGCAAAAAGTCCGACCCTGGCTCAAAGGTCTTCAGGTATGGTATGTCCTGCGGGAGGACCTTTGACGCCAGCGCTCCAAACCCCACGATGTACACGGAATCTGAAGGAAAGAACTTGCGGTTGAGAAGGTACAGCCCCCAGAGCGCGCGTTTGGCCGCCTCTATGCGGCTAATGTCGCCGTACATTGTAGAGTAGCGCATGGTAGAGCTCAGGTCGATGCAGTAGACCACGGCCACCCGGACATCCTGCATGGTCTCGTACTCTTCAAAATCCTCGACGTCTATCTGCAGGGGCAGCTTCACTTCCTTGCCCTCCTTGAACGTGCGCTGGATCGTGTTTAGCAGCGACTTGGGCACGTTTAGCAGCCGGATGTCGTCGCCCGGCTCGTACTTTTTGCTGGTGTCCAGGACCATGGACCCGCTCCCGAGATCGTGGGTCTCGTGCAGCCCGGACTCGCCGGCCTTCAAGGCCTTCATGACGTCGGTAAGGATCTTGGTTCCGATGCTGACAAAGCCCTTGTTGCTGAGCCATTTTGGAGAGTCCTTGAGGTAGCCTTTCTGCATCAGCTGCCTGACCAGCGGAAGCCCGTCGGCGTCCTCGTCTTTCCTTTCACCGGACTTGGAGCCCTGCTGTTTGTTCTGCTCTTCAGCGCTGGATGACATGACACCCTGCAGGGCCTGCTCAAGTTCCTGCAGCGTTGGTGTTTTTTCTCTAAGGACTTCCCTTCCGGCGGCCTTTAGCAATTTGTCGAGGGCATCCTTTGATAGATCGCTTTTCCCCTTTTGTTGCTGCTGTTGCTCACCCTTGTCTTCCGTTTGAAAGTAGAGATATTTTTTGGTCCCGTCGGACTTACTGTGCAAGGGCATAGCTGTTATCCTTCTTATCGAGAACCGGCGGCTGGATATGGCGAAGGCCTTCAAGCACAACTTCGGCCACCGCGGCGGTCAGCTCGCCGTCCAGGTCCTGGCTTACCGATATGGCATCGGTCCTGATCCCAAGCTGCTTGGCGCGGTCCACCATCTGTTTCTGCTCCTCTTTGACCAGCGAGAGGGCTTCCCCAACTGCCTGCTTAAGGGCAGGTAGCTTGGCCAGCTGCGATTCATAGTCAGAATCGGCCTTCTTTCCTCCCAGCAGAACCTGCGAGACCTGGAACGCCTTGTTCTTTGAAAACTCGTTCTTTATCTTGGCTATCTGATCCGGCGAAATCTTCTGCACATATTCAATGGAGGATTCTTTCAGTGCGGCTTCTATGACTGAATCCAGTATGTTTCTGCGGTTCTCCCGCGTGTCTTCCATCTCTGAAAGCTCGAACTTGGACGACTGGTGTATGCAGTGTATATCGCAAAAACGCGGGACGGTCTTGACGCCGTGGATTATGGACCGGGTTCGCTCGGCCTCGCCGATCATCATCTCCATGCTGTGAACGGCCATCCTGACGCTGACGCCCTTGTCATGGTTCACGTCATGGTGCCCCCGCATCATCTGCGTTATCCGGGCAATGGTCTTGATCATGAACACCGGCAGGAACACGTTCTTTGGATCCGCGATTCTGGCTTCCTGGATTATTATCAGCATTTCATCTTCTACAGTCAGAGGGTAGTGGGTATCCACGTGGCTTTTCAGCCTGTCAAAGAGCGGCTCTATTATCTTGCCAGAGTGTGTATAGTCTATGGGGTTTGCAGTCGCAATTATCTTGACGTCCGGCTTAAAGACAACCGGATAGGCGCCGGTGGTAAACTTGCCTTCCTGAAGCACGCTTAGGAGCGCCACCTGTTTTCTTGGGTCCAGCACTGGCAGCTCGTCTATGCACAGTATGCCGTGCCTTGCCTGCAAAAGCTGGCCAGCAGAGTACGATTCCATGCTGTAAAGCTCGACTCCCTTTTTGGCGATCTTGATCGCGTCTATCTGGCCCACCAGGTCCTTGACAGAGATGTCTGGAGTCGAGAGTATGTACTTGAACCGGTCGGTGCCGCTGATCCAGTCGATCTTGGTTTCAAGCTTGTCGTTTCTGATGATATCTTCGCATTCCCATGATACTGTAAATTCCGGCGTGGTGCGGATGATTTCTGAGCCGGTCAGCAGCGCAACAAGATGATCCTCGGGGATGGATGTTGGAATATCACTGGTTATGGTCCCCCGGACAACGGGGATCGGAGAAAGCAGGTTCTTTGCAATGGCCTCTGCTATCTTGGTTTTTGCCTGTCCAATCTGACCCACCAGCAAGATGTCGTGGCCGGAGAGTATGGCCCTGTTGACGGCAGGCACGACATCGTCGTCGTAACCGATGATGCCCGGATACGGGTGCTCCCCGTTCTTTAGTTTGGAGACAAGATTGCCGCGAAGCTGTTCTTCAACGGTAACGTGTTTGTAGTTTATCTTGATCAGGTCCCCCAGCGTCTTGATCTGCTTGTAGTCTTCGGGGACTCCAGGCATAACCTCGTTGTATTTGGGTTTAGTACTGTAAGAGCGATGAACCGCTTCCTCTATCTTTGAACTCATGTCGAGAAATGGATTCCGGGATACTTTACGGAAATTTAAATATTCTCAGACGTCAGTGGTTTTCAATAGCCAGTTCCAGATCCCTGAGATATTCTTCGTATGCAAGCTCCTCATCGGTCTTGACTGTCTTTGAGATCACCTGCATCTTTGTACTGGAACTGACTTCCTTCCTGGAGTCCATTTACCTAGCATATCTGGCAGGGCTCATCTTATAATGATTTACACGAATCAAAACGCGCATTATGATCAATTTTTTTTACAAAATGCCCGGCCCCGATCAATATTGATTGTCTAGCGGACCCGCCACGGGGTCATTGTTGTAAATATTTCAGGTTTTTTGGTTCAAACATCCCAGCATGGTTTTTATTGCCGAATATACTCGCTGAATACTGATTTGTCCGCTTCGGAGTACAAGCACATACTCAGAATTGCCGGAAAGGACGTTGAGGGCAGCAAGAAACTGCTGGTTGCCCTTAGCGAAATTAAAGGCGTAGGTTACAATTTTGCCCAAGTGATAACGCAATCTTTGAACATCAACCCGAACATGCGCGTAGGGTTCTTGACAGAAAAGGACCTTCGTGAGCTCGAACAGGCCATTTCCAACCCCACAAAGGTGGGAGTTCCTGAATGGTATCTGAACAGGAAGAAGGACATGGACATCGGCTCAACCCACCATCTCATAACATCGGATCTTGATTTTGCCATATCCAACGATGTCGACAGAGAAAAGACGGTCATGAGCTGGCGCGGCTACAGGCACATGTTTGGCCTGAGAGTCAGAGGCCAGTGCACCAGAACAACTGGAAGAAGAGGCGGAGCTGTCGGTGTCAAGAAGGTCAAGGCAGTTCCCGGTGCTGCTCCGGCTGCCGCAGGAGCTCCGGCGCCTGCTGGCAAGGAAGCCAAACCAGCCGCTGGTGCGGCAGCGCCCGCTGCAAAGCCCGCCGCGGCACCCGCAAGTGCCCCAGCCAAGGAGCCGGCAAAGAAGTAGAGTGGTGTAAATGGGAGATCCTCGTAAAGCAAAGAAACTATTCCGCCGTCCAAGAAGTATATGGAGTACAGACCAGCTTGGCGCAGAGCTTCACGTCATGGGTTCCTATGGCCTGAGAAACAAGCGCGAGCTGTGGAAAGCACAGACAGAGGTCGCAAGAATCAGAAACCAGGCAAGAGCCCTGCTTGCACTTCCAACAGAGGTAAGATCTGAGAAGGAGAAGAGGCTTCTCAACTTCCTTGCAAGATACGGTCTGGTAAAGCAGGAAGCAACGCTGGATGACATCCTGAACTTGAAGGTAGAAGATCTTCTTGAGAGAAGGCTGCAGACCATAGTGATGAAGAAGGCCACTGCCAAGTCACCGTACCAGGCAAGGCAGATAGTAAGCCACGGACACGTTTCCATAGGCAACAGGAAGGTCAATGTCCCCGGATACATCGTCAAAAGCGAAGAGGAACCGGCCATACTGATCCACCTGGAGATGCCTGCCAGTCCGGCCAGCCCACCTTCTTAATTTCTTTTTTAACAACTTTGAGCAATGTTTATGCCACGTTTGACGTTGATGTAAAGTCGGAATTTTTGAAAAATAAAAAATGAAAAAAAGAGAGGCGCGCTTACTGTGAGTGCTCGCCTGCTGATGCCCTTAAGCCGCTTGTTGAGCCAACCGGAACGTCCGGAAAGTGCTCGCTCATCCTTGTCTCTGCGACTGCACCGGCCTCTGCAAGTATCCTGTCAACTTCCTCGCCGCTTGCATCGAATGCAAAGGATGTGTTGCCCATGCTGCCAGCGCTCATCATGATGTCGCTGAAGACGCCGTTTATCTCGCCAAGTTCTCTGTCCACTTCGGGCATTACGCCTGCCAGGCCAGACCTTACTCTGGTCAATGCGCCCATTGCCGGTCCGATAGCTACCATGACATCTCCAAGGTCGATGGTCGACTCTAGGCGGAGTTGTATCTGTTCTAGTGCCATCTTTAGCTGCGAGATCATCTTGATCGTCTTTCTGATCTGTGCAATTTCGTTGGAAACCATCTTGCCTTGCTGAGCATCATGGCGCTGCAGGGAAGAGACTACCTGGTTGAACAGGGATTTCTCCTTACCCTTCAGTTTCTCAAGAATAGCGTCCAGCTTTTGATTCTGCGCCTGTATCTTGTTCTTTGCAAATTCAATTCTCGGTTTCAGTGGTTGCTGCGGCCCTAAGCTCTCTCTTACCTTGTCAGACATGCTTGGTTTATTGTCCTTAACCCAGTTGTTGCTGAAGCTCGTCATGGCAACTAGGCATAGAAAATCTGATTAAGCAGAAATGTCATAATTCAACAACCAACTGGTAATATTTTATAGACAAGTATCGGACTGCACGGAATACCGACCTCGTTGCACGAAAATCCCGGTATCAGGCAGGATGGGAAAGCATTAAATCCAGTCGACACAAAGCCGCATTGAAGGTAATGCCGAGAGCTAAAAAGGCCGCCGAGACAGAAAGCAAGGAAGAAGGCCTCCCAAAATGGGCCGAGGATGAAATCAAATCCGTCCAGTTTGGGAATCCAGAAGTAATCTCTAGAGCTGGTTACATTCTAGACATATACGAGAAGGATTACAAGGTAGACATCCAGGTCTATGAGCCCATTCCAGATGGAAGGTCGATAGTTGAAGGCCTTGATGTTCCAAAATCCATGAAGATATCCGATTTTCTGAAGGGTTTCGTCTACGAATTCAAGATAAAGGTTCTGGCAGCCCCGCTGTCCGACAAGCTGGTCGAGCTTTTGAAAACAAAGTACAACATTGAGATGAAGGCCATCTACCAGTTCGAGCTGCAAGAGCTTACCTTGATGGATGTCGAATCCGAAGTGGCAGCATCCTCGTCAGAAGAAAGCGAAGACGACTAGCCAAGCCTGCTTCGAAACATTGTCCCGCTTATGGGCTGCACCACAAAAGGCAGTGTGTGCTTGAACCACACGGCTGCCCTCATGTAGAAGGGAACCACGATCTCAAGCCGGGGCGAGTTTGCAGCCCTCAATATGGCTTTTGAGACGCCGCGTGGGTCAAGCGAATAATATGTGTAATTGGGGTTGCGACCCCCAAACGATTCGTTGCTGAAAAAATCGGTCTTGACTGCAATGGGGCTTACCACCGTGACGCGGACTCCGGTCCCGTGCAGTTCATGATGCAGAGCCTCTGAAAAGCCAAGCATGGCATACTTGGATGCAGAGTACCCGGCCAGACCTGCAACACCAAAGCTGGCGGCGAGGGACGCCACGTTGACTATGTGGCCAGACCCTCTTGAGATCATAGAATCCAGAAATGCCTTTGTGCAATAGACCATGCCAAGGTAATTGGTTGCCATGACCGCCTCGATCTGTTCAATTGTCTGGTCCTTGACCTGGCCAAATACTCCAAAACCGGCGTTGTTGACCAGGATGTCGACTCGCCCAAACCGGTCAAGAACGCTTTTGCCCATGGCGGCAACCTGCTCCTTGCTGGATACGTCGCAGACATGCTGGACAACCTGGCAGCGCTTTTCCTGTTCCGATATCTCGGCTGCCAGCTGGGCCAGCCTTTCTCCGGAACGGGCCACGATGATGACGGCCTGGGCGCCGGCTTTGGCAAAATCGAGGGATGCCTGCCTTCCAATGCCGGATGATGCGCCGGTTACAAGCACCACCCTGCCTGTGAAATCCATGCTAAAAGGCAGGTAGTTTAGGCCTTATCTTGCTTGCTTTCCGTATTTTCTGTGCTCAGGACTTTGGGATTCTTGACTACAGCAAGCCGCATCAGGGAAGCCCAGAATATTGCAAGTGGTACATGGTACGAGGCTATCCTCCACGCTATTATCACGCTCAATTTTGAGTCCTGTGCTATTGACCCCAGGTCCGGGATGCTGCTGAGGTTTGAGATGTACGCCCAGATTCCAAGCTCCGCAAGTCCAGAGCCGCCTATCGTCAGGGGAAGATTTCCTATAGCGTTTGAGGCAGATACCGCCATGAGCGAGTCCATTAGTCCGATCCTCGAGTCCACCGAATCTGCAAGGATAAGAAATGAGACGCCGAATGCAAGAAAAGACAGGAAGGTGATTCCAAGCCCCACGGCAAACGGACCGATGACCTTTGGCGAGTTAAAGTTCTCCCGGCTCATGGTGCACAGGTCGGCAAGGGCCTTGTTTGTTTTGCTGGATATCTGCTCCGCCTTCTGCTTTGAGAGGAACCGGTCCATCAATCTTTGGATGAACTGTGGGATCTGCAGGTTACGTTTTGCAGAGTACAGAACCAGGAAGAACCAGAATCCAAACGTTGGCAGCGCCACCGCGATTACAGTGATGCCGATGGCTGTTCCGCCGTGGTATATGGCTATGGCTCCAGCTATGAAGGCCAGAATTGTTACCACAAAAACATCGGCGATTATCTCCATAGTCGCAATCCATGCAGCCTTTCCCAGCGGGACGCCGTTTTTGGACATCCAGGCGATCCTCACGAATTCACCGCCTACGTAGGACGGCGTCGTCGAGGTTACAAACTCGCCGGCCAGCCTGGCCGACATGGTCTTGCCTGTCGAGCTGATATCATGGCCGATGAATTTTCTGACAAAGTACTTGAAGCGATAGGCCTGAAGCATCACCCTTGTCACCGCGGCCATTGCAGAGGCCGCAAATGGCACGAGTCCAACGGCAAAGACATCCTGTGGCGAAACCTTTGTGGTGACGAACATTATGATAAACGGCACGATACTTGCAGGGATGGCAGCGATTCGCCAGTTCAACCTTTATTTTAGAAAGAAACAAGAACATAATAAATGTAAAGCAGATATACGACCTGGCAGCCCTTTAGGAAGGATGGTTTATGCTATTTTCATTACCGGCACCGCGGGGTCGGGAAAATCACTGCTGACATCACGTCTGATCCAGTGGTACCAGGATAACGGAGCCTTTCCTGCCAGTCTCAACCTTGACCCCGGCGCGGCTTCGCTGCCCTACAATCCGGATATCGACGTCCGCCAGTACATAGACATCTCAACGCTGATGGAGAATTTTGGCCTTGGGCCCAACGGGGCGCTGGTCATGGCAAGCGACATGATAGCCACCCGGCTTGACGAGATCCAGCAGCAGGTTGATGAAATAAACCCGGATTACCTGATAGTTGACACACCGGGCCAGATAGAGCTTTTCGCATTCAGGGCAAGCGGGCCGTATTTTGTAAGCAACCTGCAGGCAGACAACAAGGCCGTCGTGTTTGCCTTTGACAGCATGCTGGTATCGTCTCCGATAAACTTTGTTTCAATTTCCTTGCTGGCCTCGTCGGTGAAACTGCGCCTAAAGTGCCCGCAGATAAACGTGCTTACAAAAAGAGATCTGGTCCCCGACAAGCTGAAAGACATAATGGGCTGGGCCGGCTCAAGCCAGGTTCTTGAAGCAGCGTTAAATGAGGAAAAGGAAAGCGAGTATTCGCTTTTGAGCAAGGACCTGGCCAGAAGCCTGACAAGGGCAGGCTTTGCTCCCGGCCTTGTGGCCGTGTCCAGCACGACTATGAGCGGCCAGGTAAACCTGGCAGCGGCGCTGGCGCGAACCCTTAATCTGGGGGAGGACTGACGACACAACCATGAAATCATGCGCTGCATCCGCCCCATCATCAACGGCAAACCTGGGTCCAGGCTACGATGTCTTTGGCCTTGCGCTGGATGCACTGGAAGACACGGTCAAGATAACCAAGGCTGCAGGAAAAGACGGCAGGATAGACATCACAATGTTTTCCGACGTAAAGATACCGGCTGAAGCAGAGTCCAATTCAGCAGGCCTTGTCATAAAAAGGATGGCAAAAGAGTTTGGCATCAGCGACAACCTGAAAGTGGAGGTCAGAAAGGGCGTGCCGGCCGGCTACGGGATGGGCAGCAGCGCCGCATCAGCTGCAGCAGCAGCGGTTGCATTCAACAGGCTGTACAACCTCAAAATACCAAGGAACAAGCTTGTCGAGTACGCAGCTGAAGGCGAGATAGCCAGCGCAGGGGCAAAGCACTACGACAACGTGTCTGCGTCGCTTCTTGGCCGGTTCATCGTATCCAGCATCCAGCCAGACAAACAGGTGCCAGAATTTATCAGAATCGACCCGCCAAAGGACCTTGTGCTTGTAGTGGCAGTACCGTCCATCCCCGTTCCTGCAAAAAAGACAGAGGTGGCAAGAAGCGTCCTTCCAAAAGAGGTGCCGCTGAAAAGCGTGGTCCACAATGTCTCTGGCGCCAGCACCATAGTTGCGGGGTTTGCGCTCAAAGACGTTGATGTCATTGCAAGTGGCGTCAACGATGTCATTGTCGAGCCGGCAAGAAAGCACCTCATCCCCGGCTACGATAGCGTGCGCTCCAAAGCCCTGAAAGCAGGGGCCCTTGCCGTGGCAATAAGCGGAGCCGGGCCGTCGATGATTGCGTTTTTGAAAACAAGTAAGAAAGCAAGAAAGGTTGCCGCGGCCATGGCCGCGGGCTTTAAGGAAGCAGGAGTCCAGTGCCGCACCTTTACCTGCAGGCCAAGCAACGGATCGCGGGTTGCATAGCTACTTTTTGCCCTTGTTGAGGAAGGCATTCATCATGCTCTTTCTGTCTTCATGGGCAAAGCACAGAGCCCAGCCGTAGATCTCTAGGCGCAGGCCTGTTTCAATGTCTGCATCGGTGCCGCGGTTTATCAGCATCTTGCTTACCTTGACGGCAGTAAAGCTGTTCTTTGTTATTTCCTTTGCCAGGGCCATGCATTCGCTCATCAGCTTCCTGTTCAGGATCTTGGCAACCTCCGCAGCCCTTTCCTTTTCCTTTGCCGCGTCTCCCGCCGGCGCTGCTGGAGGCAGGTTGTCTTCCGGACCAACGCTGATAACTCTGTTGACAAGGCCGATGCTGGTCGCCTCTTCTGCAGATACCATCTTGCCGGTGTAGATCATCTCCTTTGCCTTTGCCGGGCCGACTATCCTAAGCAGCCTCTGGGTTCCGCCCCATCCCGGAGGAATGCCTATGGTAACTTCTGGCTGGCCGATCTTGGCGTTGCTTGAAGCGATGCGTATGTCGCATACCATGGAAAGCTCGCAGCCGCCGCCAAGGGCAAAGCCGTTGACTGCAGCGATGACTGGCTTTTCGAGCTTTTCTATCTTGTTTAGGACCGCCTGCGCGGCTGATGCGTATTTCTCTGCTTGCATCGGCTCGATGTTGACCATGTACGAGATGTCAGCCCCAGCGCAGAAGGCGCGCTCGCCTACCCCAGTGATAATCACAACCTTGATGGCATCGTCTGCCGAGATGATGTCAATGGTACGTGAAAGTTCTGAAATGACATCTACATTCATGGCGTTGAGTGCCTCCGGACGGTTTATCTTTACCACGGCAACGTCGCCGTGCGGTTCTAACTGAATATACTTCATTGTGGACATGGGACTGTGGCAGCTTTGGCTTTAAATTAAACATTACTTGTCTTTAAAGACTAAAAATATCGTGTGGAAATCCGTTTATTTGCTAGAATAACGGATGCCATGCCGTATCCTTATACGTTGATGAGATTTGCGATACACTTCCCTCGGTGCCAGCTTTGCATGATTCTGCAAATGTTAAAGCATTTTGTTTTGGCAACAACGAACATACAACAAAATGAAATGACCTTTGCGGGCATTCTTCTATATGTATCCAATGCCTAGACACATATACAAGAGCTGCAGGTTGTTGCAAATAACTTGACAATCCCAGCAGTGGGACCCATTTATGGGATTCGTAGCCAGATTTATCTTCATTAGTGTCCATATAGTTCGTATGAAAAAACAGATCTCGGGCGTGATTTTTGCGATGGCAGCCGTCGCGCTTATGATTTGGTTAGGCCCCACACTGGCATTCGCAGCTTCTGGAGCTGCAGTTGAGCCATGGATTGGCAGAATCTCCAAAGAAGATCAGAACCATAGCCAAGAGCAAGTAGTATTCTCTGGAGCCGCAGCCGGAACGTTTGGTGGGGAAGAGGGAAAAGCTGCATTCTGGATTTGGTGCAAGAATACCGAAGGTCCAAATTCTCATTCGTATGAAACTGATTGTCAAGGTGCGATGCAATTCCCTGCACTTGGAATCACAAAGGGAGTGACTCAGGAGGAAGGAATAACAGAACCGTCTGAAGGTGCATACGTAATACATGTTCAATCCCGCAACGATGATGGGCAATCTGTCGACTGCACTCTTTCAAATGTTCCACCCATTACTAGCGGTCCCACCAATACGGTAAATGTTCACTGTGATAGCACGCCCACCAGCGGTGACGGATCGACAGATACAGCGGTGGTAGTTGCTACAGGTCCAGAGTGAGCGAGCCAGAAAGCTATGACATAGAAGAGCGGATCTGATCATCTCCGTGCTGATTGGCCCTTTCTTTTGCCCCGGCCATCAGTACGGTTTAACTTGACAGGATCAGCAAATCAGTCCCAAATTTCCATTCTATTTTTTCCACTCTACGACCATCGAACAGAACGCGTTTTCTAGATCCTGTCGATGATGGGCTGGAGGTTTTCAGGGAGCTCTGGAAGCTCGGTGTGGCTGACATTGTTCTGCAGAACGTCTGCGCCGATCCTGCGCACGCGCTGGGTGGCTATCAGCGTGTCAATCCCCCTTTCAATATCCTTGACTGACAGAACATCTTTCAGTTTTTCCTTTAGAACATTTTCTGAATCGTACTTGTTTATAGCGTATTGAAGCAGGGTTAGCTTGTCATTGTAGGAAATAGACATTGCATTGAGCACAGATTTTCAGCTAATAAGTTTTCGGCTGTTCAAGGTTTATCTTGTTTGGCGGCAAACAATAGACAGTGTCCAACGCAATTTCGCAGCTAAAAGAACTGCTGGAAAGAGGCTGCAAGGTTCAAGAGGTTCAGCCGCCGGTCTTTGCTTCTGACGCAGAGATAAACTTGGTAATCGTGACCGTGATCTGCCCCGACGGCAAAGGCCACACCATAAAGGCGTACCGCGACGAGGCCGGTGAATTGCGTGAATACATACGCAGAACGACTTTACAGATGTAAAGCCCTGTCATTAAATAACCGAATTTGCAATAAATTGCCGTTGGCTTCTGCCCAGACCCAAAAGCGCATGCTTCTAAAGATAGGCGGGATGCATTGCGCCGGATGCGTCAACTCTATCCAGAGATACGTCACTTCCATCCAGGGCGTCTCAAAGGTCGAAGTCAACCTGGCCAATGAAAGAGCGGTGGTAGAATACGATCCTACCCAGATAAAACTTGACGACATTGAAAGGGCCATCGAAGAGGTTGGCTACAAGGTAGTCTATGAAAAGATAACCCTCAAGGTTGAAGGGATCTCCGACTCGTCAGACGCGCAGCGGCTTGAGCAGAGTCTGGCAAGGCTTGAAGGCATCCGGCTCGTCTCGGTAAATTATGGCAACGCGCAGGTCAACGTGCAGTACAACTCTGCGCTGATCTCCCTTGCAGACATTAGAAGGAAGATAGGCGACAGCGGATACTTTATCCTGTCAGAAACGGAGCAGGCCAGCGCGTACGACTTAGAAGCTCGCAAGCTGCGGAATTTGTTTTTTGTTGCCGTGGCCTTTTCCGTTCCGGTGGTTATCTTCAGCTACCCGGAAGTCTTTGGGTTTGTCCCCCTTGCAAACACCGCTGCAGGTGCATACGTGGCATTTGCCTCTGCTTCCATGGTGCAGTTTTTCACCGGCAGACGCTTTTACGCCGGAGCGTTTCGCATTGCCAAGCTCAAGTCTGCAAACATGGATACGCTGGTGGTGCTTGGAACCTCTGCGGCTTATTTTGTCAGTGTGTTTAACACGTTTCCTGCGCCCATGTGGCATGGCATCTACTACGATGCTTCGTCGCTGGTCATCACGTTCATACTGTTAGGCAAGTATCTGGAGATCAAGACGAAGGGCAAGACCAGCTCCATAATCCGCAAGATGCTGGAGCTGCAGCCCAAGACAGCTAGGGTGAAAAAGGCTGATGGAAGCGAGACAGAGACGCCGGTTGCCCTGATCCAGTCCGGCGACATCATCATAGTCAGGCCCGGAGAAAAAGTGCCGGTCGACTCAACGGTCCTGCAGGGCGAATCCTCCATAGATGAGTCCATGGTCACCGGCGAGTCCGTCCCCGTGTACAAAAGGGCTGGCGACCAGCTGATCGGTGGGACCGTCAACAAGGAGGGCATGCTTCTGGTCAAGGCCACCAACGTCGGGTCAGAATCCTTCCTGTCACAGGTAGTCAGGCTGGTTGAAGATGCGATGGGCAGAAAGCCGGCCATGCAAAAGCTGGTCGACAGGGTTGCCGGCTACTTTGCGTACGTAGTCATGATGGTTGCCCTAGCCACCTTTGGAGTGTGGTTCTTTGTGGCAAACGCCGGGGACCTATCATCAGCCATAATTCCGACGGTTGCGATACTGGTCGTGGCATGCCCCTGCGCCCTTGGCCTTGCCACCCCCACCGCCATCATGGTTGGAATGGGCAAGGGCGCGTCAAACGGCGTGATATTCAAGAGCGGCGATGCCATAGAGATGCTGAGCAAGGTTTCCCACGTGGTTTTTGACAAGACTGGCACGCTCACGGTTGGCAGGCCTATTGTTACGGACGTTGTGCAGGTAAAGCCTGAGATCGGCGTGCTGGGAAGCCAGTATTCGAATGGCCAGTCCAGTGTTCTGGTGCTGGCGGCGACGGCTGAGAACTATTCAGAGCATCCGCTGGCCAAGGCCATAGTCAGCCATGCGCAGGGCATGGGACTGCAACCCAAGGACGTATCGGACTTTCAGTCCACCCCAGGCATGGGGGTTATGGTTGCCCTCGACGACACCAAGGTGCGGGTCGGCAACGCAGAGTTCATGGAAACATCTGGCGTCAATACCGCTGCAGCTGCTGCTACAATGGAACAGCTTCAGTCGCAGGGCAAGACAACGGTCCTGGTCTCCGCAGGAAGCGAGGTTGTAGGAGTCATCGGGTTGCTTGACGCCCCAAAACCTGAAGCCGCCAGGGCCGTATCAGAATTAAGGGCAAGAGGCATCGAGCCAGTGATGCTGACAGGCGACAACAAGAGAACGGCACAGCAAGTCGCGCGCCTTGTGGGTATAGAGCGTGTTTATGCCGGCGTCCTTCCATCCGGCAAGGTGGACGTCATAAACGACATCCGCAAAGCTGGTGGCAAAGTGGCCATGGTGGGCGACGGAATCAACGACGCGCCGGCCTTGACCGCGGCTGATGTAGGCATGGCCATCGGTTCGGGGACTGACCTGGCCATAGAAGCAGGAAACGTGGTGCTCGTCAGAAACAACATCCTTGACGTGGTTTCGGCGTACGATATCGCAGGAAAAACAGTAGGCAAGATAAAACAGAACCTGGCCTACGCATTCTTTTACAACATCATACTGATCCCGGTGGCAGCGGCCGGCCTCCTCTACCCCGCGCTGGCCGGCCTGGCCATGGCGGCAAGCTCTGTCTCGGTAACCATGAGCTCCCTTTCCCTTAAGAGATGGAAACCAAGAATTGCATGATCAAAGCGATTGTTTAACCGTTCAAGTGTGAAATTAAATAACAAACCAGCGCAAAATGATCGTTGACCAGTCTGCAGCGCATGTCTTCCAGCGCCAAGAAGGCAGTGGTAAGGGGCATTGCAGCTGGCATCATTACGCTGCTGGGGTACCTGCTTGTTGTAGTGGTTACCACCCCCAGCCTGCCGGCCCTGTCTGCCGTCAAGGCCGCCTTTGACATCAACGCAGCAATCATCGCTGGCACCGCGGCTGCTGTAGGTATCCAGGTCTTTTCCTCATCTTACAGCAAAAGCCTTGGATGCGCCATCAGCAACAGGAAAACCCTTGGCGCAGGAGCCGGCGGCACCGCAATAGGGTCTTTCTTTTCGTTCTTTTCGCTTGTGCCCCTTGGATGCTGTGGAAGCTGGCTTTTGATACTTTCATTTCTACCCTCCATATTTGGCGGGGCGCTGTCTGTGTTTCTGGTGAAATACTCCGGGCCGCTGTCCTACGTTTCACTGGCAATCGTAGTCGGATTTGCAACCCTTTCCGTGCTGCAACTGCGCAGGAGGCTCAGACAGGGATGAACACAAAGATCATGGCCGTAATAGCGGCTGCTGCCATAGCATCTGCTGCAATTGTGATAGCCGTCAACCAGCCTGCTTCCTCTGACAGAACAAATCCTTCTGATAAATCCATAGTCCCGCTGGACCAGATAGTAAGCGGCGGCCCTCCCCGCGACGGCATACCTTCCATAGACAATCCGAAATTCATCTCGGTAGAAGAGGCAAAACTTCAGGACGCGGACTTGGTGCTGGGCCTTGAGATCAATGGAGACGTGCGAGCCTATCCTCTTCAGATACTGGTGTGGCATGAGATAGTCAACGACGTGGTAGGCGGCCAGCCGGTGGCTGTGACCTACTGCCCTCTTTGCTTTACAAACCAGGTGTTCAAGCGAACCATCGATGGCCAGGTAGCCGAGTTTGGCACGTCCGGCAAGCTTTACAACAGCAACCTTGTCATGTACGACAGAACTTCAGAATCGCTGTGGAGCCAGGCCATGGGCCAAGCAATAGCCGGCAAGCATGCAGGAAGCAAACTGGAGAGGATCCCCTTTGACTTGGCCTACTGGGGAGACTGGAAGGTTCTGTATCAGCAATCAAAGGTGCTCTCCACCGACACGGGATTTGGACGGCCCTACGGCGCGGATCCGTACGGCGACTATTACACCAGCCCGCAGATCTATTTTCCCGTAGCCAACCAAGACGGCAGACTTGGTCCAAAGGAGATAATTGTCGGCCTTGATGCCGGCCAGACATACCGCGCGTACAGGCTGCAGGACATAGAGGACCGGCACGTGATAAACGACGAAATCGCTGGCAAGAAGATCGTGCTTGCTTCGGCCTATCCGTTCATGGCAAGGCTCTTTGACAGAACGGTGGGAGGCCAGACTCTGGACTTTTCCTACAAGGACGGCGCGATAACCGACAAGCAGACAGGCAGCGTCTGGGACTTTGACGGCATAGCAGTTGAAGGAAGCATGAAAGGAAGCAAACTAGACCGCCTGCCCTTTGACCAGGGCTTTTGGTTTGAATGGGTTGCCTTTCATCCCCAGACTGAACTGTACTAATTGTCGTTTCTTTTGTTCATCTGCTTGGAAAATGACAGCAGGTTAACCTTTTCAGCTTCGTCGTTTATCTGCCAGACAGATTCTTGCTGCACCTGCAGCTGCTTCTTTCGAGCCTTCCAGCCTTCGATGGCGACGCGATGCTCGCCAGATACTTCGGCGTCTGCTGACATTTAACTAAAAAGCGCATCACGCGGACTTTAAATCTTTCCGACGCATCCTTTTATCCGGCTGATGCCAATAACCAATGGATGCAGTTTATCGATCTTGCAAAGCCGGACATCCGAAAACCCATAGTCATAGCCGCGATGCAGGACATGGGCAATGTGGGAAGCATAGTCATCGACTTTATCAACGATAGTTTGAAGACCATGCCTTTCAGAAGGGTGCTGGTGCCGTATCCAAACTATGTCATCGACAAAGGCGGTTACATAGACTTTGAGCAGGAAAGATGGGAATACAGGTACGGCAACGAAGGAAGGATGGTCGTATTTGGCGGCGGGTCCGGCCAGCCGCAGACCAACCAGGAGCTCTACGATCTATGCCAGGAGGTGGTGGACACGGCCAAGCGTTACTCGGCCCAGTGGATCTATACGGTGGGCGCCTTTCACACCAGCAGAAAGTACGGCAAGGCTCCCAAGACCCTGGTTACTGCAACAGATCAGGAATTGTCTGAAAAGATCCAGAAGCTTGGGTTTGAAGCAACGCCGGGCATGTCGTACATCACTGGCTTTAACGGCCTGATCCTCGGCCTTGCCAAGGAAAACGGCCTCCACGGAATTGGCCTTTATGCTGAGATCGACGACCCGCAAATACCGCAGTACAGATCTGCAAAGAGCGTCTTGTTGGTGCTTGAAAAACTGACCTACCAGAAATTCGGAAGTTTTAGCGAGCTGGACGAAATGGCCAGCAAGGTAGAGAACGAAAGACGCGACTAGGCAAGGCCCTTTAGTTTGATGCCGTGATTGATTCTTTCAATCTTTCTGCAGACCATCTTGAACGAATCAATGACGTCCATCTCTATTACTCCGGGAAGATGCCGTATGTTTGGGACGTAATTGTTGATGACATACAGGTCATGCAGCCTCACCTCCACGGCTATGCTGCTAGCCTCAAGGTCGTCCACCTCCGATCTGTTTATCACCTGAAGAGAGCTGGCAAATTTTTTCTGTGTGTCGGTATCCATGGGATACCTGCCTGATCGGACAGAATCTTCAATCATCTTGCAGAGTTCGGAGACCCTCATTTTCATTGTAATATGGCAGGCGATGTATTTATCCTAGAATTTGCTGAAAGATTATTGCAATAACAGATGCTGATCTTCAAAAACCAGAAAAGATAGAGGTCATAAAAACAGCCTCCAGGTGCGTCGCATATGTCCGTTATCCCAGATATTTTGTGTTATGCAGCGGCCGCATCGGTGTATTTCGACGTGTGCTTTGGCATGTAACTTGTCCCCTTCAGGTCTTTCATGTGGGTCACGATAAACGCCACGACCAGCGGTATGCTTATGCCGAAAGCCAGCATCCAGCCCTGCAGCTCATACGCCAATAATTTCACCCCCGGATCATTTACACACCGAAATATTTAAATACTATCGTCAAAAGCCGAAGTTTTACAACAAATCTGGTGATTACGATAAATTGTTGGGCTCACGCAAAGTTGGATCATTTATTAGATGATTTGTATACCAAATCTGTATGCAAACCGCGTACGTCCTGATTAACTGTGACCTGGGTTCTGAGGAAGATGTCATAAGCGAGCTAAAGAAAATACCAGAAGTAGTAGAGATCGATGGCGTCTACGGCGTATACGACATAGTCGTGAAAGTGCAGTCAGACAGCATGGAAAAATTAAGAGAGGCTGTCACTTGGCGCGTCAGAAGAACAGACAAGGTAAGGTCCACCCTTACGCTAGTAAAGATAGAAGGACAGGGCGAAGGCGGCGCTAAAAAGTAAGGAGACACGCTGCGTGTCTCGATTTGCATTTATCATCTGCAAATAAAAGATGCTGCTCAGCGAAGGTCCTCGTCTGATTTGTTGTTTGCCTTAACTTCATCGACTTTAAGCGAGACTCTGTACAGCTTGCCCTTGTGTTCAAACGTGCTTATAGATACAGGCTTTTTATCGCTCTTGTAATGATAACCGCTAACACCGCGACCATATCCTGCAATCTTTTCGCTTAATCTGGTTCTCAACCGGTCTATCTGGAATTCTGCAATCATCAGGTTTCCGATGATGTTTTCAAGCTCAAGGTCTCTTCCTTCGGAGGCATTTGTTGATGGTTCTTTATCTTCGTCTTTTTTCCTGTCAATCAGCATTCTCGACGTACACCTTCGAGCCTATCTTGTAGTGAATTTCTTCGATAAAGTTTGCATCATCGATCACAGGCGATTCCAAGTTTCCGCCACATACAGGTATGCCAATAAACGCGGCGTCTTCTACTAGCTTTTGCTCTTCGACTTGTTTCAAAGTCAAGCTTTCCATAGCAACTAATCAAAATTTTTTCATATATATTACTAACGTCAGTTGCAGAACTTCCCTCATGATCCCGATGCACGTCTTGGCGACGATACGGGACTTCATGCAAGACGACCAAGCAATAGCAAACTAGTTGCCTCCGTTTCAATCAGCTTCAAAAAGATAATCTGGCACTGCTGCTCACAATCAAGTTTCGTGGATATTGCTAGGTAGGCGGCAGGACGTTTTCGATTTCGCTTAGCCAGATGTTTCCCTTTTCTGTAATGATCCATAGTCGTCGATTTTCTTCCCTTATCCAGTTGAGATTTTGCATGAATTCCAGGAATTTCTTTACAGTTTGTTCTTCAGTACGCAGTTCTGCGGCCAGTTCATAGGCAGAGCTTTTTCCCTCCTTTATCGTTTCTAGCATATGGATAACCTGCTGAAGGTCCGATGACCGATCGAATTTGCTGGTATTAATCGATGCAGTCATGAAATTCATACGGCAATCATCGATATAAGCAATCTGGCAGAAATGCATCATAAATGGTTAAAAGATGTCAAGTTGAAACGCGGTTTTATGCAGATAAGATGCACCTGAAGGATTTTTCCGCACTTTCCAAGAATTTTTCATCCAGAAGACACTGAAAAATATCGACAAATTATAATTTCATGGTTGCTCTATCGGATCTGCCTGATGCGGCCATAATGCAGACAAATCTTGAATATCCAGTAAGGAAGTTTATTGCTATGATTCTATTTGGTGAAATAGAATGCCGGTAAATCCAGCACATCCTGACACATACATCGAAGAAATTCACACCCCTAAGATGATACAAGGGATCAGCACCTCTACAACCGCGTTCATTGGAAGAGCGCGAAAAGGGCCGGTAAACAAACCAACCCCCGTCTACAACTTTGCAGAGTTTCAGAATTTGTTTGGCGGATTGTGGAAGCAAAGCACCATGAGTTATGCCGTACACCAGTACTTTCTCAACGGAGGCAGCGTTGCATTAATTGTGCGGGTCATCAATGGCGGCGTCAAGGCCAGATTCGAAAACAGGAAAGAGAAAAGAATAACGTTCAAGGCAGCAAACGAAGGCCAGTGGGCAAATGCGCTCAGAATAACGATAGACAGTACAAGGGGCAGAAAAAGTCTGTTTAACATAAGGGTGAAAGAAAAGACAGGAAATTCTGGAGACCCCAAGAAAGACTATGTCGAACTGGAGTCGTTTCTTAACGTCTCTTTTACCAAAAATCACAAACGGAACGCAAGGAAGGTGCTTCTTAAAGGATCCAGCCTTGTGCGCGTAAGGCATCTATCTCTTAAGACAGGGCCTCGCAGAAAGCTTGATTTTGATGTCGCAGTAGGGGGCGATGACGGCAACGACCTGCAAGATGCCGACCTAAGAGGGAACGAAGACAAAAAGACAGGGGTATACGCACTGGACAAAGCAGACACATTTGGCATCCTGTGCATACCGTCGCCCAACTTATCTGGTCAAGCCGCCCGTTCTTGGCTATACACCAGCGTTTACGCGAACGCCGTAGAATACTGCAAGAAAAGACGCGCAATGTTGATAGTTGACCCGCCTAGTGACTGGACCGCTCCAGTCGATCTAACCACCGGCATCGACAATTTGGGCCTTGCACGGAGCGAAAATGCTGCAATATACTTTCCGCGCATCAAGGCACCGGATCCACTGGACAGTCAAGTTGGCCTGTTTTCTCCATGCGGCGCGGTTGCAGGAATAATTGCCAGGACAGACTTGCAGCGCGGCGTGTGGAAAGCGCCGGCCGGAACCGATGCAGTACTTTTAGGCGCATCCGATCTGCAAATCCACCTGACAGACCAAGATATCGCTATCTTGAACCAGCAGGGCATTAACTGCCTACGAATATTGCCTGCCGGCATGGTGGTGTGGGGAGCCCGCACAATGATGGGTGCTGAGAACCTTGCAAGCGAGTGGAAGTATCTGCCTGTTAGAAGGCTGGCACTTTACATCGAAGAATCTCTTGACCGCGGCACCAAATGGGCCGTCTTTGAGCCCAATGACGAAAGGCTCTGGTCAAACCTTCGGCTCAATATAGACGCCTTCATGCAAGACCTTTTCAGAAAAGGCGCGTTCCAAGGAAGAGTACCTAAAGAGGCATACTTTGTCAAGTGCGATAGCGAGACAACAACCCAAGCAGACATCGACAAGGGCATAGTCAACATCACTGTAGGATTTGCGCCGCTCAAACCGGCAGAATTCATCATCATCAAGATCCAGCAGCTGGCTGGATTGCAAGATTAGCGGCTGCAGACACGCGGTTCCAGAATGCGAGTGCAACCAACTGCCAGATGCAAAAGATCTAGGCATCGGTTTCCGTCTTTGCTTCAGGATGTACCTTGAGCTGGCGCCTGTACATGGCTATCACTTCGTCAACGGTGGTGGCGTCCTCCGGCTCCTTGTCATCGCGTATTCGGCCGGTGAACTTGGGGAAGCGCAGAGCCAGGCCGTAGCCTTCACGGATGGCATTTTTGGCCGCCGTATGCGATGGGCTCAGCGTAATTTCAGAAGCAATGACTTCGATCACCATCTTGGGCTCAAACCAAACGTCCATCTCCATGCCGGTATCCACACGGGCATGTCGCTGGTGGATGATGTGTTTTTCCAGCTCTTTGTAAAACTGTTCAAGGTGCTCATCGGTAAAGCCCGTCCCCACCTTTGAGACGCTGCGGAACATGTCCTCTTTATGGTCGTACGAGGCAAGCAAGAGCGCCCCGTACTTGCCGACGCGCCGGCCCCGGCCGTGCAGTGCCCCCACGATGACAAGGTCCAGGGTGTCAGCCAGCTCGTTTTGGTACTCGCGCTTGAGCTTGACCCAGGCGTAGCCCCTTGCCCCGGCCCTGTACGTGCTTGACAGGTGCTTTATCATCACGCCTTCGCAGCCGTTCTCGATGGCAGAGGCCATGAACTGTTCTATTTCCTCCACCTTTGTGGCAACGATCTGTGGAACTATGCTTATCATCTGGTCTGAGTCGTTTTTCAAGATCCTGGTCAGGAGCTTTCGCCGGTCCTGGTATGAAAGCTCGACCTTGCCCTTGCCATCCAGGTACAGTATGTCAAACAGGTTTATCACAACCGGATAGCTCTCGACGGCCTCTTTGACGCCGTGCTTTCGCCTCCTGTGCATCAGCTCCTGGAAGGGCAGGTATTCTCCGGTCTGCTGGTTGATGGCCACGACTTCCCCCTCAAGGATCGCCTCCTTTGCCTTGATGGACATGCCGGCTTTTGCCACGTCCGGGTAATGGTCTGTTATTTTTTCCAGTCGTCTTGAGAACAGCTCAACCCTGTCGCGGGTTTTGTGTATCTGGACTCGCTCGCCGTCCAGCTTGTACTCGACTGCCGCCTTTCCTTCCATCCTTTCCATCGCTTCGCCGGCGGTGATCACGCGCTCTGCAAGCATCGGCCGGATTGGCTTGAACAGGGTTATCTGCAACGACTTGACTGCCTCAAGGCCCTTGCTTGCCAGAAGTTTGGCCACCGCGCCCAAGTCGCTTGAAACGTTGTACGCGTTTTCAAGTATCTGCCGGTTTGCCTTGTCGCCGGTGAAGGCCAGCGCCAGCGCATCAAGAACGGTATAGTCGGCTATCCCAAGCCTCAAAGACCCCATCACGAACTTCATGATGTACCGACCATCCCTTGGACTGGCGTCGTTGAGCAGGCTGCTTACATGGCGGAGTTTGGTCTCCTGCGAGCCCGGACCGGTGGTTCTGGCGATCCTGTCAAATGTAGTGTAGACCCGCTCCACGGTCATTGGCTCCGAAAAGAGGGTTGCCTGGCCCTTGCTGGTCATGGCCCTACCGGCCGCGTCGCCGATGTCCCCGGTTTCACGGTAGATGGCCTCTATTTCTGAAAGATTCCTGCCGGAGGAATTGGCTATGGCCCGGAGGGCCATCCTTTCTGCAAGGCCCATTTCTATCCCCTCATAGTCGGGATAGAGCTTGCCCTGGATGAGGTAGGTCATCTTGTCTATCAGGTCCGCAGGTGTCTTTTTGAAAAGCAGAACAAGGTGATCGGTAAGCGCCAGCCTGCTGGAAGTCTGCTCCATCTGCTCAAAGGTTTCGACCAGCAGGGAAAAGTCCATTTTTATAGCATGTTGGTTGCAGTCACGCTTTAAGTTTTGTTTTGACGAGTATGAATATTAAAGGGCTGCCGTATAACAAAGAATCGCAATGGGCGGTAACAAGAAGAAACCGGTTGGTTCTCAGGAGAAGGGCGCTACTACAGGCCCGGCTGGAGAGGTCAAGCCAGCAAAGGAAGAGAAGAAAGCGGGCAAGCCACAGCAGAGACAAAGGCTGGCAGTGATCCTCGAAGAACCGGCAGGCATGAAGGTTATACAGGGTATGAAGAGCATAACGAATCAGTCGGTAGCCAGAGCAACAGGAGTCAAGATCTCTGTTGCCAACACGTTCCTCAGGTCCCTTGAATCAAAGGGCGTAGTGAGGCAGGTAGGCGGCTACAGCGGCCACAAAGTCTACGAACGCGTCAAGCAGTAGGCTTTTTCACTGTCAGCACGTCTCCGGGCTGGCAGGATTCTATGATTTCTATATTTGTCAGTATCTTACCCAGCGGGTTCATGGGCTGAGCAGTCGAGTCTTTTAGGAAGAAGCAAAGCGCCCCGTTTGACGTCAGCAGGGCCACCTCTCCCCGCTTGAACTGCGTTCTCTGCTTCTCCGCTCCTATGGTAAGGCCGGTTTCTATGTACACAAACCGGTCTTCGAATCGGTGGACCCGGTCCTGCAGTGGCACGCCCTTGAGTATCGAGCCGGCAGTCAGCGGTGCCAGGTGTCTAATCAGCTCGCATTCGCCGGAGCCCTTGCCGGTTATTTCGAACACCAATCTTAATCTTGATACCGAACCTGTAGAGCTGGCCATTGCACCAGAAAACAGTATCGTGTTATGAAAAAATGTTTCTAATGGTTTGCTGCCAGCAGGCTGTATGAAAGCTGTGATTTGAGGAGACGCTTAAATAAGAGCCTGTGCAGTAGGTCGTAGTACAACATCCCTATTGTAATTTATCTAACCGATCGGGCAAACATTTAATTATATATCTACTAAATTTTGCAATATTCTTGGTAGTCAAACATCCTGCTAAAAAACCGGCTACACAGAAAAAAGCAACTTCCAAAGCCAAGAAGGTAGAGGAACCCAAGGAAATTGAGGATACCAAGAAATCCACCCGTCCAGAAGATGAAGTTGTCACATACCGTGAAGTTGAATACGAGCTTAGGGAGGTTGCCCCGCAGGACCACAAGGTCATGATAGGACTCCCGTGGCTGACAAGATTTGAGCGTGCAAGGATAACCGGGGCAAGAGCACTCCAGCTATCTTTAGGAGCGCCCCCGCTGATCAAGCCAGAGGGAATAAGCGGTTCGATAACCATCGCGATGGCAGAAATCGATCATAGAGCTCTGCCGATATCCATAAGACGCGTTCTTCCAAACGGACTGTATCAGGACATCCCCATAGAGTGGATGAAGCACTAGACTTCTTTTAGGTGGCTTTCATCAAATATATCCCCGCCGTACCACCGGTAGCGGAAGTAGTCAAGGCACCATTCATGGAAGATCTCATCTGAGCTGTAAAATATCATGTTCATGTCGGTTTCGCCGCGCTGGTTTGGAAACAGGACGGCTGCATGTTTTTCATTCAGGATCACGGCCACCTGAACGCGGTCGACCATCTTTCTTTCAATGGCGCCCTTGTTGAGAAGCTCGTTGTGCCCCAGTTTTTTCAGCAGGTCTCTGCGGCCCTTGGGGATGATGACGTTTCGCGGCAAGACGTAGCTGTATTTGATCCCATTTTCCTTGACCTTGTTCAGAGCTGGTTCTATCAGGTCGATGGGCACCTGCGGCACTATCTCGTAGATGTACTGGTCTGCCTGCTTGTAGATGTCCTTCCAGCGCTCCAGGATTGCCACAACGCCTTTAACGAATTCGCAGCGGTCCAGAGCACCAAGCCGCATGATGAACTTGATTGGAAGCTCGCCCAGAATGTGTTCGGAAAAGTAATCCTTGTGCTTTGAGAGGTAGTTAAAGGTGGGGATCTGCTTGATGATCGTGTTGCCAAAGGTCGTCAGGGAGAATATGCCCTCTGGATCTTTTTCTATCAGGCCGGCGTCCTGAAGCCGGTTAACGTTCCGGTGGGCTTCCTGCATGGTTATGTTGAGGTCCTTGGCCAGCTGCGAGATCTTGGCCCTTTTTTCGTTCAGCTTGAATATGATAGAGAGGCGCTGCTCGCTGGCCAGTTCAAAGAAGGTCTTTTCTGTATTGGCAAAAGCGCCAACCTGATCGGAGTCGTCAGTCCCCGCTGAAGACATACCATTGAATCAATCTGGCATTGTTTTAAACCTTGCACCTAGTAGTGAGCGTGTTCCTCAGAATGCGGGTGCATGCGATTCTTTCTTTGAGTCGAGATTACACCAAGGGCTATCAAGCCAATGCCTATGGCCAAGATGATGTAGTCTGCAGGCAGTGCTATGGCCCATATTGGATTAACCGATCCTGCATAAATGAACAGGATTGACAGAAAGGTTAAAGCAGCACCTGCTACGGTTTCGCCGCTGAGTCTTTCCATTATAGATGGAACTTTTTGATTACATTATATTAATTTTATTGAAGAACGGTTATGAGCAATCACTGTTCGCGGACCAGCGTACCACGGCACTGCTCACAGATCTGCTCGTCGATATCTGCTTCTATGCTGTGGTGGACATCGCAGATGATCAGGGTGTAGCGCATGTAGTTGCAAAGGCCGATGAACTTGGCAAGGGTGCTCGGAGTGTACGCCCTGTTCGTGGACAGATCCCGGGCTATGTCGTCTATCATGCGCATCACTTCCCGGACGGACTCTAGCTTTGAGATGAGTTCCAGATCGCCCCTCGTGCCTCTGACGTAGTTGCTGACTGCCGCCTGCGTGATGCCAAGGACTTTGGCGACATCCTCTTCCTTGAGCGAGTACTCTTTGATGAGTTTGTTGGCCAGAATGGCCCGGACAGCAGGAATGAGGGATTTGGCCTCTATCTCGGAGGGAAGCAGCATCTAGATGAACAAAAAGACCATTTTTTATTATTTAAAGGTTGTTAGCCGCGCTTAATTCTGCGCACCGCATCTGGTATTTATAAGCGGAACCTGTCAGCTTACCAGAAATGAAGGCAGTCTTTGTCAAAGGCCGCGACACGGTTTCAGTCGACGAGGTCACGGTTCCCCGGATCACCAGTGAAGGCGACGTGCTTGTAAGGATGCGGGCCTGCGGCCTGTGCGGCTCAGACCTGGAAAAGATCTACGGCGAGTACGGCATGACGTCTGGCAGGCTTGGCCATGAGCCGGCCGGCGAGGTCGTGGCCGTCGGAAGCAAGGTCAAGGGCTTTGCACCGGGAGACAGGGTCTTCATACATCACCATGTTCCCTGCTATTCATGTCATTACTGCCTGCACGGGGACTTTACCATGTGCCCCCAGTACCAGCAGAGCAACATCAACCCCTGTGGCCTGGCAGAGCAGTTCATCGTCCCGGAGTGGAACGTGTCCAGGGGCGGGCTCATCAAACTCCCAGACCAGATAACGTACGAGGAGGCTTCGCTTGTCGAGCCCCTTGCCTGCTGCATCAGGGCCTGGAACAAATGCCGCTTTAAGGCAGGCGACGACATTGCAGTGCTTGGAGCCGGACCGGCCGGTCTTATGCACGTGATACTGGCCAGGGCGTTTGGCGCGGGCAAGGTTTTCGTGCTTGACATAAACGATTTCAGGCTTGGCTACGCCGGCAAATACGGCGTTGAGACCTTCAACTCTGCCGCTGAAGGTACCGCGCAGAAGATAAAGGAGCAGACAGGCGGGCGCGGCGTGGATATTGCCGTGGTGGCCACTGGCAGCGTCAAGGCGCTGGTCCAGTCCTTTGACCTGACGCGGAAGGGCGGCCAGATCATGTTGTTTGGCGTGCCGCCGAAAGGCTCGCAGATGTCGTACGACATGAGCAAGCTGTATTCCAGCGAGCATTCCATAATACCCAGCTATGCAGCGTCGGAGATAGAGACCAACCAGGCGCTGAGGCTGATAGCGGAGAAGCGGATCGACATTGCATCCATAATAACTCACAGGTTTGACATCAGCAACGCCGGCGAGGCGTTCAGGTGCGCGCACGAAGCCAAGGATGCGATGAAGATAATCGTCACCACGTGAGGCCGTAGAAACTATATATAATAAAATCCTCCCCAGAAACCCGGGATTGTAAATGGACTGGGGAATGAAAAACCGCTTATCCAGGATTATCCGCCCTCAGGACGGACGCTGTCTCATGCTTGCAGTAGATCACGGTTATTTTCTTGGCCCGACTGAACGGCTCGAGGACGCCAGAAAGACCATAGCGCCGCTTCTGCCCCATGCGGACTCGCTCATGCTGACCAGGGGCATTCTGCGCAACTGCGTTCCTGCAGAAAGAGACATACCCATTGTCCTGCGGGTATCGGGCGGCGCCAGCATCATTGGCGAGGACCTATCCAAGGAGACCATCACCACCTCTATCGAGGAGGCCATCAAGCTCAACGTTTCCTGCCTTGCGCTTTCCATATTCGTTGGAAGCAAGTACGAGCACCAGACTCTGGCCAGCCTGGCCAAACTTGTAGACGAGGGAGAAAAGTACGGCATCCCGGTGCTTGCAGTCACCGCGGTGGGCAAGGAAATGGCCCGCGACGCACGATACCTGGGACTTGCCTGCAGGATTGCAGCCGAGCTTGGAGCCCACATCGTCAAGACGTACTATTGCGAAAACTTTGAGCAGGTAGTCGAGGGCTGCCCGGTTCCCCTCGTAGTTGCAGGGGGCAAAAAGCTTCCAGAGCTTGACGCGCTCAAACTTGCGTATGACTCCGTCCAGCACGGCGCGTCCGGCGTCGACATGGGAAGGAACATCTGGCAGTCAGACTACCCGGTGCCCATGATAAAGGCAGTCAAGACCATTGTCCACAACGATGCGGATGTGAAGGAGGCGTACAACATCTTCCTCAAGGAACGGGAGAAGACAAAAGCCGAGCCACAGAAGGCGCCAAAGACGTTGAGCCAGACTGCTTCTTTTGACTAGCCGGGAAACTTGGATAGGTGCTGGTGGACCATCTTCCACTGGCCGTTCTTGTCTTTTTGCATGATTATGGTTGCCCGGGATTTGTTGTGTATGGCCGTGCCGCGAAAGCTATAGTCATCCACTATCATGCCGGTGCTCTCCAGCATGAAGGTGGCTATCGCAGTATGCCCTCCAAGCAGGTCTATTTTCAGGTCCTCGATCTTGAAATCATAGTCCGAGATGCTGGCAAACTGCAGCTGCTCCAGCATAAGGGACCTTTCCAGCTCCCTGCGATCGTACGGCGGCGAATCCCCAAACTTGGTAAACTGTGAATCAAAGAACTCTTGGATCTTTTCGATCTCCTTGCTCTTGGCGATCTCAAAGTAACTGTAAATTATGTCGCGTATCAAGGAAGAATCGGTAGCCGGCAATAAATTCAGACGATAGCAGAAGTCTAAATTATAAAGATGTTACTGCGGGTAAATCAAACGTTATATAATTTCGTGCGTTGCAGACACGCTGTGAAAGACAGACGCCTTCTTGTCGTCATGCTTTTGCTGGCTGTTGCCGGCCTTGTCCTGCCGGCCAGCGCGCAGTCCGCCGACAGCAACCTTACCATCGTCTACCTGGATGTCGGCCAGGGAGACTCTACCATCATCAAGATGCCAAACGGTAAAGCCATGCTGATAGACGGCGGAGAAAGGGAGCAGACACAGACCATCTTGAATATGGCAGACGAACTTGATATCAAGAAATTTGACGTTGTGGTAGCCACCCATCCCCACGCCGACCATATCGGCGGCCTTATCGGAGTCTTTAACGGATTTCCGGTTGGCAGGGTACTGGATTCAGGCCAGTTCCACACCACCAATACTTTTGAGGACTACCTTGCAGCCATCGAAGAAAACAAGATCCCCACCGACACGGCCAGGGAAGGCGACACCATTGACCTGGACCCCAGCGTGGAGTTACGGGTCCTGAATCCTCCAAAGACATTGCCATTTGGATCCCATGACCCGGACCAGTTCAACAACAATTCCGTTGTTATCAAGCTGACCTACGGTGAATTTTCAGCCATATTCCCCGGCGACATCGAGCAGTCTGCGGAAAAAAGGCTTGCCAGCTCTGACATCGATGTCGATGTCTTGCTGGCCTCGCATCATGGGAGCAGGAATTCCAGCACCGATCCGTACCTTATGGCAGCATCGCCTGAGGTCGTGGTCATCTACGCTGGGGCTGATAACAACTATGGCTTCCCGCACAAAGAGGCGCTGGAGCGGATAAGCAAGTTTGAGCCGCTTTTGTTCAGAACAGATGTTGACGGCAACATCAAACTGGTGACCAATCAGACCCACTACAGGATAGAGACGTCTGCAACAGACAAGACCGTGGTGGTGCCAGAGTTTCAGGACCTTGTTCTGGTTTCTTTACTGCCGCTAGCAGCCGTCATTGTAATTACCAGGAGGTTCTTTGTTTGATTGTAAAGGCAAGCCTGGACAGGTTTTCAGTGGGCTATGCCGTCATCTATTCTGACGATGGCCGCAAGTTCGACGTTCCAAAAGACATAATCCCGCATGATTGCAAGGCAGGCTCTAGGCTCAAACTTTACCTGGACGACTCGGGCGCGGTGGCAAGAGTCGAGATGGACAGCAAGTCGACTGAAGATGCAAAAAGTCGGATATCCAAAAGATACGCGCGTCTTTCGCGCGGCGAGCACTTGGACATCTGATGGCGTTATCTTTATAAGCGCTGTTGCCATAATTCCGAACCAGATGCCCCAAACTGGCAGCGAGCAATCTAGGCACAAGGTTAAGATTCTGGTTCTACTGGTACTTGCCTAGACAAAACTCTGCTTTCCGGCGGGCGTTTGTCTTGAAAATGAAATTGGTGAACAATGTAAATGGTGGAAATGACCGGCGCAAAAGCGTTGATCCATGCCCTTGAAAAGGAGGGCGTAGACGTAGTCTTTGGGCTTCCTGGCGGAGCTAACCTTCCGATATACGATGCGCTCGTGGGGGCAAATCTCAGGCACGTCCTTGTGCGTCATGAGCAGTCTGCAGCCCACATGGCCGACGGCTATGCGAGGATAAAAAGAAAGGCAGGCGTCTGTTTTGCAACATCAGGGCCTGGCGCGACAAACATCGTTACCGGCCTCGCTACTGCCTATGCGGACTCGTCTCCCATAGTTGCGGTTACAGGCCAGGTGCCGCTTGCCATGATAGGCAAGGACGCTTTTCAGGAGACCGACATTATCGGAGTATCCAACCCCTGCACAAAGTACGCATTCCAGCCAAGAACCGCGGTGGAGATCCCCGAGACGGTCAAAAAGGCATTCTACATCTCTGAAAGCGGCAGGCCCGGGCCGGTCTTGATAGACATTCCAAAGGATGTCCAGCAGGCCACAGCCGACATGCACTTCCCCGACCTCATCAAGGTAAGGGGCTACAACCCCACAACGGACGCCGACATGTCAGAGATCGGCAAGGCTGTGGATATCCTGCTCAAATCCGAGCGGCCGATAATAATGGCCGGCGGCGGAGTAATACTGTCAGGCGCCTTTACCGAGCTTCAGGCGCTGGCAGAGTTGATGATGATTCCGGTGGTCACCACCTTCAAGGGCAAGGGGGCATTCCCCGAGAACCACCCTCTTGCCATGGGCCCCATAGGCATGCATGGCCATGCAGAGGCAAACAAGATAATCTTGGAGGCCGACTGCATACTGGCCGTCGGAGCCCGTTTTTCAGACAGGTCGGTGGGCAGGTATGACGAATTTGGAAAGGGCATGAGCATCATCCACATGGACATTGATCCGGCTGAGATAGGCAAGAACAAATCCGTGGATGTGGCCATCGTCGGAGATGTCAAGTCGTCGCTGAGAACCCTTGTCAAGTGGCTTTCAAAGAAGATAACCAAGCGCGATGCAGAAGACCCGTGGCTTCGCAGGAGAAAGGAGCTCATACAGTACTACCAGGAGACCATCAAGGACTATCCCCGCGAGATCACTGCTAAAAAATCCCTAAAGAAATTGCGCGAGCTTCTTCCAGCCAACGCCATCGCCACCACAGAAGTGGGACAGTGCCAGATGTGGGCGTCTCTGCATTTCGACGTGATAACGCCGGGCACATTCTTCAGCTCCACGGGGCTTGGGACCATGGGCTTTGGATTCCCGGCTTCCATCGGCGCCAAGGCCGCAAGGCCGCAGGTGCCGGTTGTCGATATCGCCGGAGACGGCTCGTTTAACATGACAGAAAACTCGCTGGCAGTGTCGGTGCTTGAAAAGTTGCCGGTTATTGTGTTCCTCATGAACAACTACATGCTTGGTATGGTGGCGCAGTGGCAGCGCACGTTCTACAACCGCAGGTACAGCGGCGTGCACCAGCACAGCTGTCCGGATTACGTCAAGATAGCCGAGGCGTACGGAGCGCAGGGTATAAGAGCCCAGTCCATGGCGGAGCTGGAAAATGCCATCAAGACCGCCCTCAAGACCGACGTGGCCACCGTGATAGACATACCCATAGACCCCAATGAAGACGTGTACCCGTTTGTCGCGCCGGGAAGCAGCCTCAAGGACATGATAACAGGAGCGTAGCGGAAATGTCCCAGAATGGATCTTGGTACATTGTCTCGGCGTTGGTGGAGAACAAACCCGGTGTTCTTTTCAGGATCACCAACCTGTTCAGAGCACGCAATTTCAACATCGAGTCAATAACCGTAGGAATAACAGAGCAGCCGGACCTTTCCCGGATGACCATAACCACCAAAAGCGACGAGAAGACCCTGGACCAGCTGGTCAAGCAGCTAAGAAAGCTGATAGACGTAGTCGAGGTAAAGGTCCTGGACACGGACAAGTCGGTATTCCGCGAGCTTGCGCTTATCAAGATGAAGGCAGTCGACCCCACCACCAGAAGCGAGATAATGAACTACGCCAACGTGTTCAGGGGCAACATCATAGACATAGGCAAGGAGACCATGACCGTCGAGATCACCGGAACGCCGGACAAGATAGATGCGTTTAAGAGTCTTGTTGAACAATATGGTATCACGCAATTGGCCAGAACAGGAGTCTCGGCTTTGCCAAGGGGAGCAGAACTATGAGCTCAGAAAAGGTAAGGATCTTTGACACGACTTTAAGGGACGGCGAGCAGACGCCCGGCGTGACGGTGACGCCGGAACAAAAGCTGCAGATAGCCATCAAGCTTGACGAGCTTGGGGTAGACGCCATAGAGGCAGGATTCCCCATAGTCTCGCACGGTGAGATGAAGGCCATTTCAGACATTGTCAAGCAGGGATTGAAGGCAGAGATCTGCGGCCTTGCCAGAGCCACTGAAAATGATATTGACGCGGCCATCAACTGCGGCCTGAGTTACGTTCACACGTTCATTGCAACGTCTGACATCCATTTGCAGTACAAGCTAAAGATGACCCGCGAGCAGGTGCTTGAGCGGGCCGTCAAGGCTGTGGAATACGCCAAAAAGCACGGCCTGAGAGTAGAGTTCTCTGCAGAAGACGCCACCAGGTCTGAGAGACCGTTTCTGTTGCAAATGTTCAGGGCAGTGACTGATGCCGGCGCCGACAGGATAGACATACCGGACACGGTAGGCTATGCCACGCCGCAGTACATCACCGAGCTGGTCAAGGATGTCAAAAACGCGACGCGGCTTCCAATCAGCATGCACTGCCATGATGATTTCGGCCTTGCTGTGGCTAACTCCATCGCAGGCATCAACGCCGGTGCATCCTGCGCTCATGTCACCATAAACGGTCTTGGCGAGCGGGCCGGCAACGCGTCTTTGGAGGAGTTTGTGATGGCCCTTCAGTGCCTATACAACAAGAGCCACAACATCAAGACCACGTCTTTGTATGAGGTATCCCGGTTTGTTTCAAACACCATGGGAATTATCGTGCAGCCAAACAAGGCCATAATCGGCGAAAACGCCTTTGGTCACGAATCCGGAATACACACCCATGGCATACTCAACAACCCGCTCACTTACGAGCCCATAAGCCCGGAACTTGTCGGCAGAAAAAGGTGGCTGCAGGCAGGCAAGCACGCCGGCGCGCACGGCATCAAGGCAATGCTGGGTGAGTTTGGAATCAATCCTACAGACGATCAGCTGCACGCCATAGTAGAGAAGCAGAAAAACATGGCAGACAAGGGCAAGTCCATTACAACCGCGGAGTTGCTTGCCGTTGCCGGCGAGGTCATGCACAACAGCCAGTTTGAAGAGCGATTCAAATTGTACGACTTTCACATAGTCACGGGCATGAACATCATACCCACGGCTGTGGTCAGGCTAAACGCTGAAGGAAAGGACCTCATCGCTTCTGAAATAGGCGTAGGCCCGGTAGATGCGGCACTAAAGGCCATACAAAAGATAGCCGGCGAGGTGGCCAGCATCAAGATCCGCGAATACAAGCTGGACTCGATAACCGGCGGCTCTGACGCCCTGGCAGAGGTATCAGTCAAAGTCGAGGACAAGAACGGCAACATAGTTTCTGCAAGGAAGGCCAACGAGGACATTGTCGTTGCGTCCGTCGAGGCGATGATGGATGCCATCAACAAGGTTCTGCTCAAAAAAGTGCTTTACTCAAAAAGCTAGAGACCGATCTGATTGGCAAGATACAAGATTTCCCTGATAACAGGAGACGGAATTGGCACGGAACTCACCGCCTCGGCAAAAAAGATCCTCGAGGCCATAAACGACAACTCGTCGACCAAGTTTGACATAACGGAAGTCGAGGCAGGGGATACGGCGCTTGCAAAACACGGAAAAGCCCTCCCAGACTTGACGGTGGACGTCATCAAGAAATCAGATGCCTGCCTGAAGGGGCCGGTGGGCGAAAGCGCTGCCGACGTGATAATAGTTCTCCGGCGCATGTTTGACCTGTACGCAAACGTCAGGCCTGCCAAGTCGTACCCGAACATACCGGCGCTATCAGACAAAGTCGACATGGTGACGGTCAGGGAGAATACCGAGGATCTGTACCTTGGCCTGGAATTCAATGTCGACCCGAACACGGTGGTGGGCCTGAGGATAACTTCGGAAAAAGCCTCGCGCAGGATAGCAGAATACGCTTTCAAGACAGCCGCCATCAGGGACGGCAAGCGCAAGGTCGTGGCAGTGCACAAGGCCAACGTCATGCGCAAGGGCGACGGCCTGTTTGCCGCAACGTGCAGGGATGTGGCAAAGAAATATCCAGAAATACAGTACAGCGAGATGTACGTGGATGCGGCATCCATGAACCTTATCCGCAACCCGGAAGATTTCGATGTCATAGTAACGACCAACCTGTTTGGGGACATACTTTCAGACGAGGCTGCGCAGGTAGTTGGCGGCCTTGGCATGGGGCCGGCGGCCAACATCGGCGCGAGTTTTGCGCTGTTTGAACCGGTTCACGGGGCGGCGTTTGACATTGCAGGAAAGAACGTTGCCAACCCGTCATCCATACTGCTGTCATCCAAGATGATGCTGGAATGGATTTCAGACAAGTACAACGACAGCAAGGCTTCAGAGGAAGGCAAGCGTATAGAGGATGCCATAGTAAAACTGCTTGGGCAGAACAAGAAGACAAAAGATATCGGCGGCAGTCTGGCTACCACGGAATTCACCGATCTTGTGGCAAAGTCAATGTACTAGTCTGCCCTAGGTGCGCGTCTTTGCCATGCAAACAGCATGAACATGAAGGGTATCGTCATGATGGCAGAGGCAATGATGACCGGCTGAAAGACAGTCAGGTCTACGTTGTATCCAAAAGCATGCATGAACGGGATTGGAAACACCATGAATATCCAGAACGCCGAGATTATTCCCAGAATCCACATGTTTCTCCTGATCACGGCTGAAAAGCTGATCTTGTTTACGTTGTTTCGATGGCATTGAATGCACTTGACGGTCATCGTACTTCCTGTTATGTCCGAGGGTGTTATGCAGGAGGTGCAGATCTTGTTCTGGCAGAAATAGCATTTCTTTTCTGCGAACCTGGATCCGCACACAGAGCAGTTGGCCATCGATCAGAGATACCCAACAGTATTATTTATGCAACGCTGATGAATCTGTGCACACTTTGCATGCGGTTTGTCTGCACACAAAGTAAAATGCAGGTTTGCAGAATTTCAGAGAAATATTTTTCAAAGCAAGACTTAAATTTCCTCTTCAAAACAGATGGTGAGGGTCAAAAATTCCGACACTTCAACAGACCTATACCGGCTATGCAGCCAAACTGATGCTGGAAGACGGTACTGTTTTTGAAGGCATTGGCTTTGGCTATCCAACAGAGGTTGCCGGCGAAGTTGTTTTCAACACAGGAATGGTCGGATATACCGAGACCCTGACTGACCCGTCGTACCGCGGTCAGATTCTTTGCATGACCTACCCGCTGATAGGCAACTACGGCGTTCCAAGCTTTGACATAAAGGACGAGTATGGCCTGCCCAAGTACTTTGAGTCAGACAAGATCCAGGTCAAAGCTCTTTTGATACACGACCTTTCTGACGTTGCAAGCCACTGGACCTGCACAAAAACTCTGGACCAGTGGCTGTACGAGGAAAAGATACCCGGCATCTATGGGATTGACACGCGGGAGCTCACAAAGAAACTGCGCGTGCACGGCGTGATGACAGGGGTTGTTTCAGTTTCAGACAAGGGCCCCGTGGACAGTGCACGGCTCAAAAAGCTGGTTGCAGGCGCCAAGTACGAGGGCCTCAACTTCATGCCGGAGGTTTCAACTCCAGAAGTCAGGGAGTACGGCGGCAAGGACAGGGATTGCGTTGTTCTTCTGGATACTGGCACAAAGTACAGCATCATCCGGAACATCATTCGCACCGGCTACAGGGTGGTCCGCATGCCGTGGGATGCGTCGTACGACCAGATAATGTCATACAAGCCAAAGGGTGTGGTAGTAAGCAACGGGCCCGGAGACCCAAAGGTCTGCACGAGCACCATCAAGACGGCGTCCAAACTCATCAAGACGTCAACGCCGACGCTGGGCATATGCCTTGGAAACCAGATACTGGCTCTGGCCGGCGGAGCAGACACTTACAAGTTAAAGTTCGGCCACAGGGGCCAGAACAAGCCCTGCGTGGACCTGCGCGACAACCAGGCGTACGTCACAAGCCAGAACCACGGTTACGGAATTGATCCGAAAAGCCTTGAGGGTACCGGATTCAAGGTCTGGTTCTCAAATGCCGACGATGATACCGTAGAAGGCATCGAGCATTCGACAAAGCCGGTGATAGCAGTGCAGTTTCACCCGGAGGCCTCGCCGGGTCCCTACGACTGCATGTTTGTGTTTGACAGATTCAAGCAGATAATAGATTCAGGCCGCATAACAGACGGCGTAAAAATCGCGGAAAAGAAATTGAAAAAGGGGAGGAGGAGAGTCGCCAAAAGATGAAACAATAAAGAAGGTTCTTGTTCTCGGAAGTGGGGCAATCAAGATCGGAGAAGCAGGCGAAAGCCAGTAGCCCTCTGGGCCTGGCCGCAAATTTGACTACTCCGGTTCTCAATGCCTCAAGGCGCTGGCCGAGGAAGGAATCAAGAGTGTCCTGATAAACCCCAACATAGCCACCATACAGACGGACACACGGTTTGCCGACAAGGTGTACCCGGTCCCGATAAACACGGACTATGTGGAGAAGGTAATCCAGGAAGAAAAGCCGGACTCTATAATGCTGGGTTTTGGCGGGCAGACGGCCCTGAACTGCGGAGTGGCCCTGCATGAGCGGGGCATACTGCAAAAGTACGGAATAAGGGTTCTTGGCACCCAGATCAACGGCATAGAGATCACCGAGGACAGGCAGCTGTTCAAGGATGCCATGGCAAAAAGCAGCGTTCCGGTTCTCCAGAGCCATGCCGTAAATTCCATCGAGGAAGCCAAAAAGGCGGCAAACGAGATAGGATACCCGGTCATCATACGCGTGGCATACACCCTTGGCGGGCGCGGCGGCGGAGTTGCATACAACGAGATCGACCTTGAAGACATTGTGCAGCGCGGCCTCAACCTGAGCATGGTGCACCAGGTCCTCATTGAAAAGTACGTAGGCCACTGGAAGCAGATAGAGTACGAAGTCATGCGGGACTACAACGGCAACAGCGTCATTGTCTGCAACATGGAAAACGTGCTTTCCATGCGCGTGCACACCGGCGACAACATTGTCATCGCGCCGTCGCAGACCCTGAACAACTTTGAATACCACATGCTCCGGTCGGCTGCAATACGCGCCGTAAGCTACTGCGGCATAGTGGGCGAATGCAACATCCAGTTTGCACTGGACCCCACGTCGGAGCAGTACACGGCCATAGAGATAAACGCAAGACTTTCCAGGTCATCGGCCCTTGCAAGCAAGGCCACCGGCTACCCGCTGGCTTACATGGCCGCCAAGATCGCCCTTGGGTACACGCTTCCAGAACTCCTGAACAGGATAACCAAGGTAACGACGGCCTGCTTTGAGCCGTCCCTGGACTATGTGGTCCTCAAGATGCCGAGGTGGGACTTTAGCAAGTTTGAGCTGGTAAAGCGCAAGCTTGGAAGCGCGATGAAGTCCGTCGGTGAGGTGATGGCCATAGGCAGGAACTTTGAAGAGGTACTGCAGAAGGCCATACGGATGTCGTCCATAGGCATGGACGGCCTCGTGGCCAACGGCAACGGCCAGCAGGAAACAGACATCGAGCGGATCGAACAGGCTCTGCTGCAGCCAAACGACGAGATAATCTTTGCAGTGGTGCAGGCCATGAAGGCCGGCATGAGCATAGAGCGCATCTACCAGCTCTCGGCCATCGATCCGTGGTTCCTGACAAAGATAAAGAACATCATGGAGATGGAAGAGCAGCTCATCAAGGCCGGCAACTTTGATGCAGAGCTGGTCGGCAAGGCCAAAAAGATCGGCTTTTCAGACCGGCAGATAGCCCGCTGCTTCAACTCCGAGGAGATGCAGGTAAGAAGCCTGCGCGAAAAGGCAGGCATCAGGCCGGTGGTCAAGCAGATAGACACCCTGGCTGCCGAATGGCCGGCCAAGACCAACTACCTATACTTGACGTATGGAGGCATTGCGGACGACATAGTGGTCAAGGACGTCAAGAACAAGAGCAGGATGATAGTGCTTGGCGCCGGGCCGTACAGGATTGGAAGCAGCGTCGAGTTTGACTGGGGCACCGTCAACATGGTCTGGGGCCTAAAGGAAAACGGCGTCAAAGAGATATCGGTCATCAACTGCAACCCGGAAACCGTTTCAACCGACTATGATATCTGCGACCGGCTGTACTTTGAGGAGCTTACACTTGAGCGTGTCCTGGACATCTGCGACAAGGAGCACCCCACCGGCATAGTTACCTGTGTCGGCGGCCAGACGGCCAACAACCTGACCCCCAAGCTGGCCAAAAACGGTATCAAGATAATCGGGACCAGCAGCGAGGACGTCGACAGGGCCGAGGACAGGGCCAAGTTCGGCCAGCTTCTGGACCTGGTGGGAATCAAACAGCCGGCCTGGAGCAAGTTCACCAGCCTTGCAGAGGCAAAGGGATTTGCAGAGACCGTCGGCTATCCGGTCCTAGTAAGGCCGTCATACGTGCTGAGCGGGGCTGCAATGAAGGTAGTCTGGGGCGATCAGCAGCTGGAACGATTCCTTACAGACGCCACCAATGTAAGCCCCGACCACCCGGTGGTCATCAGCAAGTTCCTGCAGGATGCTGCCGAAGTCGAGGTTGACGCAGTAGCCGATGGCAAGGATGTGGTTATCGGCGCGATAATAGAGCACATCGACAACGCCGGCATACATTCCGGCGATGCCATGATGTGCATACCACCGTGGAGGCTTGATAGGAACACCATAGACACCATAACCGATTATACCGTCAGAATAGGCCGGGCGCTTAACGTCAAGGGCCCGTTTAACATGCAGTACCTGGTCAAAGACGACCAGGTTTCGGTTATAGAGGCCAACGTCAGGGCATCACGCTCGATGCCGTTTGTATCAAAGTTTGCCGGCGTAAACCTGATCAACCTGTCGGCCAAGGCCATGCTTGGAAAGCCGCTTCCCGCTTCAGCCAAGGACTTATGGCTCAAGGCCCCCGGCTTTGGAGTCAAGGTGCCGCAGTTCTCCTTCATGCAGCTAGAGGGCTCCGACATCGTCTTGGGAGTGGAGATGCAGTCCACCGGCGAGGTGGCCTGCTTTGGCAGCAGTTTCTACGATGCCCTGTCCAAGGCGTACATGGCCGCGGGATACTCGCTCCCACTGTCAGGCTCCGCGCTGATAACCATCGGCGGCCAGAAGAACAAGGAGAAGCTGCTTCCGCTGATATCCATGATAACTTCGATGAACTACAAGATCCTTGCGACAGAGCACACCGCCGAGTTCATGGAGAACAACAAGGTCAAGGACGTGCAGCTGGTGCACAAGATAAGCGAGCCCAACCGAAAGCCCAACATCGCCGACCTGTTGTACGAGCGCAAGATCGATTTCATAATAAACATCCCGGCCACCTCGACCATCGAAAAGTACGTCGGCATGCTGTACGACGAGTACCAGATCCGCAGAAAGGCCGTCGAGATGGGAGTTCCGGTGCTGACAACGGCCGAGTCTGCCAGCTCGTTTATCAAGACGCTGCAGTGGCTCAGGAGCAACACACCGACGCTTGGGCCCCTTGGCAACTATGTCAAGCTGGACTAGAGCACGTTCTGCAGCACGGAAGTATCTCCAACTATCGAGCCGTCCAGAGTAACGACCATGCATTTTTGCACCGCGCCGTCCTGCTCCAGTATTCTGGAGATTATCGGCGACAGTGATCTGCGTGGGCTTTTCTCGCCAGACGTGTACAGGTACTTGTTGAAGCTGGGCACGATCACGATGTCCATGGCCCCTCCTTCAGAGAATATGGAATTCTTGTCCACCTGCAAGTAGACCCAGACGCGCTGGCCGTTGACTATGCTGCCCTTCTTTGCAAAGACAGGATGCAGGTGACCCATCACAATTCTGTGGACGTTTGAGCGGACATCAGACGGCATGCTGTGGCCGTGGACAAACAGCGTGTCGCCAAGAACCATGCCCCTGCTGCTGATGACGTTTACCGACTCTGGGACCAGGTGCCGTATGTTGCCGTCATGGTTGCCAGGAACCAGATAAACGTCAACCTTTGATGCCAGCCTTCTAAAAAAGCCGGGAATTTCGTCCCATTCCTGCTTGCTTATGGACCCCACAGAATTCTTGACGTCGCCAAGCAGGATCAGGCCCTGCGCTTTTTCTGATTCAACTATGGAAAGCAGGTCGTCGGCCATCTCTTGGACAAGGCTTGAGCGGATCGTGACACCCTTTGATCCAAGCTCGGATTCCAGCCCTATGTGCAGGTCAGAGACCGCGACGTAGCGCCTGTCTTCTTCATCTAGTAGAAGCGCAGCGTGTGGGTGCAATGGGCGGACCTTCAACTTGCAGCTTTATATCACGACTCGCGCAAATAAATCACTCGAAGGTTGTCAGAACAGACCGACTCTGAAAGTGGAAGCGTAAAGTTGATGGTCTTCAGACCCAGCGGGAAAAAGATCTGGACTGTCGTTGGCAAGGACAATGAATACTGGGTGGACCCCGAGACGGAATTCTGCTCCTGCAACAGCTTTTACTTCAAGACCCTGTCTGGCGGCGAGCCCTGCTACCACATCAGGGCCGTGAAAAAAAGCATGCACAACGGCATTGGCGCAATAGAATTTGACGACGATGAGTACCTGCGGATCCTTCAGGCCGTTGCAGAAGATGCTGAAAGGTTTCTGCTACACCGGTAAGCAGTTAAACAATTTATTATCCGGCAGTTTTTACCCGGCTGTGACAGCTGACAAGGTCGTTCTGGTTATCGGTTCAGGCGGCAGGGAGCACGCCCTTGGTTGGAAGCTTGCCCAGAGCCCGCATGTTAAAAAGGTCTATTTTGCCCCCGGCAACGGCGGCACTTCTGAGAACGTTGGCATAAAGCAGAACGAGATCGACAGACTGGTATCGTTTGCCAAGCAGTTTGGGCAGGACTGCCTTGCCGTCGTCGGCCCGGAAGAGTCGCTTTCCTTGGGTGTTGCAGATGCCTTTGCAAGGGAAGGGTTGAGGATCTTTGGCCCCGTAAAGGAGGCTGCCATGCTTGAGTCAAGCAAGGTCTTTGCCAAGGAGTTCATGCACAAGGCCGGCATACCCACCGCGCCCTTTGCAGTGTTCTCCGACGCAGCAGAGGCAAAAGACTACATCAAGGGCCAGGACAAGCCGCTGGTGGTCAAGGCCGACGGGCTTGCCGCCGGAAAGGGAGTCATAGTCTGCGACAATGCAGAGCAGGCCATGCAGGCAGTTGATGAAATCATGGTCAGAAAAGAGTTTGGCGTCGCCGGCAGCAAGATAGTCGTGGAGGAGAGGCTGTCCGGCGAAGAGGCCTCGTTTATCGCGATCTGCGACGGCCAGACCATAATCCCGCTGGCATCAAGCCAGGACCACAAGCGCGTGTTTGACGGAGACAGTGGCCCAAATACCGGCGGCATGGGCGCATACTCGCCGGCCCCCGTAGTAGACGACAAGCTCTACGACAAGATAGTCAGCCAGGTGATGGAGCCGGTGGTAAGGGAGATGAGAAATCGCGGAACCCCGTTCAAAGGCTTTTTGTACGCTGGCATAATGGTGGATGAAAAGACAAAGGAGCCGTACGTGCTTGAATTCAACGCCCGCATGGGAGACCCCGAATGCCAGCCCATAATGATGCGGATGGAGTCTGACCTGTACGAATACATAGATTCTGCGGTGGACGGCAGGCTGAAATCAATGCCGCCCATCAAGTGGAAGGACAGGACTGCCGTATGTGTCGTAATCGCTGCAAAGGGCTATCCTGGCAGCTATGAAAAGGGAAAGCTGATCCATGGGCTTGGCTCTGATTTTGGCCCCGATGTCATGGTCTTCCACGCCGGAACTGCAAGGGACAACGGCAACGTCGTTACCAACGGCGGCAGGGTCCTTGGCGTCACGGCGCTTGGAGACGATACAAGGCAAGCGATAGACAGGGCCTACCAAGCTGTCAGGAAGATAAAGCTTGGCAACGACGAGCAGCACTACAGGACTGACATTGGCAGAAAGGCCCTTCGCTAAAGATACACAAACCCGTTGTCTGTGACCAGCGAGTCAAGTCTTCTATCAAACCGGCTCTGCGGCAGGCTTGGCAGCACCTGAAAAGAGTAGCAAACGCCGACTGAAAACAGCGCCGGCCGATGGGACAGAAACCTGTCGTAGTAGCCCTTGCCGTAGCCGATTCTAAAGCCAGTGCTGTCAAAGGCGACCCCCGGCACAAGGACAATGTCCACGGTCTTGACGGGCAGTTTTGGAAGCGGCTCTTTAATCCCATACTTGCCTACAACCAGGTCGTCTGGTGAAGTCATTTCATAAAACGACATCTTGTCGCCCTCGATCCTTGGCAGGGCCAAAGTCTTGCCCTGACTTTTGGCAGCCGCCATGATCGTGTCGGTGCGCACTTCGGATCCTATGGCAGAATAGGCACCGACAACGCTTGCCGACTGGAACATGGCGCTTTTTATCATGTTTTCCTGCACAAGCTGGCTGAGCCTTTCAACCTCGGAAGGCGGCAGGGCGTTGCGCTTCTCCAGCATCAGTCGGCGGATCTTTTGTTTTTCTTTCCGAATAGTGTAGGGCCTTTCAGCAGACAGCTACTGGTTCATCCCTTTGGCAACGGACGCGGCGGTGACGGTATTTTTCATGAGCATGGCGATGGTCATAGGCCCGACTCCACCGGGGACGGGAGTGATCCATGACGCCTTTTGCTTGACTGGCTCAAAATCCACGTCGCCGGTAAGCTTGCCATTTTGCCGGCTGGTGCCAACGTCTATTACCACGGCCCCGTCCTTGACCATGTCCGCGGTAAGTGTAAACCGCTGGCGGTTGCCGACGGCCGTTATTACCAGGTCGGCCGCCCTCAGCTTGCTGGCAAGGTCTTTTGTCCTTGAGTGACAGACAGTCACCGTTGCATTCTTTTCAAGAAGCAGAAGAGCCAGCGGTATTCCAACTAGGTTGCTTCGATTGACTATGACTGCGTCCATTCCAGAGACACCTATCTTGTAGTAGTCCAAAAGCTCCATCACACCGGAGGGCGTGCATGGCTTGAGGACGGCCATCCCGTTCTGCAGCATCCCGGCACTGTACGGCGTCAGGCCATCAACATCCTTGAAAGGGCTTATGGTGTTGATTATATCAAATTCATTGATGTGGGATGGCAGCGGCAGCTGCACCAGTATCCCGTGCACGTGCGGGTCGTTGTTTAAGAGCTGTACAAGCTCGACAAGCTCGTGCTGTTTAAAATTTTCGGCAAGCCTGTGGTCGCGGGTGGCAATTCCAAGCTCTGCTGCAGTCTTTTGCTTGCTGTTTACGTACGTTGCAGAGGCCGGGTCATTTCCAACCAGCACCGTGGCAAGGCATGGCTGCACGCCGGATTCTTTCAGTTCTTCGGCTGCCTTTTTCACCCTTGCCTTGACTGCTGCGGATACTTCAAGCCCGCTGATTATCCTGGCTACCAAACGATCAGCAGGGGACCTGCGCGCGATATTTTGCTTTTGCGATTGCTGGCCAAAACTAAATTAATAAGAATCGGGTAGTCTGGTTGCCGATGGACAATCAGTTTTTCCGTAGACGCTGGCTTGATTTCAGAAACGGCCATAGCATCTACCTTGCCTTCGTGCTTTCCTTCATCAACTTTATACTCATAGTTTACAACCTTGGCATATCGCAGGTCCCCATCTTCAATGCGGCGCTAAGCAACGTGTGGATCTTTGCGGCCATCTTTATCCTGATATACATCCCGGCGGCCACGCTCACAGGATACTGGCACAGGAAAAAGCAGTATTCTGTGGAAAACGAGGCCTGGCTGCAGGAGAACTGGATATGGGCCTGGATATCAAACTACCAGATCCGGCTCATCGAGGGCAAGGCCACGCCGGAAGAAACCAAGCAGGTCAAGGAATACCTGGAAGCGATACTGAAAAAGCAGAAAAAAGAGTTCCTGATTGGGCAGGATCAGGAAGACGCGCTTAACAAGCAGCGCAGGTTTTAGACTCCAAGCTTGCTTTTGATTCGCTGAATTTGCATTTTCCGGATGTAGCGCCGGATGTCTTCGCTGTGCATGCTGTCGTAGCCCGTCTCCCTGGGCCTGTATGAAAGGTAGTGGTACAGCATGTACAGGGATCCCAGCCGGCCGGTGGGCTTTCCGGTGACAAAACAAACAAGGAACCTTCCAAGCACGAAAAGTGGGTGATAGCCCAGCGTCCTCATGCTGGCCCCAAATTCGTAAAAGTGATGATCCTGTCCAAGCGGCCGTAAATGCACGAACCGCGCGTCATCAAAGACCCGATAAGTGTAGCCATGCTGGGTGGCGCTGTACAGCACAAGCGATTCGTACCCCATCTTTTCAGGGTACAGGCTGTAGTAATTGTTGAAAAAAGAATTTCTTACAAACCGGCCGGCTCCATGCGGCGTGGTCGCATCCTGTCCTTCGTAGTTGCCCGACGCGATGGCAATCTTTGGATCTGCATCCATTTTCTGCAGGATCTTTTCTGCATAGTCACTTTCGTAGACAATGTCGTCGGCGCTTATCATGTGGTAATCGGTCTGCTGATGCATTTCCTGCGCAAGCTGGATGGCCTTGTTCCAGTTGCTCACGATGCGGGCGATGTTGTATCCAAGGTCGGGATTGGTAATGACGTAAAGGCTGCCCCATTCTGACTGGATCTCTTTTAAGATCTGCGGCGTCCTGTCCTTTGAGCCGTCGTCGACAACTATGACGCATGCAGGGCCAACCGTCTGGTTTTTCAGGGAAAGTACTGCTTTCTCGATGCTGCTCTCTGAATTCCTGCAGGTCACGATGGCAAAGTATGTACCCAACAGCAATGAATGGTTGTCAAAAATTCCTATAAAACACTTGTCAAAGCTTTTCTGCCGGCTTGATGGTCCTGCTAACAAAAAGCCGCCACCAGATTTCCAGCGCAAGTATTCCAAGCATCTTGTTTACGTAACGCACATCCAGCTCGTCAAGCCTTGACTGAGTCTTGCTGATCCATTCGCTGCTTATGACGCCGGCCTTGACCACTTCTGATTTGCTGTTGACATACCTGCCAACGATTTCTTTTGCACTTTTCTTCCACAGCGTCAGAGTGTTGACTGAAAACCCCTTCTTGACCGGGTTGACGTTTATCCCCTTGCTCCGCAATACTGACAGCAACAGTAGCTTGCCGCTGGCAGTCTGCGGATCGTACTTGAGCTGCCATGGAACATGGGTGGCAAATTGGACCATGGCGTTAGATAGAAAGACGGACCTCGTCCTTGTACCCAGAAACCTTGCAAACGCCGCGTTTACTGGGAGCCAGTCATGAAGCAGCTTGCCGTTATAGTCAGCAAGGAAAACCTGGTCCAGCGGGTCAAGGTGGTTGACAAAGGATTTCCCAATCGACCGGTAGATCCTGTCCCAGGAAAACCGTACCTTTGGACCAAAGAGCCGGTCCTGGTCTGGCACCCAGTCGCGTTCATGGCAATCTAGATAGAGTTTCACTTTATCCTTCCAGCTGTTTGCCAAAAGCAGGGACAGGTACTTTTGGTACCTGAAGGTGTAGCCGGCAAAAAGCTCGTCGCCGCCGTCGCCGGTAAATACCGTCTTTGACTTGGCGCTGGCCAGCTCCAGCGGATAGTACTGGTACAGGTTCCACCTTGGCTCCTTTACCATGCTTATCAATTTCGGCAGATCCTGCAGTATGTCTGGCTTGCATATGCTGTAAAAATCGCAGTTGAAGAGTCTTGACGCCTCCTTTGCAGGATTGATCTCGTCGTCCTCTTCGCCAAACCCCATGCTTATGCACGATAGTCTGAGGTCCGGCCTGCAGGATTTCAGCATGGCCAAGGTGAGCACCGAGTCCATCCCGCCGCTCAGCAATACTGACGCGTTTTTGGAAAGCCCCCTGCCGGCCAGGTCTTGCTCGATTATCCTGACAACCTGCGATCTAGCCTGCTCTGTGTTGATTTTGGACGGCCTGAAATCCCTGGCAGTTAGCGGAGGTCTTGCTGGAGGCTTGCTTGGGTTATAGCGCAGCGTCAGAATCGTTGAAATGTCATCATAATCGATAACTGGCACCGACGAACAGAAAGCGCTTGCTTTTTTATAAATTGCTAGTCCTTGTCCATTTCTACTTGCTCAAGGCGCGTCAGAGCCTGCATTATTTCCTTCTGGAGCTGGTCGATGCTCTTTTCTTCTGATCGGAACTGCTTTTGCTCCTGTTCATCCTTTGGCTTTTCAGGTACAGGCATCACCTGCACTTTTTCCACTATGACCGGCGCGGTACCCGCCTTTGATAGCTCGGCTAGCTTTTGATCCAAAGCTGATATCCGGTTTTCAAGAAGCGAGACAAGCCCGTTGCGAAGCTCTGTCAGGTCTGTCACATCGGCAACCGGCTGTAGCGCGGCAATCCGCTCATTTATCGAGTCCAGCTGCTGCTTGTATTTTACCAAAAGCCTGTCGCGTTCAAGCCGGTCTATCCGGCCCTCCTGCGAGGCCTCGTAGACGCGTGTAATTGCCTCAGCAGCGAGGCCTTTTTCAAACATCAAGGATGCAAGCTCGGATTTGGCTGCGCTAGAAGTCAACTGCGGATTCTTTTCGATCCTTGCCCGTGCCCTTGACAATCGTTCTAGCACTGCTGCCGAAATAGCGCCGGCCACCGACGAGCCGGCTATGACAGCTAGCTCTTCAACCATCCACAGTCACTAAAAGGAAGGGACAGTTAAGCTTTGCTAAATTACCTGCCGTTTGATCCAGACGTACCCTCTGATCTGTGGATCTGGGTAACCGCACTTGGCGCAGCGCTTGTGGCGGCGATGGAACGCGTTGTGGCCGCACCTTCTGCAGCGTATGTGGGTCTTTTTGCGGGTAAAATTACCCATCGATGTTGTACCTTTCGTCATTTATTTTCACCTACTTTGGAGGAGGAGATATTATGACCACGTTGTCGCCTCTGACAACGATGGTGCCAAGATCGTTGGACTTGCCCTCTTCCTGTATCTCTACTGAATCCTCAAGCAACAGGTTCATGTGCTGATCAAAACCGTGAAGGTTGCCCCTGATAACCTTGCCACCTTTCAACTTGATAAGAACGACTTTTCCAAGGCTCTCGTCGAGAACCTTTACAGCCATATCAACCGACAATATACTTTACCTAGGGTTAAGGCTAATGTAGGCATATATTAAATTTGCAGTCAAAGCGGCTGAACGATTTCCAGAAATTGGAGAAATGCAGCGGATCTATATGTCTGCAGCGGAATTGATATCGCCGAAATGCACGCTCATAAAACAGATCTCGGGACCGGTGTCCAGTACAACTCTACAGGGGACGCCTGTCTTTAAGAACATGCTTCGCGGATCTTACCAAGCCAAGAATAGTTATCACGACAGAACTGAGAATAACCATGAAAACTATTTGCGGATACAGCTCTGCGTTTGGCAGTCCCAGCGTTATTGGGACGGTGGAAAGTACCGCTGCGGCAAGCCCTCTAGGCATCATGTAGGATGTAATCTTTCTGTCATACCGTGGGATTTCCGCGTTTTTGACACGCAGATCAAGCGGGATTATCTTATCCAACCACCTCATGATAGAATTCCCTGCCCAGAAGGTGAATTTCGCTGCGTAGATTCTGCCCAGGAGAAGCAAGAGAGCCATGCCGATTCCAGCTGCTACGTACTCTGCCTTTCCAAAAGTCGCAAGGAGACCTATAAATACGAAGAAAAAAGTCCTTACCAAGAACACGACCTCGTCATGGAACGGATCGTCTGTCGAGACCTTCTCCAGGTCCACCTTCAGGAATTTTGCCAGCAGGCTCCTGTTTCCAATCGTCAGCCCGAAGATGAGCGCGGTCAGGGCCCCAGATTCGCCGAGAGACCTTGCCAAGAAAAATAGGCTAAACAGGGCAGCCAGCGTAAACATGTACGAGTGCTTACTGTTGTGAAGTTTCGATTCAACTATTATCCACGGGATGCCAGCGCCCACTCCAAGCCCCAGGCCAACTACAACAGATGTTAATGCCGTTCCAACGATCTGAACGGGTTCAATTTGCCCGGCAACTACGATTCCAAACATTATGAACGCGCCAAGGGTAGCCAAAATGTCGGTTAATGCCGATTCGAAACTGAGCATAGTTTTGGTTTCTTCCTTTAGCGGAAGCCTCCTTACTAGACCGAATACTATGATGGAACTGGCACCGCCCACCATGACGCCGAGAAGAACGCCGGAAGTCCAGTCCCAGGATAGGGCGAATACAGCGACAACTGCCACAACAATAACCGAGACTAGGAAACCGGCAACTGCCAGCACAGCCGCGTAGTGGGCCGTGCTTACAAGATTCTTTATGGATATATTGAGACCGCCATCAAACATGATCATCATGAGTGCCACCGCGGCAAAGTAGGGGACAATCGCGACCGTGATAGAGGCACCCACTATTCCGAGGACAGGTCCGATAACCAATCCAAGAACCATCAAGAAGGCCACGTCAGGAATTCCTGTCTTTCTAAAGAACGCCTCTCCAATGACGCCTATTGTGATAATGGCGGCTACCGAAAGGAGAATGATCTCTGGAGAAGCTACCTGTGGCGGAGGGATCACAGGAACCTCGGGAATTGGCAAAGAATCCGTCGCATTTGCAACAAGGTCTCCACCCAAGGTCATTCTGAGCTCGCAGAATAAATCAGAATGCGAACTATTAGAGTTATCACTGGTTTACTTGTCAAACGTCAAGTCATGGGCATGCGGCTGCTCAGATATACGTATTCCTTGCAGATTCTGTGGGTTTCCGGTTGGACCAGTAAAATTTTGTGGATTTCAGGATTCCAGTTCCAGTATAGTCTTGGAAAGGCCATTAATTATCTCGTCAACAAGCTGTTTGCCTTTCTCAACGCTGGCCTTACTTGGGTCTCCCCACACGCCGGTACCGGTTATCCTGACAAACGAGTCGGGAGCATTGGTCATGCTTGCGTACGCCGGCTTTGATTTTGAAAGCCTCTTTGAGTTTGCCCTGGCCAGGTCCATCCTGACCAGATCCGGGGCGATGGCAAGGACCAGCGAGGTCTCTACCTCACCGGCGTGGTCGAACTGGTCTTTCATCATGTGCCAGTAGTGCAGGGTATCGACCGACACGTCGGAAGGGATCCTGCCATGGAGGTCCTGCGCCAGGTACTGCAGCGCGCCAATGTTGCCGTGATGGCCGTTGATCACGACTATCTTCTTTATTCCGTTGGCTGCAATAGACGAGCAGATATCGCAGAGAAGCGAAGACAGCATGGAATGCCCGACGGAAATGTTGAACATCGGTCCGTGTTCAAACGAGACGCCGTACGGTATGACTGGAAATACAAAGCCGCCCAGCCTTGCCGCAACCTGCTTTGCAAGGTACTCTGAGATTATAGAGTCGGTGGACACTGGCAGGTGATCTCCGTGCTGCTCAAGGGAGCCGACTGGAATTATGGCCAGCCGGTTCTTCTTTACGGCTTTGGCAAAATCATGCTGGCTCATCCCAAAAACGTCCACGGACATCATGACTGAAACGTCACGCCTCTGTTAAGAACTTATCACTTCTTTTTCTTGCCATCACGGATGAAGACCTTGCCCCAGTACACCTCAAGCCTGTTTTCCAGGTACAGCTTGACGGCCTCAAACAGGGTTTCGGCCTCAATCTGCTGCCCCTTTTTCTTTATGGATTCAAGCGTGTCGCTGTCGCTTACCTTGAATGACTCCTGGCAGATTATTGGTCCCTGGTCAAGATCTTCTGTTACAAAATGAGCCGTGCACCCCACTATCTTGGCGCCCCGCTCATAGGCCTGCACGTAGGCATACGCCCCGGGAAATGCCGGCAGCAGGGAAGGATGGATGTTGATCACCCTGTTTGGATAGCGCCACACGAAATTGGGGGTCAGTATCCTCATGTACCTGGCCAGAACAATCAGATCCACGTTATACTGGTCTATCAGCTGCAGGATCTTGTTCTCGGCCGCGGCCTGGTCTGTGTGGGCAACGCTGTGGAAGGGGATGCCTGCCTTGTCGGCCATGGGTTTTAGCGTGTCCTCGCTTCCAATCACCACTGCAAGGTTGGCAAAGATCTCGCCCTTTTCGCTTGCCTTGAGAATGCGCTCTATGCAGTGCGGCTCCTTGCTTACAAAGATGGCCACATTTCGCAGCCTGTCAGGCTCCTGGTAGTGGACCTTGATCTCCATCTCCAGCTTTTTTGCCAGATCTTTTAGCCCCTCGTCCAGATGCTTTCTGTTTGCCTGCTGAAAGGACGCCTCAAGCTGCATGCCAAAGAGCCCGCGCACGACGTTCTGGCTTATTTTTTCAATGTTGCCGCCATTCTGAAAGATAAAGTTCGTTATATCGGCCACCACGCCCTTGCGGTCCTTTCCCACAACTGTGACTTCGATTATAGTCTTGTTCTTCTCGCCGGCAAGCATCGCAGGCTGATAGCTTTTCTGAAAGATAAATAAATCTTACACGTTTTTCTGCAATAACAGCCTGGAAAACCAAATATCTGTACCAGAATTTTTTGGCCGCCGGTAGCACGTCATGCTTAAATAATGGGTTTGCTAACTGAGACCGTTGAAAAATACAGCTTGCCAACCCTGTCTGGCATCTGAGGTATTATAGATAATGCACGTGATCTTTCTCCTTCACTTATTGCCTTGAGGCACGATTTATGAAGCCGCAACCAAAACAACAAAAGCCAATAGCATCAAAAAAATCCCGGAAAGACTACGACTACAACAAGCCTATCGGCAAGTGCGTAGTTTGCTATACCCTTTCCGGCTGGCACTGCTATGAATGCGGAAATGACTTTTGCCAGTCCCACTACCACGAGCACAAAGAAAGGAACCAGTGCAAGCCAGCCTAGATCTAATGCCTATCCAGCTAAACGCCATAATATCCAAGGTCTCGTCTGGTAAATGCAACAGGTTTCTTGCCGGCGATGGAATAACTGCACCGGATTTTACAATCAATGCTTTTCCTGGCATATTTGAGCAGGTTTCCATCGATGCCAGGGCGGCAAAGAAATACTCGTCATCGTTTGGAGAGGCATTTAGCATTGCAAAGAACCTGGATGAGTACCAGCACCGGATCTGTGCGCTGGTACCGTCGCTGGCCGACAGCAACCCGTTCAAGGTTCAGCTGCAGAAGTACAGGATCGGCATGGTTGCCGCATTTGCCAAGCTGGTGCCGATTCTAAAGAGCGGAAGCGATCTGGCAGCATGGAATTTTCATGCCAAAAGGCTGCTGGTTGAGGCATCAGACCTCTATGTCTTTGCGACGTCAAAAACCGCCAGGCAGGTTCCAACGGTCAGGATGGATGACGTCTTTTCATATCTGGAAATACCAGAAGAGTCGTTGGACAGGGCAGTCAAGGCGCTTTACCTGAACCAGGATCTGTAGATGTTAAGATATTTTCTTGATTATCTTTGAAACGGCAGCCTGGCAGGATATGGCAGGATCCATCGAAACGCACAGGTACCGGTCATTTCTGCTGGTAAGCGGTATCGTCACCAGCTTGACGTTGTCGTACTCTGTCAGCTGGTATCGCAGACCCCCAAGGTGCGGCTCAAATGCCTTGAGCATGGAAATTGAGACGTAGCTGGTGTGGAATGAATTTTTCTTCTGCTCTGTTAGAGAGCTTGAGTTGATGAGTGGCGATTCAATGTCCTTTCGGTAGTTGCCAACAAGAAGCTTTCCGGCTTCATCTATTACTCCTGCAAATCTAATGTTCTTGTCCACTGCCAGAGTTGTTTCGCAAAGTTCGTAGAAGAAGTCCCTCTCTTCCATCCACGTTATCAGAATCTTTGACCTTGCTGTCACATAATAACTATATGCTGATAATTAGATGAAAAACACCCTATAGAGAAAAACATGGAGCCATGGTGCTCCAAGCAGCCCACTATTTTCATGTTAGGGCAGGTATTATCTAGCAAACATGCATGGGGGACAGACTTGCAATATTTTACTAGTGAGAAAAGCGCGTTGTTTTCTAGGCTAATACCAAAGACTCGTAATTTATTCAAGGGAGCATGTTTTCAACTGCCGACCAAAACAAGTAGCAGAGTCCGTCACATGTTTACCGGCGTGCGGTTACGCATATGACTTCGTTGTTCAGATTTACCAGGTTATCAGAACCAGCGTACTGCCGGACCGCCTGCGTGATGGCTTGCCATATCTCCCTCTTCCTTTCCTCGGTCTGTCGGGATATCATGGCGTGGATAGGGGCGGCTATTGCTTGATTAAACCGAGTATAACTTTCCGGGGAATCAAATGAAAAAGTCACTGTTAACTTTTCGATGCGCACGTCTCTGAACCCGGCCTGGATGAATGAACGCTGAAGGGCGTCTGCATCCGCCAGGCTGAAAGGGCCCGGAATGTTTGCAGTCTGAGCAGTACCAACATATCTTCTGACGGTGCTAAAGGCGGTATCGAGCATTGGGACTTTTGATGGTGCTGACCATACGGCCGCGGATATCACGCCGTCAGGCACCAGCACCTCCCGCATACGCTTTAGCATACCAGCAAGGTTTGGCAAGAACATAAGCCCCCATCGCGAGAGGACTGCATCAAATGTTGAATCCTGAAGATCGAGTGTCTCCGCATCGCCTTCTTTGAATTCTATTGTGTCCTGCAATCCAAGCGACGCGGCCCTCGATCTTGCGATTCTAAGCATCTGGGCTGAGATGTCAGTGGCCAGCACAGACCCGGCAGGCCGGACGTGTCTTGCGGCTGTGACGGCGGGTTCGCCTATCCCAGTTGCCAGATCAAGAACTCGGTGCCCAGACCTTATCTGGGCAAGCTCTACCATCCTGTCACTAAGCTTTTGTGCACCACTCTCAAAGGTTTCCCACCATGTTTGCCAGCCCTGCGCGGCGCTATCCCATACCTGGCGCTGCGCCTCCTTGTACTGTTCCGGATCAAACGAGCTCATGTCCGCTAATTATTCCACCCATAATGCTTTAAGGGTTATTCTCGCACCTTTCTTGCCACAAGGATATCTGCAGAGGTTAAGCCAGTTGTGGTCGCTGCGCAAGATCATCATTCTGTGGATAGCAATGTCCACCCACCAACACAGGATAATCGAAAACGTGCGGGGGGTG
>JBBISN010000001.1:0-157238 GCA_037441265.1 Nitrososphaera sp. | reverse complement strand
GCTAGATGCAGCAAAAAGAATGTTCGAGTACTAACGAGTTCTGGAAAATCCCGAATGGATGTTTTGACACCTGCAAATGGTCTTTCTTTTAATTTTTGCAGTGTTCGTGGCGATAATGGATTTCAGGATGTTTAAGAAAACCACCATGACATCGATGACCACGGGTTTGTACAGAAAAAGCAACCACGACAGGATTTCTGGTCGGCGCTTCAGTATGCATTAACATGAATACAAGAATTAATCGCCTTTTTGTTGCACGTATCCTACAACAGTTTTAGGAATTCATCTTTTGTAAGACCGCAGTCAGCAATTATCTGCAACAATAGCCCTTTTCCCAGTTCGTTCTTTCTTGGTATCGAAGTCCAAATGCCTTGACCATTTTCCACAATGATGTGGCTGCCAGACTGCCGCGTTGGGTAAAACCCTCTTTTTCTAAGCGCTTTAAGAATTGCTTCCAGCCGGAAGGCTCAAAGCGAAACAGTTACCAGTTCGGATGCGTTCCTCTTTACATCCAGATAAGCCTTGCAAAGTTTGATGGCACGTTTAGTGTCCCTAATCGCTTCAGCCTTGGTGTCTCGTCCTCTAGCTTGCGGGATTTCAAGGCAGTATCCGACGTAGAATTTGCCGTCTTTCTTGATCACGATGTTGTACTCTCTTTTTTCTGCCACGATAATCACTTTAGGGGTTTGGCGTATAAAAATAATTATCTTTTGGTTTTGTTGCACAGCAAGATGCAGTCTGACCGGAAGTAATTCTATACGCAACATTTAGACAAGTTTGAATCCGGTGATAGGAGAAGCTCTAGAGGCTGTGTCCTAATACTGATGCAAGATACTCTTACTTATCTGAGAGAATGAACATGTCGATGTCAAAACTATAGTGTATCAATCTTTTGCTTTAGCAATTGCCGGTCATCGGCAATCCTCAGATTATACACTTCATACGCTATCTGGTCGCTTTCAAGCTGGTCGTAACCAGCGTCGATCTCCCCCTTCAGGCGCTCGGCAAAGTAGTTGTCGGCCAGTACAAACAGGTTGCACTCACCCACACTCGCAGTAAAAGCATGCAACGCATCGTCGGCGGAGAGGTGCCTCTTCCTAATCAGATCCCAAGACCCACGGACAAGCTTGCCTGTGGGTTCTATCAAGTCGAGGCTTCCGCGCCTTGTAAGGTCGATGGTCAGCCCAAGCAATGACGAGATGGTACTGTCAATCTGCGGCCTGGCGATGTTGCCTTTCACCTTGATCGCTTGGTCAAGCGCCGCCACACCTTCGCTTAGCGTCCACAGCGATGTGACAAGGGCCACTTTCCCCTCCTCGCATTTTCTGAAAATCAGGTTGATAACTTCGCTGAGGGGCTTCTCGTCGCTGAATCTCAGGAGGTATGCGGAGGTATCAAGATAGATTCTCTTTTGCTTCATACTTTGCCGCACGAGCCCTGCTTACGATTTCAGAAAGAGACACGCCTTCAAGTATCTTCCGAGTCTTCTCCAGGTCATACGACCTGACATCAAGCTTCATGACATTTTGGGCATAGTCTGCTATATCGTCGATTCCCTTTGCCCCAATGACGCACTCCCTCGTCTTGGCCAGCTCTGCGGCTATAGCGTCCGAGCTGCCCTTGTAGAGTTTGAAAGGCATGTTATATCATCCTGCTCCTGACACACTGTGGTTATATGTTGAAGGTAATAATCTCTTCTGCCTTCTGGGAGATTGCACCTCATCCGAAACACATGCAGGTGCACATAATTAGTTCTGCGCTGTTGCCTTCATAACGATAACTTAAAAGAACGAATCAGGCCAACCCACAAGAGAATAGCGATGGATGCTCAGAAAGCATACAATGACGTTTTGAGACTGATGAAGGAACACCACGAGTGGTTTAACAGATCGATACCGCTTATTGCCAGTGAGAACATTCCAAGCCCCGCCGTCAGGGAGGCCGTCATGTCTGACTTTGGCAACCGCTATGCTGAAGGATGGCCCGGCGAGCGCGTCTATGCCGGCTGTTTATACATTGACCAGGTAGAGGTGATCTGCAACGAGCTTGCCCGGCAGGTCTTCAGGGCCGAGTTTGCCGACTGCCGGGCCACGTCCGGAGTCGTGGCCAACCTTGCCATTTACGCCGCGTTTTCAAACCCCGGCGACTGGATGATGGCAGCCTCGATACCGTCTGGCGGCCACATATCCCATGGCAAGAAGGAGCATTCCGGCACTGCCGGACTTGTGCACGGCCTGAACATCGAGCATTACCCCTTCTCAAAGGAAGAGATGACCATCGACGTTGACGCGACCAAGAAAAAGATAGAGGAGATGGCCCGTGACGGCAAGACGCCAAGGATAGGGATGTTTGGCGGTTCGCTGTTTCTGTTCCCGCACCCAGTCAAGGAGCTGGCCGGTTTTATGCATGACCGCGGAATGTATGTTAACTATGACGGTGCCCATGTTGCCGGCCTGATAGCCGGCGGTGAGTTTCAGGACCCGCTGCAGGAGGGCGCGGACTCGATGACCATGAGCTCGCATAAGACGCTGTGGGGCCCGCAGGGCGGCATCATCGTATCGTATGAAAAGCACGCCGAGGCCATCAAGAAGGGCATCTTCCCAGGCAACACCAGCAGCCACCACCTCCACCATGTGGCCGGCAAGGCCATCGCGCTGGCCGAGTCACTGGAGTTTGGCAGGGACTATGCAAAGCAGGTCATCAAGAACGCAAAGGCCCTTGCCGAAGCCCTAGCATCGTACGGCTTTGGAGTGCTTGGAGAAAAGCGCGGCTATACCATGTCCCACCAGATAGCCGTGGACGTGACAAAGTTTGGCGACGGCGGCACCATAGAAAAGGACCTGGAAAAGGCCAACATCATACTCAACCGGCAGCTGCTCCCCGGCGACATCAAGGCCGGAAGGCACTACATGCACCCCGGCGGCGTCAGGATAGGCGTCCCGGAAGTCACAAGGCTTGGCATGAAGGAGGGCGAGATGAAGGACATCGCCAGCTTCATCAAGCAGGTCGTTGTTGACAAGCAGGACCCGGCGCAGGTGGCCAGGAGCGTGGCTGAATTCCGCAAGCAGTTCCAGAGGGTTCAGTACGCCTTTGACAACGCAGTGGGGGCCTACGAGTACATCAGCCTGGTAAACAGAAAGTAACTACAGCGGCGGGCTCTCGTTTAGCATCAGGGCCAAAAGCGCGGCCCGCAACTCCTTTCCGTAGGACGCCTGCCGGAAATAGACCGCGTTCTGGGTGCCGTCGATGGAAGTGGAGACCTCCTCCAGCCTTGGAAGCGGGTGCATTATCGAGACGCCGGTCTTGGCCTTTGCCAGCGTGCCGGCGTTTATGGTGTACGTGCCGCGCACCTTTTCGTACTCTTGCAGATCCGGGAACCGCTCCCGCTGTATCCTTGTAACATAGATGACGTCCAGCTTGGGCAGCACCTCGTCCAGCTCGCTGTGCTCTTTGATCTTCAGCTTGTCGTGGATCTCGTAGATGGACTCCTTTCTTACCTGCAGGGAGGTAGGCGAGACAAGGTGAACGTCCACCTTGTAGTTTGCAAGCCCGTACAGGAGAGAGTAGACCGTCCGGCCGTATTTCAGGTCGCCCACTATGCCTATGGACAGGCCGTCTATCCTTCCCTTCTCCTTTAGGATCGTGTAAAGGTCCAAAAGCGCCTGCGTTGGATGCTCCTCGCTTCCACTCCCGGCATTGATTATGGGGTTTGTGGAAAGCTCTGCCGCAAACCTGCTGGAGCCGTCCATCGGATGACGGAGAACGATGACATCGGTGTAAAGGTCGATTATCCGTATCGTGTCTGCAAGGCTCTCGCCCTTTTCGACGGACGATGACTTGAGTTCAGAGATGCCGATGGAGCTCCCGCCCAGCGAGGCCATGGCTGCCTCAAAGCTCATCCTGGTCCGCGTGCTGGGCTCGTAAAATATGTAGCCAAGGGTCCTGCCCTTTCCCAGCTCGCCCCTTTCGCTTGGTTTCATGGCCTGAATCTTGTCGGTGGCTGAGAAAATGTACTCCAGGTCGCCTTTGGCAAAATCCTTTATCGAGACGATGTCACGATCGTAAAAGGGGTTGGGCATGATCCTTCCTGAAATTACCGGCGGTAATAAAGGCTATGTCTGTGAATTACAAGTCATTTCATAAACACCTCTTGGATCACGATACAGCCAATCTGGAAACAGTTGTTCTCCATCTTTGCCCTTTCATACGCTTCGTACTCGCCTACCGCCATAGGGTTATCCCGAAAGAAAAGACTTCCTAGCTAAGAACGGGCAGGCCCGAAGAATATGAGTTATGGTACGGAGCCGTAAGTGGAAATAGGTTTAAGAATATCATGCCCGTCGTACCATAAAGTGGCGTCCGACAGTTTTGATCCCCTTCCTGCGGAGCGGCTTTGCAACAGTAGTCCACCGTTCAACCCCATCAAGGGAGAAGGCCCGCTTGGGAATCAGTCGGCAGGAAAGATGTTTTTTCGTGGCAAGGACAAGAAGGATCTTGTGACTCAGGTCCAGACTGCACTGCAGGAGCTCGGAAAGGATCTAGGGTCAGCGGGAATAGATGGGATATTTGGGAATGCCACCGAGAAAGCCGTTAAGAGCTTTCAAGAAGAAAATAAGGATTTTGAAGGAAACCCGCTGGCGGTTGACGGGCTTGTGGGACCAGAGACCGCGGACGCACTGAACAGGGCAATGGTGGGCCGGCATTTCGATGTTTATCAGACGCCAAAGGAGATAACGGATGGCGAGCTGATTGTTACCGCCACTCTCGAGGCCGCCAAAAAAGGGATCAAGCTTGACACGTCGGAGATACAATCCGTCAAGTTCTTTTTGGTGGATTTCAACCTGTTTAAGGTCGCCTTGTTTGATGCTGATGGCGAGCGATTTTCACAGTTTGAAGAAGCAAAGTACGAAGTTGTCGATGAAGATGACAAAGTGCTCGCTGAGGGCAACGCAAAACCCCAGGAGGATATAACAGTCCTCACGACAGCCAGACCTACAAAAGCCCGGCTCACTGTGGGTAGTGTCATTTACGAATTCCCGCTGAACCAGGCGACCTGATAGCTCCGGTTCTCACTGCCTTCTAGTTCTTGTCTTGTTGCGTTCTGTAGCTTCTGACATGACCTTGGTTTCTTTTGATGCCAGGTACTTCTTTACAACATTCTGCCACCACACCGTGTCAAGCGGATGAGAGATGTAGAGATCGACCGCGTTGGCCAGCTTCTTAAGGCTGTCGGCTGCTCCGCCTGATTGGAGAAAGGCAGTCTGAACTCCATGCTTCTTTGAAATATTTTCCATGTTTGTCTTCGCAGCATCAGCCCTCTCCTTTGCCTCCTTGTCCAGAGACTCCACAGAATTTGATGAAGGCCCGCTCACCTGCCCCGATATCACCTTCGTGCTGAATCCCGCGCTTTTCCACGCATCGTGCATGAGCCCGGTAAGATGCCGGTCTGCTTCTATAGCAAGCTCCCGGTGGAGCTCAAAGAATATCGACTCGTGCGATGGAGGATGGTCCTTGCAAACCTCAGAATGCGAGGGAGGGAGTTCCTTGGGGTCCTTAACCCCAGGTACGACGTTTGGGTCGTTCTTTCTTGGAGACTTGGGGTCCTTTGGATCTGTTTTAGAAAGGTCGCCTTTTGTTGTTCTCGTCTGCAAAGACGTACTGGGAACTAGGAAATCTGCTTCCTCTACCATTCTTTTTATCAATTCCTGCGTGTTCTCAGCAAGCTTGTCAAGTGCCGCTTCCTTGTCACTGGCAATCTTGCTTAAATCAAGTCCCAGCATGGAGACAATCAGCCTGATAATCAATTTTCTTATCTGAAATTTTAGAAACTCCCTGAATTTCTTTAGAAGTGTATCAATTATATCAAGAGCTTGGGTAAGTGCCGCTCGCAATACCCCTTTAATTATGTCCAGCTTTAGCAGGTCTTTTATTGCATCCCGGAACTTGATGAGAACTTTGATGATTCTGAAAATTTGCAAGTATTGATCAAATGCCTCCTTTGATTTGGCCTGTTTTACCTTTGGAGTGTCAACCGGTACTTTGACATCTAAAAGCGAGTCTGGAATCAACTTTTTCACAAGATCGCTGTCAATAAGATCCCTGATCTTCTTTGTCTCGATAGTCAGGATGGGAAAAGTGATCTCGGCATCATCCATACCCTGCAGAATAGTCTTGATGGCAAGACTAGACCTGCGAAGCTTGCTCTTTGCTATTATTTTGTCAATGGTAGACTCTTCATCTTTTTCAATGATTGTCAGCCATTCATCAATACTCTTGTTTATTGCTTCAAACAACGGATCGACAATCGGTATCAGAACATGGATTATGCTGATCTTGGTGTCGAGGCTGCCAAAGGTACCGGTTGTTATGGCCTGTCTATCAAGCGAGCCAACCAGCAAAGTGGCAGAGCCGCCGCCTGAAGGACCAGATGGAGGAAGTCCAGAGATTTCGAATAACGTGTCTACTGGAAACTTGGAATTTACAGTGTTTGGTGATGACGGCTTGCCCCGCAGAGAAGAGCCGGCTGCCAAACCAAACTTGTCAGGGTTCATCATGATGAGATTGAGGACAACCTCGATGTAGTTTGAATGAGCAAAGTAATCTTCGATCCCGTGCAGTCCCCTCCCAAAAAGCATCCTTCTTTCAGAGTCGCTTCCTGCAGAAAGCGAATCCTTGAAGCTTTTTTTCACCCATTCTGTTGTATTGAAAATATGTAAACCGAGCCTGTTAGGCCCCAGCTGGTACAGCTTTGCCTCTTCTAACTGAAGTTTGTCTGTAATCCCGCTGCCGCCTAGCTGGCTTTTTCTCTCGCCATCGGGTGCGACGTCCCCTGTGACAAACTCGTCGCCCGTTCGGACAAGTACGTCGCCCTTCAAGGTATAGCCGCCGGGATTGTCCATGTGCTCCTCAGGTTTGTATGCACCTAAATTCTTGGCAGTAACGAGGTTCTGTCCCACCTGATCTCCCAATTCCAAGATAGCAAAAGCCTTCAGCAACGCGGTAAGGAGAGTGGCAGCGTTTTTTCCTCCAATTGGAGCTCCCGAAACGCCTGCTTCTTTCTTAAAGTCCTTCACGATATTGTAGACAAATGGTACAAACAGCTGGGAAAAATCCCTCATCCAGTTTCCCGCGTAGGTCTCGTAGGCAAGCCTCTGATCCTGACTAAGGTCGCTACTAAGCTTGTCAAAGTTCGCGCTTTGTAGGAGTTTTATTTCATTTACTCCCCATGCAGTCATTTCTATATTCCTGTGGACACCGGCCTCTCCCATTGAATATGTGCGCGTACCATCGTACTTGCATTTAAGCGCGCATCCTCAATTGACAGGGAGCCCCTTCTCTCCAGAGATACGTACAGGTCTGAAATGCATATCTTGCCTATTTGTAATGATTTGCATCCGACGTTGGATTACGCGACAGACAGTTCCATCTCGCCCTGCTGCCTTGCAATTTTCGTAGTGCCATCGCTGTCTGTCTTTTTTGTCAACTTCTGGCCCGATGCAAGCGTTACCTTGATTTCGATATCTGTGATGGGCTTGAAGTCCTTATCGATGAGGAGCACAGGCAGGTTGCCCGGTGAAATAGGTTCCAGCAAGTTTTCAAATACTGATGACCGTGTTTGCCCCTTCTCAGTAGCACCAGGCTTTTTGCGAGTTACGGTGGACACTCCAGAAATTGCCTCCAGCAAGTTACATATACTTTGCCAACAAAAAGTCATCTGTAAACCCATTAGCTTGTATTTACATCAAATTACAGTCTTGATGAACTTATGTTAAGACAACCATTTAGCGTAAGCGGGATTTCAGATTTTGATGGTGTTAACAGTGCTGCTTTAGCAGTCCTCATCTTGAGCAGCAGTTAATTATCCCATTCCTTTAGAAACACCCATGTCATACAACAAGGACGAATTGGTGACATTGCTAAAAAATGGAAACATTGCGGAATTTAATAAACGCAGAAAACCCTTCAGGATACTAGACCTCTCTGGTGCCGACCTCTCCGGAGTGGACCTCAAAGGAGCAAATCTCCAGGGCACAAATTTTACAGGGGCAAACCTTACCGGTGCAAAACTTGAAGGAGCCTATATTCAGGGAGCGAACTTTACTGACACGATAGGATTGAAGGAATAGTCTCAGTTTAAGAGTCGTCTCGTAAACACGGAGGCAGATATAACTCGTTTCGTTATCAAACTGCTACAGACATAAAATGACGCAATAGATCTATTTGTCGTAGTCGCCGGTGGCCCGCTGGAACTCGGAAAGGAACTTCTTGGCCTCGCCGGCATCCTTGAAGTACAGTGAAAAGCTAGAGACGTACTTGCCAATGACCAGGCAGTACTCGCCGTCCTCGTTGTCCTTTTCAAACTCCAGGTAGTCCAGATCCTTTGGCCCGCCCCGGTACCCTTCGTCGTACAGGACTGCCTGCATGAGATTGACGATATCGTAAAACTCGCCGTACTTCATGGCAAAATCAACTGCGACGCCAAAGTCAGACGATTCAACATGGAACGAGAACTCGCCGTTGTTCCTCATGATGTTGAACGAAAAGTATGTGAGCTCTGTAAGCTCCGGCAGGCTGGTGTTGGCTTCCTCTTCCATCGACATACTGTAGAGGAGAAAACAGTTTATTTTAGGTATCTATTACGATGTCTCAAATGCCGGCGTCGTTTGTCTACGGCCAGGTGGCCCTTGATTTTCAGGTGGACGGCAAGCCAGCCAAGGCCGTCTTCAAATACAAGTACTTTGCGGCCGACAACACCGTGGAATACGTTGACATCCAGTACAGCGACCCGAAATTAAAATCCATTATAGAAAACGACCCGCAGATGCAGCAGAAGGTAAACGACTACGTCATGAAGCAGCTGGCAAACCGGAACAAGGGTCTGTCCTAGACTGAGAAGCTTAATTACCAAAAGTCCCTATCTGTTATCATGAAGATCGGGATAATCGGTTCTGGCGATGTCGGCCAGAGGCTGGCCGGCGGCTTCATCGAAACCGGGCATGAGGTCAAGATAGGCACGCGCGATCCGCAAAAGATGGCTGACTGGGTCGCAAAACACGGGAGCAGGACCTCTGCCGGAAGCTTTGCAGAAGCAGCCTCCTATGGAGACATCGTTGTGATTGCAACATTATGGGCGGGCACTGAGAGCGCGATCCGCATGGCCGACCCCAAGAATCTTGCCGGCAAGACCGTCATAGACGTTACCAACCCCCTTGATTATTCCAAGGGGTTGCCGCCTACCCTTGCTGTTGGCCACACGGATTCTGCCGGTGAAACTGTCCAACGAATGCTGCCTAACTCCAAGGTGGTCAAGGCGTTCAACATAGTTGGTAACCCACACATGGTGCATCCGGACTTTCCCGGCGGCAGGCCCACCATGTTCATCTGCGGAAACGACGAGGACGCCAAAAAGGCGGTCATTGGCATACTGACGTCGTTTGGATGGGAGAGCGTCGACATTGGCGGGATCGAGGGCTCGCGGCTTTTAGAACCGCTGGCGATGCTGTGGATAACCTACTACTTTAGGACGGGCACTGGAAACCATGCGTTCAAGCTGCTGCGAAAATGACAGTGCAATAAGTTCATATTAATTGGATTCCAACCACAGCCCGTACAATTGGCGATTTACCGGTATACCGTTTACAAGAGCCCCAACATCGGGATATTTGTCAAGGCCAATGACAGTGTGGTCCTGATACCGCACGGGTTTGCAGAGACCAAAAGTGAAAAACTGATGGAGTATCTTCAGGTGCCGGAGGCGTACATTTCCATCGCCGGCACCCGCCTCATAGGGCCAATGACGGTCATGAACAACAACGGTATACTTGTTCCGCAGATAGCCTCCGACGAGGAGATTCAGACTTTGCGGGAGGTATCGCATTTAAACGTCGAGCGGCTGAAAAGCAAATTCACCGCGGTAGGCAACCTGATCGCAGCCAACGACAACGGCGCACTTGTCTCGCCGCTGCTTGACGGGGAGCCGGAGAAGCAGATACGTGACGTGCTTGGAGTCCCCTCACACCAGATGACCGTTGGAGGATTTGTCCAGACCGGCTCGACGGTCGTCGCGACAAACTCTGGAGCCGGCGTGCATCCAAATGCCACGGAAGACGAGATCAGGGCAGTATCAGAAGCGCTGCACGTCCAGGCTGATGCGCTGACCATCAACGGCGGAATCCCGTTCCTTTCATCAGGCATCGTGGCCAACAGCAAGGCTGTCGTGGTTGGAAGCCTGACCAGCGGGCCGGAGCTCATCATGCTGAGCCGGATATTCCAGGCATGAGAAATGGTCTCTGCTTTTATCGTTGAACTGCTGTGCGTCGGAAACGAGCTGCTGTCCGGGATCACGGTGAACACCAACGCGCATTGGCTTGCAGGACAGATAACCAAGGCCGGGGGCATCGTCAGCAGGACCACCGTGGTCAGAGACGATCTGGATGCGATCTCGTCTGCCGTAAGGGAGGCGCTGGCAAGAAAACCCGACCTCCTCATCACGACCGGCGGCCTTGGTGCCACGTACGACGACATGACCTTGGAAGGGGTAGCAAACGCGCTTGGCAGGAAGGTGTCTTTAGACCAGAAGGCAGTTGAGATGCTCAAGAAAAGCTACGCAAGGCGCAAGCTTCACTACGAGATAAACAGCGTGCGGCTGAAAATGGCCACCATCCCTGAGGGCTCGACTCCAATACAGAACCCGGTGGGCAGCGCGCCGTCAGTCATGGTAGACGGAGAAACCAGGATCTTTTGCCTTCCCGGCGTGCCGGCAGAGATGACGGCCGTCTTCCGCAAGCACATACTGCCGCTGGTAAAGGAGGGTGTCGGCAAGTTCGTCTCAAGGGAGGTCAACTACAACGTCAGGGGCGTGTCTGAGGCGATGATAGCGCCGGCGCTAGTCGAAGTTGTCCAGTCAAACCCCCGTCATGCAGTTTACCTCAAGACCCACCCCCGTGGGTACCTGAGAAAAAAAACGCCGCGGATTAGGATACAGCTTATCTGCCGCGGCGACGATGCATCCGAGGTGAGGACCAGGCTGGACCGCATATCAAGGCGGATCCTAAAGGAAGTATCAAAGCTGGGCGGCAAGGTAGAATGATCAGGTATGTCTTGGCAGGAATTGGGGCCGGCGGCGCCAGCGCGCTTTACCTTGCATACAGCTACCAACCCATACTGCTGCACGGCGCGATACATGCGGCCATCTTTTCTTCCGGCCTGATTGCCATGTATTTGGCAAAAACCCTGACGGCAAAAAAGTCAGGCTATTACATAGCAGGGGCGCTGCCCGTCCACCTTGCGCTGCATTATTTCGTGGTAAAAGACCTGGCTCAGCTGATCGGGACTGGAGTCAGCCAGGCCCTGAACTTTGGGTCCTTGCCGTGAACGGCCGCGTCGAACATGGCCTTGAGCTGTTTTGTTATCTTGCCGGGCCGGCCAGCGTCCCTGCCGATGATCCTGTTGTCGATCTCGCCGACGGGCTTTATTTCTGCCGCAGTCCCGGTGAGAAAAACCTCGTCAGCGATGTACAGCTCGTCCCTTGTAATGTTGTGTTCCTGGAACCTGATTCCGTTTGCACTTGCTATGGCGATAACGCTGTCCCTTGTTATGCCGGCCAGAGCTCCGCTGGATGTGGGCGGCGTGATCAGGACGTCGTCTTTAACTACAAAGATGTTCTCCGCGCTGGCCTCCACCACCATGCCGGCCGTGTTGAGCATTATCGCCTCGTCGAATCCTGCCTTGATTGCCTCCACCCTGGCAAGGGCAGAGTTGGCATAGTTGGCCGTTGCCTTGGCGTGCATGGGCATGGTCCTTGGATCAAGCCGCGCCCAGGAAGACACCATCAGCCGGGCGCCCTTCTCCTCGGCCCCGCCCTTGATGTATTCGTCCCACTTCCAAACGGCCATGGCCACCGAGACCTTGTTGGGCATCGGATTCACGCCCATCTTGCCGTAGCTGTAGTATGCGATAGGCCGGATGTAGCATTCTTCCATCTTGTTGGACACGACGGTGTCTATGGCTGCCTGTTCCAGCTGCTGTTTAGAAAAGCCGAGATCCATGAAGTAGATCCTGCCGCTGTCGATAAACCTTTGAATATGATCCTGCAGGCGGAATATCGCGCTGCCGGCCACGGTCTTGTAGCAGCGGATCCCCTCAAAGACGCCGGTCCCGTAGTGCAGGCCGTGGGTCAGCACGTGGATCTTGGCGTCGTCCCAGTCCACCAGCGAGCCGTTGAGCCATATTTTGCCGTCGGTCATTTCGCAGCTCCGTGGATCCTGTTTCTGGTGGAGTGTATCGCCTTGATGGCGTCGGCGACGCTGCTGCCCCTATCCTCGACTATTATGAGAATTCTGGAAGTCTCTTCCTGCGCATCCAGGTTCAGTATGTTTATGTCGTGCTCGCTTACCGTGCTGCTGGCAGTTGATGCTATCTTGGGCACGCGCCACATCTCGTCTCCGATCAGTGTAACGACGCCCCTGCCGTACACCACCTCGGCCTTGGGGTAGTACGCCCGAAAGTGCCGCTCCTGCCTTTTCACATAGTCGGCGTCAAGGAAAAGCAGCCGCGTCATCTCCGTGTCATCGTTGACGTAGGGTGATAGCTTCACAAAGTCATGGTACTGCTTGTCACGTTCAAGTGCGGCCACAAGGTACGAGGCGGCTATGCTTTCCATCCTCAGGATGGCGCAGTTCTTCTTGCCGGTCACTATCTTGATGGGGTTGCCGGTGCTGTCAGTCGGCGGGTTCTTCTTGATCATGGTGACGCTGCCAGGCCGGGCCATGTCCGTTATGACGATGGGTATGTCAAGGCCGTTGTCGTCTATCTCCTTGATGGCTATGGGATCGAGTATCTTCATTCCAAACATGCCGGCCAGCCGCGCCTCGTTGTAAGAAAGATACTGGATAAAGTCCAGCCCCTCTTTCACTATCTTGGGGTCTGCACTCAGGACCGCGCTGTCCTTTTCAAAGGAAACCTTGGTATCGTATCTGTCATGCAGCAGTATCGAGATGTCGGCTGCAGTCCTGTCGGAGCCTCCGCGCTCGTAGGTGGTCTCAATGCCGTCGACGGTCTTGCCGATAAATCCGCCTATGCACACGACCTCGTTGCCTTCTATCAGATCTACAAGGTGGCCAGAATTCTGTCTTGACTCGCTGGCCAGAAAGTTGGCCGCCTCAAAATTGTCGTCGGTGATGATGGGCCACTTTTCTATGGGGACGTACGCCGCCTTGATTCCCTGGCTCTGCATAACGTATCCCATCAAATACGACATGGTAACCTCGCCGCTGTATGCAAGGGTCCTTGACCTTATGACGTCCACGAAGCGGCGGTTCTCTGCAGCCTGCTTTAAAGAGATTATGACCTGCCGGTAGAATTTGTCCAGCTGATCCAAGAATGCCTTTTTCGGGCCATCGTCCAGATATTTGGAGGCGATCTTGTCGTATACCTCCCGAAGTACCTCGATTTCAACCGGATTGGAAGTGGCGTAGCTTCTGCCCACCTTTATGGCAACGTCGGTCATGGAGCTGTTCTTGCCCTCGTACTCGATAAGCGGGGCAGAAAACACGGCGACGACCTTGGACTCTTGCTTCATCTGCTTTATCCTGTCAATAACCTTGGGGATGAGGACGCCGTCTACGCCCAGCGCGCTTCCGCCGAATTTGGCAACCGTGATAGAGGTCATCTAGTCTTGTGGCTACTGCGAGGGTTCTCCCTATATTAAAGATAGGCCGGCAGAATCACTGTATATGGGCAGTCATGATCAGCATAGCATGCGCGAGGATGATGAGTGCATCCGGTGCGGCGGCCAGATGGTCCACATCGGCTTCAAGATATACCGCTGCCAGACATGCGGCCACGAAGAAAAGCCTGAAGACCTAATGTAAGAGATTGGAGATTATTTTTGCTGCCCTTTCCGCGCCCCTCGTATCCATTACGCTGCTGCGGCGGCCCAGCTTTTCTTCTACCAGCGACTCAAGCCGGAAAATGTCCTCGTATCTGTAGCCCAGGCGCGCGGCTCCCTGTTCCTGTTCAAAGTGCCCCTTTATCGGGATAAAGATCCCCGGCGTACCGTACGCTATCGATTCGTCCATGGTAGACCTGCCGGCAAGCGAGATGACAAGGTCGGCCGCGTATATCATCTCGTGCAGGTTCTCCACAAAGCCAGGATTGCGGTACTCCGGAGAGTCGGCAAGCGCAAGCGAGGGCCCGGATACAACGACCAGGTCCGCGTCCAGCTTTTGCCGCAGTTGCCGGTATGCCTCAAGTGACTTTTCTATGAGGAACCGTCCGGCGTCGGTGCCGCCCACGCTGACAAGGATCGTGTTTCTTGTGAAACTGAAGCGCTTGCGCAGGGTATCCCGGTCGGCAGTCACCTCCCGGACTATGGGGCCGACGTACACGATGTTGCCGCGGTCCTCGCCGGCATCCGGGATGATAACGCAATCGCAGGCCTCCATCATCCTGCGCATCGCGTCGTTCATCTTGCGCTCGATTATCGAAGCCACGCCGCTGGTAAAATGGGTCTCGGTGATATCGGTTACAAGCACGCGTTTTCTTCCAAGCTCTTCTGCTACCGCGATGGAGGCAAAATCCTCGTCGCTTATTACAAGGCCCCCGTTCTTGTCAAGGATGCCCCTTGCTATCACCTTGCATTTCTTGTAGTATGAATAGTAGCCCATCAGCCACTTGAAGGACTTCTGGAGCTGCCCGTCCTGCACGTTGAACTTTTCCGGCCGGTAGACGTCAAGCACGCCAAAACCCCTTTTTTCAATGAGTTTGGGCGCGCCTTCTCCACTTACAAAAAGTATGTCGTTTTTGGGGACTGCCAGCTTCTCTGCAATGGCGATGTCCCTGGTGGCGTGTCCCAGACCGATGGGGCTTGTGAAAAATATTGCCATTCCTACATCGAGATCAGCTTTACGTGGTCCATCTTTTTGTTTGACTGGAACTCCTTGGTCATCTTTTTTACTCCTTCGGCATCGCCTTTGAGCAGGAACAGCTCAAGGCATCTGTCTCCGTGGATCTTGCTGTGCAGATGGGTCTGCACGAGATCATCGTAGTTGTGTTTCATGTCAGTCACCTGCTTTTCAGACTCTTCGTTGTGGACCACCATCAAAAGCGCGTGCACGAACCCTATAAGCGTCTGCCGGTCTTTTTCCTCCGCCGCCAGCTGCCTTATGCCGGCCCGGACTATCTCAGATCTGCCCGAGAATCCAAGCAGCCTTTGGAGGGCGTCCATTTCCGCCAGTATTTCGTCGTTTAGAGACACGCTTACTATAGGCAACGAGTATCAATGTTATTAAGAACTTTATAAATACTTCCGTATTTGTTATTAATAAAAGTATATATTCTTAATAACCGAAAGATAGTTGTTGAATCAGAGCAGGGCAGCCCTTGTGGCCATTGCGGTAGTCATCCCTTTAGCAATGGTTGCCACCACATACACGGGCAAGACCGTGTCGCAGGAAGTGGGCACCGCTGCAGAAAAAAGGATCAGGATCATCGCGTCGTTCTATCCGCTGTATGATTTTGCGTCGCACGTGGCCGGCGATAAAGCCGATGTATCAAGTCTGGTTCCAGCAGGCGTGGAACCCCACGACTGGGAGCCAACCACCGCAGATGTGCTGAAGGCCAAGTCGGCAGACCTTCTGGTCGTAAACGGCGCCGGATTTGAAATCTGGGCAGACAGCATCGGTGCAAGGAAGGTGATCAACACCAGCGAGGGTCTGGAATTGGATCATGATCGAGCCGATCCCCACGTATGGCTTGATCCGGTTTTGGCAAAGCACCAGGTTGAAAGTATCCGGTCTGCCCTGGTGCAGGTGGATCCAGAAAATGCGGCATACTACAATGAAAATGCCGCCAAATTTACTGCAAAGCTGGATTCCCTTGACCAGTTCATAAAATCCGAGCTTTCAGGTTGTGAAAAAACCGACTTTATTGCATTCCATGATGCCTTTAGCCGATTTGCTGCTAGGTACGGGCTTGTGCAGCACAGCGTGCACGGCATCTCTCCTGAAGGCGAGATACTGCCGCAAAAGATGCAGGAGGTCATCGAGCTGGCCAGAAGGCTGGGCATAAACGTCATCTATTCTGAAGATCTGGTAGACAACCGGCTGGCCGAAGTCATAGCCAGCGAAATCCCGCAAGGCAAGGTGCTGGTCCTAAGCCCGATTGAGGGCATCAACAGCCACGAAGTGGCCAGTGGAATTGGATACATAGAAAAGATGCAGCAGAACGTCGCCAGCCTGAAGGAGGGCCTGAAATGCACGTAGTGGAGCTTGAAAACGTTTCGTTTTCGTACGGCGGCGCCCTAGTGCTGGACAACATCTCGTTTGCAGTCAACAAAGGCGACCTGCTTGGCATGATCGGGCCAAACGGGGCAGGAAAAACAACGCTTTTCAGCTGCATGCTTGGCCTGATTGGCGGGTACCGTGGCAGCATCAGGATCTTTGGCGAGGACATAAGGAAGAACAGAAAAGCGCTATCCAAAGTGGGCTACATCCCGCAGAGGAAGAACATAGACCGGAATTTCCCGGCAACGGTTGAGGAAATAGTCTCTCTTGGCATAACCAGCAGCCAGAAGAGCCGAAGCGATAGAGAAAGGATAGCCTCCGCGCTTGAAACGGTGGGCCTTTCCGCCCTGCATAACAGGAAGATCGGGGAGCTCTCCGGTGGCCAGCAGCAAAGGGTGTTGATAGCCAAGGCCATAGTAAACGAGCCGGAGCTTTTGATACTGGACGAACCGGCCACTGGAATTGACCTTGAAACGCAGAACAAGTTCTATTCGCTGCTAAAGCAGCTCAACCAGGAGAACAGGATCACCATGATCTGGTCTTCGCATGACCTTGATGCAGTAAACAGGCTTGCCACCAGCGTGGCGTGCATAAACCGCAGCATGTTCTTCCACGGCCAGACCCACGAGTTTTTCGAGAACCCCGACATGCTCAAGGCGTACTCTGAATCCAGCATGCAGGCGCACATGCACATGCATGACCATCAGCACTAGGTGGAAGGCATGGTTCTCGAAGTTCTAGAATTCGGATTCATGCAACGCGCGCTGATTGCCGGCATCGCGGTTGCCATCACCTCATCCGTGATCGGGCTGTTCCTTGTGCTGCGGCGCAACTCGCTGTTTGGAGATGCCCTATCCCATGTCGCGTTTGGAGGAATTGCAGTGGGCCTGATGGCAAACATTTACCCGCTCTGGACGGGACTCGGGCTGTCAGTGCTGGGAGCCCTCGGTATCACAAAGCTGCGCCAGTCCACCAAGATCCCGGCGGACGCGACGGTTGCCATACTCCTGTCATCGGGCCTTGCGCTTGGCATCCTGCTTGTCAGCATTTCTGGAGGCTTTACCATCGACCTGTTCAGCTTCCTTTTTGGAAGCATACTGCTTGTCAGCATCAACGACACGCTGACCATTCTCGCGCTTACCGGGATCATCCTGGCCATTGTGATCCTGCTTTACAAGAAATTTGTCTACATTACCTTTGACGAGGAGCAGGCCCAGGTCAGCGGGCTGGCCATCTCCAGGCTCAACTACCTGTTTGTGGTGCTTGCCAGCGTGGCGGCGGTAGTTTCGATGCGCCTTGTAGGCATTCTTCTGGTCTCGGCACTGATAGTCATCCCCAACGTAACGGCGCTGCTCATTGGCAGGGGCTTCAAGAAGACCATGCTTATTTCCGTATCAGTCTCCATATTTTCAGCGGTGGCCGGCATAATGCTTTCGTACGCGCTAAACCTGGCGCCGGCCGGAACCATAGTGCTCATCTCCGCTGCCACTTTTGTAGCGGCGCTGGCCGTCAGGTATTCAAAGCAGAAAGACTTGGAAGTCGAAATCAAAATCTGATACTGCGGATATCTAAAATATCTGAAGCGTGTATGTAGTTTACGATGGGAACCAGATGCTCCCAGTGCCTTTGCATTGCAGTAGAGTGCAGCACAAAGCTCTGCCTTGTGTGCAGCAATGAAAAGTGCTGCGCCAGCGCTCACGCTAAACAAACTTTGCAGCTTTTGGCATCGCGGTTTTTCACCAACGCAAAGGGCATGTTTGCCGCTGCCCTTGGCATTGAGGTCCTGTGCATCTCCTTTGCAGAGATCGGCCAGAACGCCGGGTTTTACATCTTTGGCTTGAATCCTGCAGGCATAGCCACAGCCTATGCGATGGGCTACGGGCTGGCCGGCCTGTCGACTTTTCTCACGATACTTGGCCGGCACGGCGGCGCCGACGGTGCCTGCTGCTCGGTGCTGGAGGGCAGGAAGGGTTTTCTGCCCAGCTTCAAGGGAATCATGTCGGACTTTATCGTCGGTATCAAAAAGCTGTCAGACCTGCACAGGCGGCCAGACATCAAATCGGTCCTGAAGTCAAGCCTTGTCATACTGGTTACGGCAGAAAGCGCGTGCATACTGACTGCCGAGACGGTTGGCCTGCTGCTGTTCCAGTATTCGATCCTGCTGTCGATCCCGCTAACGCTCGTGGCAGGCGCCTTTGCAGTCGTGGCTCCTCAGGCTTACAGAAAGTCAAGAATGGGCTAGAAGCTGAAATCTCCGCCGCCAAAGTCGCCGCCGAAATCCCCGCCGGCGCCACCATCGCCTGCGTCGCCTCCAGAGCCTGCATCACCTGTGGCACCACCAGAGTCCGCAGCTCCTGCATCGCCTGCAGCTCCCGCATCACCAGCAAACGCGCTTTCAGCCGGGCTCATTGCTGCCCCCATGAAGGACATCATGGATGCAAAGAACATCATGTTCATTATCCCGGAGAAGAGCATGAACGGGAACCACATCCTGTCGGCCTGCATGGAATTCTGCAGCTGGCCCATCTGGCCGCCAGAGTACCACTGCTGGATCTGCTGAAACTTTTGTTCCAGCTCCTGCTTTTTGGCCATGAGCAACCTCATGCCGGTCTCGGTAATGGTTAACTCCTCCTTCTTGTTGCCAAAGAATCCCTTCTTCTCACTCTTTATTATGAGGCGCTGGGCTGCCAGGTCGTTTACTATCATCTCTATCTGGGCCTTGCTCAGCTTGGTAACACCGGCAAGCTTGCCTATTGACTTTACTCCTCTTGATATGGCGTCCAGTACCATGAAGTGGTTGGGGCTATCGTTGACCCTGACGTTTGAAGACATATGGTAATTTTCACGTAGATGGGATTTAAATTATTTCCCAGATCTTTCGTTGTATTCTATGGCGCGGTACAGCGCCACTATAGAGGCCGCGTTCAGGATCTTGCCTTCAAGCAGGAGGTCCTTTATTTGCTGAACCGGCAGGAACTCCATCTCTGATATCTTTTCCATGTTCCCAAGGCGCTGCTGGCCCTTTTCCTCAAGACCGTATGCCGCAAAAATGTGGCCGGTCTGTATGAACATGGAATAGTCAAGTGTGTAGCTGCCCACCGGCACCATCTTTTGCGCGACAAAGCCGGTCTCCTCTTCCAGTTCGCGGACTGCCGCGCCTTCAGGCGTCTCGCCTTCGTCGATGTAGCCGGAAGGCACCTCGACTTGGTATGAATCTACGAGATGCCTGTAGCTTTTTATCGTAAGTATCCTGCCGTCGGCAGAAAAAGGCACGATGGTCGAGTAATCACGACGTTTTGCGCGTATGTACTTTTTTTCCTTGCCGGCCAGATCCAGCATGTCCTCGTACACGGCGAGGTAGTAGTTGTCGTACACTTTTTTTGCGGATTTCAGCTGCCAGCCCTGCGGGGCGTTCTTGAACACAGTGCATGGGTAATAGCGGTCAGTTTAAAAGATCTCGCCGGAGTCCTTCCTGACGCCGCCAAGGCCTGTCTTGACGCCTGCCGCGCATTCAAGGCATACGCTTGCAGAGAACGGAAAGTCCTTTGTGCATTTCTTGCATACAGGCTTATGGCAGTCAGGGCATTCCAACGCGGCGGTCCGCTTGTCACAAATGTAGCATAAGGTCATGGTATAACCATGGATAAACTGGCGTAAAAGGTTATTGCGTCCGATATCGTTAAATCTGCTGAGACAGGCACCTGTCTCTCGTATGAAGGCTGGACAGCAGGCTGTGAAAGGATACGTGCTTGCCTGTACCAGCAAGACGGAAAAAGAATGCTTTGACCGCATGCTGTTTGGAACAAACAAGCTTTACGGCGACAACGTCCTGAAGATAAGGAAGGGGGATCTTGTCTTTTTGATAAACCTCAATACGGACAAGCTGTACGGCCCGTTTCAGGCAGACTCCGACGGCCAGAAGAACATGGTCCCGGAAGCCTGGAAGGGAAGATACCCGTACCAGGTGCAGGTGGCAAATGCCGGCGAGGTCAAGTCTGTGAGGGGCGCAAGAAAAGTCTTGGAGCAGATCTCGTCTACCTGGCGGGAGCCTCTGGACCCTGAAAACGCCGCGGCACTTGCGAACCATATTAGAAACCCGGATGGCAAGGCGGAATTCAAAAGCGAAACCGGCGATAAGCCCAAGCTTGAATCAACCACGCTCTGGGATTACCCAAGGCAGAGCTACGGCAAGACTCCAAAGGGCAGCAACAAGTATGCCGGAGTCACGCCGGCATTCATAATATACAACATGGTCAGGCGCTACACCGAACCCGGGGATCTGGTGCTGGACCCCATGGCGGGAAGCGGCACCACGCTGGATGTCTGCAATGAAGAGGGAAGAAGATGCGTTGCCTACGATATCGCGCCGCCAAGGCCTGAGATCATCCAGAATGACGCGCGCAGAATCCCGCTGGATGACAGCAGCGTGGACATGATATTCATCGACTCGCCGTACGGTGACAACATCGACTACAACAAGCATCCCGGCAACATTGGCCGGATCTCGGCTGAGACCGACGAGTTCTACGATGAGCTGGAGAAGGTGATTGTGGAATGCCACCGCGTTCTCAAACCGGGCAAGGTTCTTGGCTGGCTCATAGGAGACCAGTGGGTCAAGAAAAAATTCACGCCGGTAGGCCTTAATGTCTATCAGCGTCTGGGCAAGCATTTTGAGACCGTCGACATCATCTGCGTTGCAAGGAGGGGGCAGACATCCAACACGGGCGTCTGGCACGGCCGGGCACTGCGATTCAACTTTTACCTGCGCGGCTTCAAGTACCTGTTCTTGATGAGAAAGCCGATGCCGCAAGACATGGAAAAGAGAAAGAAGAAGAAAGTGAGCTGGACGCAGTACCAGAGATGAACATTTGTTCAGGCCGCTGTTTGCAGCGTCTCTAATATTGGTACCCTACATCGGCTGATCATTTCACGCGGACGGCACTCTGCCTTTCAATGACTTCGTCTATCGTCTCGTTCAAGGCAGCCTCCGCTATGTCGCTGGCGTATTCTGCCGTTCTCCTGATGTCCTCTAAAACCAGCTTGATGCTGGTCAGGTCGTTTACCTTGTCCTTTTCCATGGATGCTATCGCATCTTCCTCGATGGCATGTATGCCTTCCACCTTGTCCACCGTCCTGTCGGCCAGCTGGTAGTCCCTGCGCAGCAGTGCCTCGACAGAGTCCCCCAGCAGGGACAGGGCAAGAAAGCTCATCTTTTCTATGTTGTTAAAGACGTTTTTGGGAATCTTTTCCTTCAGCTTGATGGTCATCTCGGCTATGCCGCATGCATGGTCCGCGACCCTTTCAATGCTCTTGACTGCTACGCGGTAGCTTAGGCAGTCCGACGGGTTTTTGAGCCCCATCTCGCGCAGGACGCGCCCGTTCTGGGCGGCCATAACCAGGTTGCGCAGCACGTAAAGGCTGAACCGGTCCACCTCGTCGTCGGATTTTATGACTTCCCTTGCCAGGTCCTGGTTCAGCTCTGCCAGCGACAGGATGGCGTCCTTATGCATGGACGACGCGATAAGGTACATCCTCCTGATGGCAGTGTTGACCGACAGTTCCGGCAGCGAAAGCAGGACCTGCAGCGTGATGATGTCAGAGGCATCGGCGATCATCTCCGTTCCCACCAGGTTGCGCCGGACCAGCTCCCTGACGGCATCGCGCAGCGCCGGGTTTATCCTGCCGGCCTTGAGCTTTAGGTGGATAATGTTGTATCCTGCCAGGTATATCGAAACTACCTTCCGCTTGAGCGTGTTGCTGCCTTCGCTGGCATTTATGATGGCTGTCGCCTCGCTGAGCGATTCGGCAAATCCCGTATTCGTGGGGACTATGGAAAGCGAATTATCCGTGCTCCTGACCAGCGTGACTTGGTCGCCGGCCTTCAGGCGCATCTCTTCTATCCATTTTTTTGGCAACGAAAGAACGTAGGTCGACCTGCCGGTGAACTGGATTTTGCGTACCTCTTTGCTGTCTGCGGCAGCATGCACTTCAGCTGTACCAACCATCGAGACGGACTGATTGTGCTAACGATAAACATTTTGCGAGAATAGACTATATGGCTTCACATATTCTATATACTACACGTAGCAGTTTTTCACCGGCGCGGGCTTGATGTTCCTGTCACTATGTAGTAGACCGAGTCGCCGATGTAGCAGGCATGGTCGGCAATGCGCTCCAGGTACCTAAGGATAAGGAGGCTTGAAACGTAGCAGCGCGGGTCCTTGAATATGTCGTTGGTCCCCGTCCTTGTGCTGGGCGTGATGGTATCCCGCAGGTACTTTCTGTAAAGCGCGTCCACAGTGTCGTCCATCTGGTAGAGCTTTTGGGCCGCGTCTTTGTCTCTGGAACGCAGCGCATCGATGCTGAGGTGGATCATCTTTCTTGCCGTGTCGGCCATCTCTATGACTGCGCTCTTGTCGCAATGGGACACCGATCCCATCATGCCAATGACGTCTACAATATCGTAGGCGTACCTGCCAAACCGGGAAAAGCCGTACGATATCTCTATGCACGACCGGATGAAGCGCAGGTCTGTTGCAACCGGCTGGTACCTGGCTATCAGCTCCACGGCCAGGTCTGTTGCCTCATCCTGCAGCACCCGCAGCTGTTCTGACCATTCAAAGACCTGCTGCTTGTTGCTGATGCCCTTTTCATACGATTCTATGGCCGTGTCAACCGAGCGCACGGACAGCTCGGCCATGTCCATTATCAGGTTGCTGATACGGCTCAGGCCGTAATCCAGTAGCCGGGTCAAGGTCGATGATTAACCGAACTTGCCGGAGATATATCGTTCGGTCAGCTCTTTCTCCGGATTTTCAAATATCTGCTTTGTGGGGCCGTACTCTACCATCTCTCCCAGGTACATGAAGGCAGTATAGTCCGAGACCCTGGCAGCCTGCTGCATGTTGTGTGTGACTATGATTATCGTCAGGTCGTTCTTCAGCGCGTTTATGAGCTCCTCTATCTTTGAAGACGCGATGGGGTCCAGCGCGGAGGTGGGCTCGTCCATTAGAAGGACTTCTGGCTGCATGGCCAGGGCCCTTGCTATGCAGAGTCGCTGCTGCTGGCCTCCAGACAGGCTTATTCCCGGCTTGCCCAGTTCATTTTTCACCTCGTCCCACAGTGCTGCGCCCTTGAGGCTCTCCTCTACAATTTCATTTACTAGGCTCTTGTCCCTGATCCCGTTGAGTTTCAGGCCTGCCGCGACATTGTCAAAGATGCTCATGGTGGGGAAGGGGTTTGGCTTCTGGAAAACCATGCCGATGCGGCGCTTGATCATTGCCGGGTCGATGCTTTTGTCGTAGATGTCGGTATCGTCCAGAAAGACGCTGCCTTTCACCGTCGCGCCCGGCGTCATCTCGTTCATGCGGTTCAGCGAGCGTATCAGGGTAGTCTTGCCGCAGCCGGACGGCCCGATAAGGGCGGTGACGGTGTTTTCCTTTACGCCCACGTTTATGTTCTTCAGGGCCTGCTTGTCCCAGAACCACGAATTAAGACTTTTTACAGAAACTTTGTAATCCAATTCACTAGAACCAGAAGTTAGATAATCAGCACCAACGTAACCCATGCTGGTCATTCAACTCTGCATCTCGCTTTCAGATAATTAATAATTGCCTAAATAGATCACATAGCGCAATATAGTAACCTGGTTGCCTCATAGCCGTAGCGCGGGCGCGCCGGTCCTGTACCTTCTTAGCACGATGAACCTGAGCGCCATGCTGAGGACCAGGACTACCAGTATAAGGACCAGAGCCGCGCCCCAGGCAAACCCGTGGGCATGCTCGTAAGGAAGCGAGGCCAGCCTCCAGATCCGGAGGGGCAGCGCATCCACGGGACCGGTGAGCCCTTGGAAGAACAGGCTTGTGCCCAGGATGGTCATGATGAGAGGCGCCGTCTCGCCGGCTATTCTGGATATGGCAAGCACGATTCCCGTCAGGACGCCGCTTTTGGCGCTGTTCAGTGTGATAAACAGCGTTACCTTCCACTTTGGAATGCCAAGGGAATGCCCAGCCTCCCGGAGGGAGTTTGGCACCAGTTTCAGCGTCTCCTCGGTGACTCCAATGATTATGGGTATCATGATTATCGACAGGGCAAACGCTCCAGCCATGATGTTAAATGAACCGACGGCCAGCACGATGGTGACGTATCCGACTATGCCAATTACAATAGAAGGCAGGCCGGTCATGACGTTGTTAAAGAACCTGACCGCGTGGGCAAACTTGCTGTCGCCGGCAAATTCTGAAAGGTAGATTCCAGTCAGCACTCCAACCGGTATTCCGATGAGGGAAGCTAGCGCGACGGAGATTAGTGTTCCCTGAATGGCGGGCCCCACCCCGCCGTCTCCCCTTACTATCGAGCCCTGAGGCTGCGTGAGAAACTCTGCGCTTATCTCGCCGGCCCCGTTCTTGACAACTTCAAAGAGTATGTTGGCTAGGGGAATCATGGCCGCAGCGACGCAGGCTATAGCCAGGCCGGTAAATACCCGGTCGAGTGCCTTTCGGCGGGCGGTGGTCCGGATTATCGAATCCTGAATTATCTTCATGTTCTTCTGTCGTTTTGTGGACATCTTACTCCCTTCCTCCGGGTGCCACTTTTACCATCCTGGAAACGAGTATCTGCGCGCCCACATTGATTGCCATGGTCAGCAGAAACAGCGTCGCTCCAAGGGCAATGAGGGCCGACGAGTGGAATTCCGATGTTGCCTCATTGAACTCGTTGGCGATTACGCTGGACAGGGTTGCACTGGAACTGAAAAGGCTGGTGGGGATCGCTGCCAGTCCTGGCGTGTTGCCGATGATCATTGTTATCAGCATCGTTTCGCCTACCGCCCTTCCCAGACCCAGAATAGCGGCTCCAAGCAGTCCGGCCTTGGCATAGGGGAACACAAAATGCCATACCGTCTCCCAGCGGGTAGCCCCCAGGCTGTAGGCCGCTTCTCTCTGGCTGTTGGGGACTGCCTTTAGCACTTCGCGGGCTATCGAGGAAATGATGGGTATTATCATTATGGCAAGGACAATGCCGGCGGTGAAAATGTCAAGGCCAAACGGCGTTCGGGCAAAAAAGGGGATCGACCCCCCAAAGGCGTCGTTAAGCGGCCTTTCAATCAGGTCAAGTACCCAGAACCGGAAGACGAAAAGCGCCCACAGCCCGTAAATTATGCTTGGAATGGCCGCAAGTATCTCTACTATGTAGGCTACAGGCGTGCCTATCTTCGCCGGCGCTATCTCTGCAATAAAGACTGCAATCCCCAGGCTTATGGGCACTCCAATGGCCATGGCAATGCCGGCGCTTACCAGAGTTCCGACTATGTATGGCAGCGCTCCGTACGATTCGCGGCCTTCAACCGGGTTCCAGTCAGTCCCGCCAAAAAATCTCAGACCCTCCAGCGATATGACAGGTGCGGAACCCTCCGCAACTGAAAAAGCTACAAGCGCGAGCATCAAAAGCGAGTATCCGGCTGCAGAAATTACGATCCATCTGAACAGCCTGTCGCCTTTCCTTCCCCCTGCAAGAAAGAGTGAGGACAAAAGTTCCTTTCGCTCCTTTCGGGAAGGTGTGGATGCTATGCTACTCACCGGATTTACGGTGAAGAGAGATGATATTTTACGATTGTCAATAAGGAAGCCATAGGTCAAAATGAACTATATAGAGAAAAAGCCAAGGTTGATTGGTTTGTTCTTCAGGCCTTTTTAGGATGGCCGGGAGTACAGGCCCAAAGACTTCAATCAACCCAGACTGTTGACGCTTAAATAACTTGCAGAAAACAAAAAGATATCCAACATAGAATACCAGAAAAACGTTGATCAATATAGCACCATTTTTACTATGTGCTTTATTTTGGTAATGGATATTAGTTTGTTCCCAGAATAAGGAATGAGAGACATGGAAAGATACACTGTGATTGAAATGCCGATGCCCAATATTGAATATGCTGTCCGAAGCTTTAGCCTTTGCGAATCTTGCTTCTGGAGCGCGACGGTGTTTGGCGACCGCGTTTCTGTCGGCAGCTGCCCGCTATGCTCTGGCAACAGGATTTCGATTATCCCGCTGACACATGACGAGGAGTACCGGCTAAGGCTGATTTCTTCTTCCAATCTGGAGATGTCCTTTTCAAAGATCAAAAAAGTAGCTAGGCAATAGGCAGTTTTCTACTAGCTATATGACGATCTATGTATTCCATTTTGGAATCCTTTTTGCCCAAGATAATTTGATATATCAACGGTACTCATTTCGATCATGGAGCTTTTCATACTCCGTCACGGCGAGGCCGGTAAAAGGCTCGGGACTGGCGACGATGTTGAAAGGTCGTTGACCGTCGCAGGCCAGAAAGAAGTTGAAGAGGTGGCCGAGTCCCTGGCGGAGATGAGCGTCAAGCTCGATTTTATCGTTACCAGCCCGCTTAAAAGGGCCTTGCAGACGGCTGAGATCGTGGCCAGGATGCTGAAGGTTAAAAAGAACGGTCTTGAGGAATGGGACGAACTCAAGCCCGAGGGGAACAGACAGGACCTTTACCGCAAGCTATCCCGGTTCAAGCAGGAATCATCCGTCATGGTCGTGGGCCACGAACCTTACCTGAGTACCATGATAAGTGAGCTTATCTTCAACGGCAACGGCACGGGGCAAATAGTCCTAAAGAAAGCCGGTCTTGCCAAGATAGGGATAACCGCCTTGCAGCCGAAGATCAAGGGCGAGTTAAGATGGCTTTTGGCGCCAAGGCACATGAAAAAGATGGTTTGAAATGGAGGGCTCGGCTTGAAAGTTTCCGTCATTGACCTGGGCTTCAATTCCATCAAGCTGGTTAACTATTACGTCAAAAACGACGGAAGCTTCAAGGCGTACCAGAACGAGGGCGTCAAGGTCCGGCTCGGCGAAGGCATGGACAAGACCGGCTACCTTGGACGTGAGCCGGCCCGGCGCACCATCGAAGCCCTCAAGCTGTTCCGGGACGTCATCAGTTTCGATTCCATCAAGCATGTCCTGCCAGTAGCCACCAGCGCTGTAAGGGACGCCGGCAACCGCGAGTATTTCCTTGAACAGGCCCGCAAAGCAGGCTTTCAGTTCAAAGTTCTGACCGGCCAGGAAGAGGCCTACTACTCGTATATCGGCGCGCTGGCATCCACGTGCATCCCGACGACGCTTTTCTTTGATCTGGGCGGCGGCAGCCTGGAGCTGGTGTACACGGAAAACTACTCCATAAAGAAGATCAGATCGTACCCGCTTGGCGCGTTGCGTCTGTCCCAAATGTTTGGAGACAAGGGCGCCTTTTCGAAAAAGTCGTACAACAAGATGGTAGAACATATCCGGGAAGTCCTTCCAGACCAAAAAGACCTGAACCTGAGCGTTGACACCACGCTTGTGGGAGTGGGCGGAACCCTCAGAGCGCTGGCCAGATACCATCAGGAATTGACCGGCTACGAGCTGGACAAGATCCACAACTATCGCATGGATCGTTCATCGGTTTCCGGCGTGGCCAAAAAGCTCTACAGGATGAATACCGACGAGCTGGAAAGCCTGAAGGCCGTCGGCAGCAACAGGGTGGACACCATAATTCCGGGGTCTGCCGTCATATCGGAATTGATGCAGGCGCTGGACTTTGACAACATAGTCGTCAGCGCCCGCGGCCTGCGCGAGGGCATCATGTCCGTGTTTGCCCGGGACCCAAGGACGTTTTACAACGGCAGCATAAACGGCGAGAGGGTGCGGACGTACGTCGCGTTTGCCTGCCAGCAGGAGATGCTTTCACAGTTCACTTTCATGCTGGTCAAGCCGCTGGTAGCTGCTGGCCTGATGCGGGAAAAAGAAAAGGCGATCCTGGTGCATGCAATAAAGCAGACGGAGAACCTTCCTGCTCTGACCAACCTTAACAACCTGTTTTACATAATGATGGACGAGGACAATGCGTTTTTGACCCACCGCGAACAGCTCATCTTGACCCTTTCGATATTGTATAACAAAAAGGAAAAGGCCGTGGACTGGCTTTTTTCCAGATACAGATCTATACTTGAGCCGCAGAACATGAAATCAATAAGAAAGATAGCCGCATGCCTTGCTCTGTCTACGATACTGGAAAAGTGCAAGGCGGCCGTCAAGCTGTCCATCAACGACAAGAAGGTAACGTTCAGGATCGTTTCATCAAAGCAACCTCTTCCACCGACCCTGCTTGCCAGTGCACTGAAGAATTTCGAGCAGGCGTTTGACGTTTCCGTCAGCTGTCAGGTATCAGACAACGGTGCGGCCAGAAAAAGTGAGAAAATCAAGGTGACCATATGAAATACCCGGTTAAAGGAAAACTGATCATAGTTGAAGGCGTGGATGGTTCAGGGAAATCCACCCAGATCCACCTTCTGGAAAAATGGCTGCGGTACATCGGCATGCCGGTCTTTTTCACAGAATGGAACTCGTCTGAAACAGTCAAGGAGATAACGTCAAAAGGAAAGAAGAAGGGGCTTTTGACTCCTACCACGTTCAGCCTGCTTCATGCAACCGACTTTGCCGACAGGTACGAGCGCCACATCCTGCCGCTTTTGCGCGCCGGCTACATCGTCCTTGCAGACCGGTACATCTACACAGCGTTTGCCCGGGACATCGTGAGGGGCTGCAACCCCTACTGGGTGCACCACATTTACGACTTTGCAGCCAAACCCGACCTGGCATTTTACTTCAGAGTCCCCGTCGACGTGGCGTTTGAGAGGATAGTAAAGAACAGGCCCAAGCTAAAGTATTACGAGGCCGGCATGGACCTGAACCTGAGCAACGACCCGTACGAGAGCTACAGGATCTTTCAGGGAAGGATTGTTGAGCAGTACGAATCCATGGTCGTGCCCGAGAACTTTGCGGTCATCGACGGCACTGCAGACATTGAAGAGCAGCAGGAAAAGGTCCGGCAGAAGGTTATGGAGATGCTTCCGATCAAGGAGGTCTCAGACACATGAGGCAGGCAAAGGAAGCCAGCAGAACCCTCCGATTCTACGGCCACGGGATTCCCTATATCCAGGACACCGACGTGAAGGGCAAGCTCATCGTCATCGAAGGCCCGGATGCGTCTGGCCGAAGCACGCAGATAGGGATGCTGACATCCAGCCTTGAAGCCGCTGGCCATGCGGTCCTCAACACCGGCCTGAAGCGGTCTGAGCTGATAAGCGAAGGGATACTGGAGGCAAAGAGGAATCTTGCCATTGGCAAGAAGACCCTTGGGCTGTTTTATGCCGCTGACTTTGCCGACCAGCTGGAAAACAAGATAATACCGGCCCTCCGCGCCGGCTACATAGTCCTTGCAGACCGGTACATCTACACTCTGATGGCCAGAAACACGGTCAGGGGAATAAGCAGAGGGTGGTCCCATAACCTGTTTGGCTTTGCCATGGTGCCGGACCTGGTGTTCTACCTTGACGTGGATCCCAACGAGCTTGTTCACAGGGTGTTCCAGAAGAATACCTTCCTTGATTATTTTGAATCCGGCGCAGACCTGGGGCTTTCAGACGACATGTTTGAGTCTTTCCTCATCTACCAGGGAATGATAGGCAGGGAATTCCGCAGGATGCAAAAGAAATACAACCTGATCCTGATCGACGGCAACAGATCCATCCAGGAGATAAACGCTGACCTGCAAAAGAGGATCGACAATTATCTGGTATCAGTGGCAAGTCTAGATAAAACGGGGTAGTATAGCCGCTGAGCGCGCCGTTCTTTGTTGGCAAGTTCCAGAAAAACATCGGCCGCGTAAATGAAAGGCTTGAGCGATACCTCCAGGCGCCAGAGGATGCAGAAAGGGTGCACGATGTCAGAACCTCCCTCCGGCGGCTGGAGGCAAGCTTCAGTCTGCTTCCAAAAAAACAGCGCAGGGTTCACAGCAAGCACATCAGCGCTTACAAGGAATTTTTCAGATCCAATAGCCGCGTCCGGGACTGCGATATAATCCGGGACAGGATCGGGTCTGCGCAGGGAAGCAAGATGACATCCTTGCTTGCCAGAAGGCGGCAGTCTGAGCTCAGGAGGGCTCTCAAGCTGGCGCAGCAGATAAGGAAGATGAAGCCGCTCAAGCAGGGAAAAATAGACGATGAAGAGCTGGAGCAGCGGTTCGACAAGGTAGCCAGAAGGCTGATCAGCAGGGTAAAAGAGCTGCTCCCCATAGTCATTTCAGATAGCCAAGAAAAGCAGCTGTTGCACGAGCTTAGAAAGGACCTGAAAAAATTGCGCTACATTCTTGAAATTCTGCCAGACAATTACAGAAAAAAATACGGAGAAAAGCTGGCCAAGATTATCGGGAAAAAGGATGGCAAGGACCCGGTGGCAGGCAGGCTGCAAGACCTGCAGGATGTTCTAGGCTCCATCCATGATGCTGACATCACCATCGAATATTTGCAGGAAATAAAGTATTCTGGCAGCATCCTTGATAAGGAGAACGGCATCCGCGGTGAGCTTTACCAGCAGTTTGTCGAGATGAGGGGCGTCTAGCTGCGACACTCCAGATGCCTGTTTTCAGGGACTGTACAGCAACTTGTGCAGCCGCCAAGCACCAGCCCGCCGCACCGTCTGCATAAGGAGGTCGCCTTTAGCTCCTTGCCACACGACCTGCAACAGGTGTCTGGCATACAATAATTTTCCACATCATGATATTTCTCGCTTCCCAAAGGGCGTTTTGTAGATCTTTATAGATGACTGTGAAATACCGGCCAGCCATTATTCTATGTAAGATAGGTTTTTCTTTACACAGCTGCATTCCCATGCTGCAGGCATTGAGGTTGACTGGAAACCCCGACAGCAGACCTTGCCATTTGATGACGCTTCGGGGCCACACCATCAGCCTCGTATTATTTATAAAATCTGCTTCGTAAAAAGGTGTATTTTGTTCACGTTGTCAAAATAGATTCTATATTTGGCATATTTTCTCTATTGGATATGCACTTATACATACCGGATACGAGAGTAAATACGTGCGGCAACACTGCATAGTGATTGACGCTGACGCCTCGCCTTCTGGATACATTGCCTGGTACAACCATTACGCGGAGACAAGCAAGATCAGGAACATCCGCCCTGCAACAAAGAACGAACGTTTTGGTGTGCAGAGGATGGAGATGCTGGCCATATATTTTGCCCTTAGGGACAACATGATGTTCATACGCTCGCTGCAGAGGCGTAGCGTGAAAAGACAGGTCGTCGTTGCAGTCAGAAGCGATTCCAAGTCCACCGTCGAACAGCTGCGCGGCTTTGCGGAGATAAGGGACGCGATAATGCGCCGGATAGTCTCCGTCATAGGTAAGCTGCTGACAAGGATGGGGCTGTCAGCTGTGGTCTTTGATCACCTGCAGAGGTCGGAGAATATTGCCGGATTGATGCTTGAGCGGCGTAGAAGGAAGGAAAGGGAGAGGATGTTTGGCGCCTTCAGCCTGCAGGAGTATTCTCCTGTTCTGGAAGACCGCGGCATCCTGCAGTATCCAAGCCTACCTTTTTGTGTTTGACCACTTTCTCATCCATTGCAGGAGGTTTATCACAGACTCGACTAGCTCCTGCCCTTTTTTGGTGAGCCTGTACTCCACCCGTGGTGGGATCTCGTTGTATGCCTGGCGTTCCAGTATGCCGCCCTTTTCCAGCTCTTTGAGGCGGCTGGCCAGGGTTTTGCTGCTTATGCCTTTGATGGTGTCGCGGAACTGCTTGTACCTCACCGGCTCGGTGGTGCAGCACAGCGGAATCAAAATTTCAAGCGTTCCCCGCTTTGTGATTATCCTGCGGAGCTTGGCCGTTTCAAGCATCAGCGAAGCGGCGTCGTATCCTGCAAAAGTGCAGTCCTGCACAACCGGCAGGCTCTTTCCCTTGGTTTCCATACCTAAACCAACTGTAATTGTTTACTCTTCACAACTTAAATAGTTTCTTTAATAAAGTATAGGTGTGCAGGAGATAAAGAAGACCATCAAGGCCAGATACGGCAAAATAGCGCTCAGCGGTAATTCTGATTGCTGCTGCATGCCCGGCCAGTGCGACACCCCGATGCAGGCCGCGGCCAGCATAGGATACGATGAAAAAGATCTTCAAAAAGTCCCGCAGGCCTCGATCCTTGGAGTTGGATGCGGGGCGCCCCTCAACCATGCTTCATTGAAGGAAGGCGAGACTGTGGTTGACCTCGGCTCTGGCGCCGGCATCGATGTCTTTCTGTCAGCAAACAGGGTTGGCAAGAAAGGCCACGTGATAGGCATTGACATGACGGCGGAGATGCTGGACAAAGCGCGTAAGAATGCGCAAGAAGACGGCTACGATAACGTCGAATTCAGGTACGGTGATATTGAAGAAAGCATACCCGTAGACGACGGGTCTGTTGATGCCGTGGTCAGCAACTGCGTCATCAACCTGACCATGGACAAGGTTGCGGCATTCCAAGAGATCAACAGGATACTGAAGGCCGGCGGCAGGATGGTCGTGTCTGACATTGTCACGGACAGGGAAACCAAGACTGTGGATCCGGAGAAATGGTCCAGCTGCATCGACGGCGCGCTTACAAAAGAGAACTACATTGCAAGCATCAAGAAGGCCGGCTTTCAAGACGTTAATTTGCTGGAAGAACGCCCGTACATCCAGGAGGCGGACGGCCGCAGGATATCAAGCATCGTGGTAAAGGCGGTCAAGTAGGTGAAAACGGTCCTTTTCGTCTGCGTGGAGAACGCCGGCAGAAGCCAGATAGCCGAGGGTTTTTTCAGGAAATACGCCCCCCATGGTTTTGGGGCCGTCAGCGCCGGAACAAGGCCCGCGCCGGAGATAAACCCGCTGGCGGTGCAAGCCATGAAGGAGGTCGGAATCGACATCAGCGGCCAGAAATCCAAGATAATCACGGATGACATGATCCGAAACTCGGTTGTGGCGGTAAACATGGGCTGTATGGACAAAAACGAGTGCCCGCTGCTGTTCCTCAACAACCCGGTAGACTGGGCCATCGAGGATCCCAAGGGCAAGCCCATCGAAAAGGTACGCCAGGTCAGAGACGAAATTGAGAGAAGAGTAAAGGAGCTTGTTAAAGACCTCAAGTAGGCTTGCTGCCAGCCAGAAAATATTTCTGGCAGAGCTTGCCGGCACATTTCTGATAGTGGTGTTTGCCACCGGCTCGGTGGTCATCGACGCCAAGGCAGGCGGAACTCTGGGCACGCCGTTTGTTGCGGCTGCGCCGGCCGTAGCCGTTTCGCTGATGGTCCGCGCCTTTGGTAGAATCTCCATGGCGCACTTTAACCCGGCAGTCACGGTCGGTTTCTTTATCACAAAGCACGCCAAGGCGTCGCAGCTTCCGGCGTATTTTGCAGCCCAGATAGCCGGGGCGCTGCTGGCCAGCCTGTTTGTTAAAAACGTCATAGGCACGGAAGCCAACCTGGGTGCAAACGCGCCCAACTACTCGTTCCCGCTCCCCCTGATATTTGGGGTCGAGGTTCTGGCCACCGGCCTTCTGATGGCCGTCATATACGCCGCGGTTTTCACCAAGGGCCTGAAAGGCTTTGGGCCCTACGCGATAGGAAGCATGGTGGGCCTTGACATCCTGTTCCTTTCGTTTATCTCCGGCGCGTCCATGAATCCGGCTAGGTCCCTTGCGCCGGCGCTCCTGTCCGGCGTTGTCGGTGATCTATGGCTGTACTGGTCTGCCACGTTTGTTGGCACTTTTGTTGTGGCGGTTCTGTTCAACCGGCTCGCCAGAAAATAGTGCTATTCGCTTTTCTCCTTGTTCTGCTCCGTGCTTTCTGACAGGATGATCTTGTTGCCAAACCGGATAACAAATGGCGCAATGAATGTTGTGACCACCGTGATTACACCAAGAAGCGGCAGTATTGTGGACGAGACGACGCCGACATCCTGGCCTCCCTTGATCACAACCAGCGACAGCTCACCCCTTGCTGTGGACATGCCAAAGCCAGCCCGAAGCGATGTGGTGTTGTCAAAGTTCAGTTTACTGAGCAGCCCCGTCACTATGAGCAGCTTTGATGCAAACGATGTAAGTATCAGTACCGCTGCTGGGATGATGAAGAGCGGCACCAGCGAGATGTCCATCAGTGCGCCTATGGATATGAAGAATATCGCGGCAAACATATCCCGCAGGGGCAGCGTCAGGATTCTGGCCACCGCTGCGCTGTTGGATTCGGCAACAAGGACGCCGGCCAGAAATGCGCCTATCGCGACGGAGAGGCCAAAGCCTCTGGCAAGAAACGACAGGCCAAACGCCAGGCCAAGGATGACTATCAGCAACAGCGCATAATCGTTGGTCCTGCCGGCCATGTCTATGACCTTGGGCAGAAATTTCGATCCAAGCGCAAGGACGCCGCCAATGAATGCGCCTACGATGCCTATCGAGACAGCCAAACGCGGGATTGATATTTCCCCGCTCTCAACTGCCATGGACTGAAGAACAGCAAGGGCAGCTACAACGAATATGTCCTCGATTATAAGCATGCCCAGCACCAGTGTGGACGACTTGTTCTTGATCCAGCCCAGCTCTTCCAGTATCTTGACCGTTACAACTGTACTTGTGATGGACAGCGCCAGCGCAAGAAACAGGGAGTCAAAAAAGGAGAACCCTAGCGCTTGGGCGGCAAAGAATACTATCAAAAGCGTGCCCAGCGATTCGGACAGCCCCACTACAAGGGAGATCTTGCCGACGGACCTGAGCCGGGTCATGGGAAATTCCGTGCCAATAACGAAAAGTAGCATGATGATTCCCAGCTCCGCCAGCACGTTGATGGTGTTTACGTCCGAAACAAGGCGGAAAGGCGGCGTGTAGGGGCCTATCACTATGCCGGCAAGTATGTAGCCGATGACCATTGGCTGCCGCAGCTTGTAGGTGATGGTTATCATTACCGCGGCTACAATCATGATTACCGCGAAATCCTGGACAATAAAGTCGGTGGGTCCGTTTCCAGAGGTAAAGAACTGTGGAAATAGCGAGCTGTCCAGTGCTGTTTGGTTCACCACGTAACCTTAGTCTTGACATAAATAAAAACAAGCTTGTATGACGACAAAACTAATTATACAATTCGCGCTGATATTTGCAGTATTGCGTTATAAAATAGGGCGGCGGGTCCTGTATCTGGTCATGGGCATGGCTGCATTTCTGGCAGTGTATTATGCCGGCGCCTCTGTGCATATGACGGCAGAGGAAGCAGCCCGGCTGAGGGAACAGTTTGGTAGCGAGATTGAAGGGATAGAGCAGAACGGGATATTCATCAACAACGTAACCATCGCGTTCGGCATGTTCATTCCAGCCGCTGGTGCAGGATTCGGGATGTTCGCCGGCTATTCCACGGGCATGGTTTTCAGTGCGCTGGCAGAATCAAATCCAGCCCTCTTTAGCGTATCACCGCTTGCGATCATGCTCACTCCGTTTGGGATCATGGAGGTGTTCTCGTACGGCGTTGCAATGTCCAGAAGCAGCATGCTGATTTATCAGCTGGTAAAGAAAAAGCCGTGGCGGGAGTATGTCGTCCCCACCCTGATAGAGCTTGGAATAGTCGCGGCAGTCCTTTTCGCAGCAGCGCTAGTGGAGTGGTGGATGATACAGCAGTTTGGAGGTCTGAATCTGGACTCGGTCAAGAGGGCCTAGCCTGACTCCTCTTGCCGGTCTGCCAGCCCCTTGAGGTTATATTTTTCGATGAATTCGCTGGCCTTTGCGGATATCTCGCTCCACTTCCACCTCTTGACGCCCATGCGGCATAGGTCGACCTTCCACTGGTCCTTCCTTTTCATCCAACGGTAGAGCCTTAAATCCCTGCCAAACTGGCTTTCGACAACGACCAGCGCCACTATCAGATTGTCGCTGCGGTAGATGTCGTAACCGTCCAGCACTTTGTACGTAGCAGAAACAGGGTACCTGACTTCGCTCATGATGTACGGCTGCTTTTCAGGGTTTTAAAGTGTTAACAACAAAAAGAGGAGGTAGGTTTCACGTTTGTACCTCGCCGCACGCCGGGCAGACCTTCTGTGCCTTGGGTATCTTTGCGCCGCATTCAACGCAACATCTTACCATGGCCCTGTCCTGCGTGATGCCAACAGATTTGTTCACCATTGACATTACGAGTTTTAAAAAGTCAACCTGAATATTTAAACACCATTTTCAACAGAGCGGAGAATTACCTAATTATCAGAATTTTTACGCCGTATGATGATATTTATGGCGGCATGCAAACGCGTAAGTATGATAGGCCTGAAGATGCATTCAAACCCACGGTTCTCCGGCCAGCCGCGGATGGTTGCCGCGCTGCCTGACATGGGAAATGTTGCAGGAATAGGCCTTGCATATCTGGCAAAAAAGCTTGACGCAAAGCTGTTTGCGGAGCTGTATTCATTCTGGCCGCCCTACGTCAGCTACAAGGACGGCATCGTAGATTACAAGCGGTCCAGCTACCGGTTTTATTCTGTTGAGCAAAGCGACCTTTTGATCTTTACCGGCGATTTCAACCCGGCGGATCCAAGGAGGCTTTACGAAGTGTGTAATGAGGTGCTTGGCATGGCCCAGCGCATGAATGCAAAGGTGCTCTATTCCATCGGCGCGGCGCTGAGGCAGAGCCCAAAGACCGATGAAAGGGTGTACGTGGCAGCCAACAACGCCGAGATGACAAATCCGCTCAAGGAGGCCGGCGCCAGGATGCTTCAGGGCGAGGGTCAGATCTCCGGCTTTAATGGCCTGATACTGGGGCTGGCCAGAGAACGCGGCCTGGATGCAGCCTGTATTTTAGGCGAAATAGACAACCCAAACATAATACAGCCCAAGGCGGCGCAGTCAATCCTGCAGGTCCTGCTGAGGATCTTGGGTATCCCGGTGTTTGACATGCCGGAGCTGGATGAAGAGGAAAAGCGCAAAAAATTCATGGAACAGCAGGTCGGCTACCTAGAAAAAGTTGCGGAAAGAAACGACTCTCCCGGCGTGGCCTAAAACTCTAGATAAGTCTGTCTTTTGACCTGGTCAATGACCATCGCTGAAAGGTCGCTGAAATCCTTCCCTTCCAGATCCAAGACGTAGCCCCTGAAAGTGGTTTCCCTGTCCGTGGTCAGATGCTCGAAAACCCAGACCTTCAGCTTGGAGGTATCGATCCCGTTTTCCCGGAGGAATTTTGCTATCTCTGACTGCATGAAGTGTTTTGATGGATCCTGTGGCCAGGGCCGTGGAAGCAGGATGACGCTCTTGCCGCCCCTGACAGCCTGCAGGAGCTCCTTCTTTTTCTGTTCTATGTCGCCGGTGACGTGGAACGTTACTATGAAAGCCTTGTCTGTGGGCACGCGGGATTTCGCAGCCGCCACCTGGATTGAGCTGATGCCCGGAATGATCTCGACGTTTTCGTCTCCGAAAATCTCTAGCAGCCTGTCTACCACCTCGGACTCGGAAAAATTGACATCCCCGGTGAACGGCACCGTGCAGTACTCGCCGTCCTTCATATTTGAGTAGACTTGCGGGTAGACCTCCTCCTGCGTCTTCATAGTCACTTCATAGACCTGCTGCCTGGCTTTGTCGATAACACCATCAATAGTGGATAACGTATACTTGTAGCCGACAATGTACTGCGACCGGCGTATGGCATCCTTGGCCGCGTCGGTCAGGTATTTGGGCGAGCCGGGTCCAACGCCTACGACAAACAGTCTCTTTGACAACGGCTGTAGGGTAAATTTGGCTGCAATAATTACTTTGCAACAACCATGGTGTTGGTGCTGCGGATCCCCTTTATCTTGCGGAGCTCCCAGGACACGATCCTCTGGACCGCCTTTTCGTCTTTATCCTCCACTATGGCCAGCATGTCGTACTCGCCGTACAGCTCGTAAACTTCCTTTACGCCTTCAAGCGACTTGATCTCTTGATGCAAAAGCTTCTCAACGCCAGTGTCGGAGTTGATAAGAACGAATGCCTTGGTCATTGTCGTAGTTGTTTATGCAGCTTGCCCAGAGTCAATATAACGCTTTGCTAATACCTTTTTTAGGTCCCGGCAGAGGTCTTGACCAGGTTTATCAGGGGGTTCCAGTCCATGCGCTGGAATTCAATGGGGTCCTTGGCGGGGTAGGTCACCCAGCCCTTGACCACGGAGAACTTGATGAGCTTTGACGTCTCGCCAAGGTTTATCTTTACTTTGAGAAGCGTGCCCCATCTTTTTTCCTCGGACTGCAGATCCATTATCTGCCGGAATGGAATCTCCAGGTTGTCGGGGCTTTTGTCCAGATCCTTTTCCAGTTCTTTTATGCCATAGCCTTCCGCTGGTCGGAAAACATTCTCGCTGTTCTTGAACCGATTCAGCTGCCTAGTCGAGTGAGTATCGTGGGCCCGGTATGTTATTTCTGTCTTTGAGATGAAAGCCAGTCGCCGGTCGGTGATCACCAGCATGCCCTCTCGGCCACGCTTGAACAGGCCTTCCTCCTCCTTCCAGATCCAGAACAAATGAGCTTTGATTTGCTCGTCCCACTCTACCAAGTCATTCTACCTATAGCTGTCGCTGAATTAGTTAGAAAAAGTAAAAAAGAGGAATAGGACGGTATCTAACCTTCTTCCCAGCCCTTAACGAAGAGGCCGTGCTTCTTCAGTGGGACTGGCTGTCCTGGAGTGTAGTCCATTGGCCTCATCCAGAAGATTGCCTTTGTCGGGCAAACGCCAATGCATGCTCCGTCGGAGATGCATCTCTCTGGATAGAAGACGAATGCCTTACCCCTCTTCCATCCTTCCACTGGCTTGACTCTCAGTACATCTGGACCAAGAGCAGTGCAGATCTCTACGCAGAGTGCACAGCCAATGCAGTGTTGTTCGCTAACATCAGGAAGTATTGCAACTGGCATCTAATTCACTAGGTTTCCGAAACATGTTGAAACTATTTAAACCCTATGCCATTTTTATAACAGCGATATAAACGGAGACTGAATCAGGGGTAGGCCGGCCGTACTTGCGCCTTTCTGGCAGAGGGATACTAGCGGGGTACCGCCAAATGGTCGTGGCTTTAGTACAACGCTCAAAAGCGCCTACTCCTTTTCAGCCAGTCTAGCTGGGCAGATAGACTGGATAAAGTATCGACATTTGTATAATATTAATTATCCTCAACAACGTTCGTTAGCACTTAAGCTTTGGCTATACACTATTATGCCAATTGCAAGCGATCTTGGCCAATGGTGGGCCTGCCACTCCACATAGCTTTTGATGATACCGACTCCCGGGTAGGAAGGTGCACCACCCATCTAGCTTTCAGAATCGCCCGGCATCTAAAGGCCATGGGTGCGGAGCTTTTAGACTACCCTCTACTGGTCAGGCTGAATCCCAACGTTCCTTGGAAGACCCGGGGAAACGGCGCGGTCTGCATCCGTGCATCAGTCAGGGATCCTGACGCCGTCATGGATTACGTCAAGTGCGCAGTGGAGGAAGGCTCGGCTATTGGCGGCGGCGCAAACCCGGGCATAGCCTTCCTGCAGGGAGACAGCATCCCGGCGTTGTTGCGGCAGTTCAGCGACCTTGCGATGTGCGACGTGCTGAGCCGGCAGATGGCTCAAAAGGTTGCAGAATCCTGCGGTATCAAGTACCACACATTTGGCAACGGGCAGGGTTTGGTGGGATCCCTTGGCGCCATGGGCTGCCTGCTGGATGGCGACCACACCTTTGAACTGATCGCATACAGAAAGCCAGAGAACTGCGGCACCCTGCGCAGGGTCGATATGCAGCAGGTCGTCAAATTCAGCAAAGAAACTTACCCTTACACGTTTAACAACTACGACCAGAACCACGGCCGCGTGCTCATCGCGCCGCATGGCCCCGATCCGGTCTTTTTTGGTGTCAGGGGCGAAAGCCCGGAGATCGTGTCCTCCTCGCTTTCAACAATAAAGCCAGACGAAGAGCTTGAAGGCTGGACGGTTTTCCGCTCAAACCAGGGGACAAACATGCATCTGCGAAACGAGCTTGACCTGCATCGCATCAAGGCGTACACGGCTGGCTTTATCCGCTGCCGCGTCAAGACCGCACCCTACACGATGCAGGGCGGCCATGCGCTGTTCACCGTCGAGCAGGCCGGCGCGGAGATGCCCGCCGCTGTCTACGAGCCGACCGGGCTTGCCGGCATTGCATCCAGGCTTGAGCCAGGCGACTTGATAGAGATAGGCGTCGGCGTCAGGAAGGGGACGACAAAACACCCGAAGATCCTCAATATCGAATACCTGAACGTGCTTGAAATAGCTCCAGCCTACGACGTATTGAATCCCGCCTGCAAGGTCTGCGGCAAGCGCATGAAGTCTGAGGGCAAGAACAAGGGCTACCAGTGCGACAGATGCAAGCATCGCGAGCCGGGCGCGCAAAAGATCCTGGTACCAAGGCAGCGGGACCTGAAGGCAGGGCTGTACATCCCCACGCCAAAAGCCCATCGCCACCTCACAAAGCCCCTGCAGAGGTACGGCCTTGAGAAAGCTAGCCGTAACTTTAGGCCGCAAATACAGATTTAGATCATAAAGATAGCGGGGGGTGGATTTTCCGGATTATGCATCCTATTGAACCACCGATCTGCGGGTTATGAGCCCGCCGGGATGACCTGGCTTCCCCACCCCGCTGAAAGCCTGTTTGCACGGGGGGAATATATCTCTGTCTACATTTTCAAAAACTTTCATGATCAAGTTCAGGGCTTTCAGTATTCCTGGTCTTCTGTTTCTGTTTGGTCGCGCATCTTGATGGCCCTCTCCTGTATTTCAGCCAGACGCGACGCAAGCCAGGCCCTCCAGTACGCATCAAAATCAAGGGCCGGCTCATCTACAGTCATCAATCGCATCAGGCGGCGACGCCCTTAAATTCCTTGTACATGCAACGGTTTATTTATTTCCAATTCAAAATATAACAATCCTAGATGAATCTCAGATCCGTCAGCGACATAGACTTTAGCAAGCGAAACGGCCTGCTGCCCGTGGTGGTGCAGGACAGGAAGACCAAGGACATTCTGATGCTTGCCTATGCCAACAAGGAAGCCCTTGACAAGACCGTTGCTACCGGCTACGCCACCTTCTGGAGCACGTCCCGAAACAAGCTCTGGATGAAGGGCGAAGAGTCAGGCAACGTCCAGCCGGTGCACGAAATTCTGGTGGACTGCGATTCCGATGCGCTGCTGTACATGGTGGATTCCGACAAGCCGGCGTGCCACACCGGAAACAGATCTTGCTTCCACAACATTCTGAAACAGCCGTGATAATTGCTAATATTTGGCTTCTCAGTTGCTAAAACTTGCGAATGTTGCAGGAAAAACCAGTTTAAGCAATACAACACATATCGGCTAAAAAATTTAGCAATACTAAAATGTGCTTAGCGAAGTTTTAATGATATACTATTTCATGAAGGCTGGAAATCATGGGTAATATCAGGTCGCTAAAATGCAGAGAGTGCGGCAAGGAATACGAGCCGCAGTTCCGCTACGTTTGTGAAGAATGTTTTGGCCCCCTGGATGTGATATACGGGGAAGTATCGGTAAACCGCCATACGTTTGAATCCAGAGAAAAGACGTACTGGCGTTATCTGGAGCTCCTGCCGATAGCCGACAAGAACAACATTGTCAGCCTGAATGCAGGTTTGACTCCGCTGCAGTATGCCGACAAGCTGGGCGAAAAGCTTGGCATGAAGCAGGTTTACATCAAAAACGATTCTGTTAACCCCACGTTTTCGTTCAAGGACCGGCCCGCCGGCGTTGCAGTTTCCAGAGCAAAGGAGACAAAGCTCAAGGCCGTGGGCTGCGCGTCCACCGGCAACTTGGCCTCGGCAACGGCGGCCCATGCGGCCAAGGCTGGCATTCCCTGCTACATTTTTGCACCCTCTGATATTGAACACGTCAAGATTGCACAGGCGCTTTCCTACGGCGCCGAGTTTGTGGCCGTGGAAGGAACTTACGACGACGCCAACAGGATCGCCTCCATCATCGGTGACTCGAAAGGCTACGGCATCGTCAACATCAACATGCGGCCATACTACGTGGAAGGCTCAAAGACGCTGGCATACGAAGTCGCCGAGCAGCTTGGCTGGCAGGTCCCCGACAGGCTGATAATCCCGGTGGGAAGCGGCGCCATGCTCAACGCCATCTGCAAGGGTTTTGAAGAGCTCCACGCGCTGGGACTCATCGACAGCGTCAAGAACCTGAAGGTGGTGGCTGCACAGCCCCATGGCTGCGCGCCAATAGTCGATGCCTTCAAGCGCGGCGACGGCGAGGTCATACCGGTGGAAAGGCCAGAGACGATAGCCAAGAGCCTTGCCATAGGCGATCCCGGCGACGGCCTGTATGTGCTGAAGAGGCTCAAGCAGTACAACGGCCTTGCAGAGGAGGTCAACGATGAAGAAATAGTCAACGGCATACTGCTCCTGGCGCAGACCGAGGGGATCTTTACCGAGCCGGCCGGCGGCGTGTCGGTTGCCGTCATGAAAAAGCTGGTAGAGCAAGGCGAGATCCAGAAGGACGAGAAGGTGATCTGCTACGTGACCGGCAACGGCCTGAAGACGACAGAAGCGATTATAGGTGTGCTACCAAAATTAAAGAGCGTCAAGCCGGACGTTTCCGTTGTCTCGGCAATGATCAGGTGATTATAATGGCAAAGGTTGAGTTTGTAGTTCCATCCGTATTGAACAAGGGTCAGGGAGAGAAAAAGATCCCGGTCGAGGCCGGCGACCTTCAGGAAGCCTTCAACAAGGTCTCCGACCAGATGGGCGAGGACTTTAAGAGAAGGGTGTTTGACCTGAACGGCAAGCCCCGGTCGCTTATCAATATCTACGTCAACGGCAAGAACATGCGCTTTGCCGGCGGAATGACGACCGCTCTTAAAGACGGGGATTCCGTCTACATACTTCCGGCCGTGGCCGGCGGTGCGGAGCTGACCAGCGAAGAGCTGCAAAGGTACTCAAGGCAGGTCATGCTCGAAGAGATCGGCTTTGAGGGAATGGAAAAGCTGAGAAGTGCCAGGGTCTGCGTGGTCGGAGCCGGCGGCATTGGCAACCCGGTTGTGACGCAGCTGGTAGCCATGGGTGTGGGCAAGCTGCGCATAGTGGACAGGGACGTCATCGAGGTCACAAACCTGCACAGGCAGCACCTTTACACTGACGACGATATCGGCCGCGTAAAAGTTGAGGCAGCTGCAGATCGCCTGCGCAAGCTGAACCCCGGAGTCGAGATCGAGCCCGTTCCGACGTCCGTCACAAAGTACACCGCCGAGAGCATCGTCAAGGGTTTTGACGTTGTCATCGACGCGCTGGACAGCGTTGACGCGCGTTATGCCCTGAACGACGCGTGCATCAAGCACAACATTCCGCTCATCTACGCCGGCGCGCTGGGCATGCTGGGTTCGGTCACCACCATAATTCCAGACAAGACGGCGTGCCTCCGGTGCATATTCCCGGCCCTCAATGAAGAGGACATGCCGGCCTGCAGCACGGAAGGCGTCCATCCGTCGATACTGTACCTTGTCGGCGGCATACAGGTCTCCGAGGCCGTCAAGATAATCACGGGTCTGCAGCCCACCCTTACAAACAGGCTGCTCTACATCGACCTCAACGAGCTTTCGTTTGAAAAGATACAGATGTTCAGGCAGGATGAATGCCCGGCCTGCGGCACTGTAAAGAAGCTGGAGGAAAGCGTTTCAGTAAAGCAGCTGATAATCGAAGAGCTGTGCGGCAGGGACCGGGGCAAGAGGACCTGGACCATCACGCCGGCGCAGCCGTCCCCGGTCAACATGACGGGCATAATCAAGAATGCAGAGGCGCTTGGCTATCAGGTAAAGACCAGAGGCAACCTGGGCATCACTGCGATAAACACGGCCAGGATGTCCGTCAGCTTTCTGTCCAGCGGCGCCGCAACCATCGTGGGGGCAAAGAACGAAGAAGACGCGGTGGCCATCTACAAGACGTTTGTGGACGGGTCCTAGCCCATAAAATCAGTCAGGCTGGACTGCGTTTTCTTTTCTTCTTTGAATATCAACTTCAGCTCGGCCGCCAGGGACTCCACCCTGCTGCGCAGGTAATCGTTTATCTTGTATTCCTGGCACATGCCGGTGGCTATACCAAGGTATTTCTGGACGGCGCCCCTGGTCACGGTCTGGGTCAGCCCGTTTCCGCATTCCGTGCACTTGCCTGCCAGCGGCATCCGGCGGTATTTGGATCCGCAGCCTGTGCAGCGGAACGTCTGCGATGAATAGGATCGCATGTTTCCCATGATGTCCGGCAGGATATGGGTTGTCAGGACCATGGCCGCCACCTCGTTTGGGTCAACAGCGTTAATCAGCTTGGCAGTGTCAAACTGCATCTTTAGTTTTTCATCCATGGTGTTCAGAGTAGAGTAGGCGCTGCGCTGCAACTTGGTAGTCAGGCCATTGGTAAAGTGGGTAAACCCGTAATCGAAAAACTGGCGTTCCTCGCCTATCCTGCTCTTGACTATTTCTATCATGCTTGCCACGTCGGCTGCCTTGGCCTGCTTCCACGTCGCCTCGTAGAATTCAAGCGGATACACGCTGGCAACGTCCACGTTGTGGGCCTGGCGCTGCACCTCGTGGGGCATCACGACCGGCTGTATGAGCAGCGGAGCGTCCATTAAACCGCCTATCTTGTCCGGCAGAAAGTCAAATGAGAAGTTCATGAACGCGTCCATCAGTAGCATGACAGAGTCCGCGTCACCGTCACAGTCCCGGCGCTTGGCCGAGTGCCAGACGGGCGATGCCAGGCAGACCTGCGAGTCGGTAAAGCCGATTATCCGGCCTATGATCCCCACCGATGTGTGGGGCGCAAGTCCAACTACCACGTGGCCCACCAAACCGTCTATGGATTCCACGTTGTAAAACGGCTCCAGATCGTACAGCCTTGTCAGCTCGCCGTCTATGAACTTGGCCGCGTTGACAAGGTGCCGGGCGCAGTCTGTTGGGAGTATGACATCCTGCATCATCAGCTCCACAAGCTGATCGCTTGAGGTGAGCTCCCTGCCAAGGTAGTCGCGGCTGTATCCCAGCTCCCGCAATTTCTGGACGCTGACAGAGATCCACGAGGGCTTGAAGTGCGTCAGCGGCTCGTTGGTGGCGTCAAACCGGATTGTGCCGTCCTTGAACGTGTGTAGATCGTATGCCTGCCGCAGTATGCCTTTTTCCAGGGGCTCGACGGCCCTGTCCCTGCTCATCAGGGATTTAACGCCCTTGAAGGGTCCGGTAGCCTTTATCCCGAGCTTTTTTTCCGCATTTTCAAGGGCGGCCTTTAGCGGGAAGCTGACTGATGAATGGGTCCTGCCATCCCTTCCGCAGCGCGGGCACTTTTCACCGTCATCGATCTCCATCTTGCAGGCGATGCACAGGTTTCTTAGCATGGTAGACGAGCCGCAGCTCCGGCAGTGGGTTCCAAGGGACGGTGCATGGCAGTTCTCGCAGTACCTGTTGGCTATGTCGGTGTAAAAGGACTCCTTGCTGGCCTTGAGGATGTCCCGGGTTGCGCCGCCCTTGCTTCCGATAGGGAACAGCACATGCACCGGGGGTTTCATCTTCCGCTCGGCAGCTTTTTCTGGCCTGCCGACCCTGACTGCGACGGATGACGCGAATTTCGGCATCACCCTGATTCCCGATGATTTGCTGACAAGCTCTATGGCAGCCTTTGCCTCAAGGGCCGGGCCGGAAAGCAGTCTTGAAAGTGATTTTGCCTGGTCATCGTCGTCCAGCCGGATCCTGTCGTTTGTCATGGAGTGGGTCACGCCCAGCCTTTCCAGAATATCTTTGAGGGTTTTGTCGTATGGCAGGAGGCTGCCACTGAATCTTTCCTTCAGGTAGAGCGCCTCTGCCGGCGTGATCACATCCCAGTAGAAGGAGTACCGCGGGTGCAGCGGTATGTCCATTTTTTTGCTGATCTCAAAGGCTTCGTCCACCGACGGCCAGGATGTCATGGGGCTTTCTGCCAGCTGCAGGAGCCGGTCTCTGTCCATGTCGATGCTGACATCGGACGCCAGCTTTGAGCGCAGCTGCAGGGCCCAGATCTCCTCGACATAGCTTGCCGGTGGCAGCTGCGCGTTGTTTTCCAGAAAGTCGCCGTAGCTTATCAGGATGTCTCCGATGTAAAGGATCTTCTCTGTCTGCGTCCGTATCTTCTGCGCCTGCTCCACGGTCAGGACCGGAAGCACGCGGCCGTCGTTCATCCTTACTATGGGCGGCTCGATGGTGTCCACGAGTGCTATGGTTGAAGCCTTGCCGGGTATGTCCATCTTGATCTGCGTGCCGGCCACTATGGCGTAGTTGAGCAGCGCTGGCACCGCCGGGTGGATTCCTACGGTGGCAAAGCCCGTATTGAAGCACCGGCCGTAACGCAGCCTAAAGCCGCCGACCTTCTTTACCATGGATAGCACGGGCCGGCCAGTGATGACCTCGGACATGCGGTGGTGGGCTGCATCATCGTCGCCTGTCTGGATGGCGCCTTTCAGCTCCTTGAGCCACTGCCAGCCGTCCAGCTTCAGTGTTTCGACCAGCTTGAGAAGCTTGCGGGATCTGCCGACCAGCCCGTCGTTCATGACCCTCAGCGCGCCGCCGCGAACCCGGTCGGTGGCAATCCTGCGCATACCCTTGTGGCCCACCACCTCGACAGGATCGGTGTCAACGCCGTCCAGCTCCACGGGCAGGCTGGTGATGCACGCAATTACATCCTCGTCTAGGATCTTGAACTGGAAGTTGCCTACCTCCCTTTCATAGATCCGAAGCTCCTCGACGAACCGGCCGGTTTCGTCATCAAACGAATTTGCGACGTACTTGGCAAGTCCGGCGACCTTCCTTGCATGGTCGGCTATAAGCATGGTAAGTGCGGCCTCAGTCCCGCCGGCGGACCGGATGGGCCCCGCAAAAGACACAGACAGGTACTGCGAGCCGTCGGCGTTGTTCTTTATTGTGACGTCTGAGATCCCCTGCAGCGGGGCCACCGTCACGCCCTCCGTTACCACTGCAAGGGAGACGCGGACCGCGTTGTCAAGCCTTGTCTTGAGATCGCCGCTTCCGTATTCGCCCCTGGCTATCTCCTCGGCTATCTTTAGGGCAGCTTTTTCCTTGGTTGTCTGCCCAAGCAACGCCCGGAGACGGTCGGCTATGTCGATGTTGTGCATCTTGGCTACCCGGTCTGCCACGTCGTAGGCGATTTTGGATTCCACTATATCGGCGGCGTCTATCCCCTTCCGGCGGGCCTGAAGCGAATGCTCGTAATTCTTTTGCACGCTTTCCAGGATGCCGTGCAGGTAATGCCTGTAATAGACAGGCATCCGGACATCCTTTTGTCTGGCCTCGCCTTCTTGGATCATCGCGTCACCGGGCTGCCCGCATGGCCTTGATCATCGATGAGAACTTGGCTTGCCAGTCTCCGTCCTTTTCTATCATGGTTCCAACGACAATTGCGTCGGCTCCGGCCTTGGCTATCATGCCGGCAGTCTCTGGATTCTTTATGCCGCCACCCACGATCAGAAAACCTTCGTACTGCTTTCTTACGGCGGCGACCATTTCAGGGGGGACGTTTTGGGCCGCTCCCGAACCGGCTTCAAGGTAAAGGAACCTCATGCCCATGTACTGCGCCGCTAGGGAGTACATCACGGCCATCCCCGGCTTGTGGAACGGGATTCCCTTGGCCCTGCCCACGAACCAGGCGGCGGTCCCCTCGCCTATGATGACATAAGCGGTTGGCAGCGGCTCGATGCCATACTTTTTGACTGCCAGCGCTCCAAGGGCCTGTGCTCCGGTGATAAAGTACGGATCCTCGGAGTTCAAAAGTGAGCTGAAAAGTATCGCGTCGGCCCTTGGTGATACGCCTGTGACATTGCCAGGAAACAATATCACGGGGATTTTTATGGTTTTTTTAATTTCAGAGACAACCTGGGCCAGCTCTAACTGGTCGATGGCCGACGAGCCTCCAACAAGGACGCCTGACGCGCCCATTTCCTCAACCTTTTTGGCGATAAATGCTGCGTCTGTCGAATTTTCAGAATCAATAAGCGGAAGGCAGATCGTGCCGTGTTTCTTTATCTCGCTTTTGAGATATTCCTCTATCTTCCCCGGGACCAACAACGCTCCCTATCAATATGCGCAGACATTTTAAAGTTTGATGGACGTATGGCTCCGTAGAAACCACATCGCAATTCATTAATTTAGACAATTAACGTGCAAGAATGGCATTAAGTCACCGTTATCCCGTTTTGAAATCGGGCGGCGGGCGGATTTTGGGGCACTTTCTAGTCTGGCATGCAACGTTTAATAACATAATGACTATACAATTCTGTATAGCTACCATGGCAAGGTCGGATTCTAATTCTAATAAACTTCTGCAGGACATTATTGCAAAATCTGTATTTACTCCGCGACAGATATCAATTATTTTGAACCAGCTGTCCGGGGCCGGCCGCGACAAAAATGTCACTTCCGGCGCGTATTACAGGCAGGTAAAGCAGTCCCAGGACAAGGTTCTGGCAGTTCTTTACAGCATGGTACTTCTGCAGCTGACGAGGGTCGTGCAGCCAGAGTCGGCGGCCGCGCTTGCACGGCTTTCCGACCAGTTGAATGTGATGTTGTCTTCTGGAAGTAGTGATGTTTTGAGCCAGTCCCGCATGGATGACGTGATATCTGTGATGGATCAGCTGGTAAAAAGAATGTGCAATTTGTAAAACAAGATTGGTCTGTAACAATAAATCACGGTTACATGATGCAAATGCCGTGATATGGCTCTGGACCTGAGCTTCATCAGCATTGATGTTGTGATATTAGCCGTGCTTGCTTACGTAATCGGACTTGTCAGTGTGATGGCATACCGTCGTTTAAGCCCCGGCCGTCGTTACCGGCCGGACGATTCCGTTGCTGAGGCCATTGTCTTGGAGTACACTCGACGTTTGAAGGATTACGACAGGGCAATTGCCGAAGTCCGGGCGAGGCTGGACGTCATGGAGATAAGGGCGCAGGGCTTGCAGTCTGTTGCGCCGGCCGGCGTTGCATCACAGATGTCACAGGTTGGATCTTACACCCGGCCCGTGAGTGAGCCTGTAGCAATCACGCAGCCGCAACCTGTCACGGCCAATGCAGAAGAAAGGTTCGAGGGCCAGAACGGCACCACTGACTATATACTCAAGCTGCTGGCCGAAAGGGGCCGCACTTCAAGGGAGGTTCAGCAGGCCATAGGAAGGACAAGGGAGCATACCTCCCGTCTTATGAAAAAGCTTACCGATGCAGGTTTGGTGGACAGGCAGGTTAACAGCAAACCGTTCAGATACACCATCACTGAGGCTGGTCGTGAGAGGTTGAAAGGAAAGTCCGGCGTTGAGGTGGTGTCAGAGCTCCAGACTGCTGTCTAGAGTTCTTGTAGACCCATTCCTTGCCCTGGCGGATCCTGGAAAGCACTCCTCTTTCTGCATATCTGGAGAGGTATGTGGATATTATGCTGAGCTTTATTGGCTCGTTGTACGTATCTTCATACAATTCGAGAACATCGGACGACGTGAAGGATGCGTATGGGAATTTTGATTCGACAAGCGTCCATATTTTCTCTCCTATGGATGCTGGCGTTTTCATGGCGTCCTGCTCATAAGTCGGGCTGGGCTCTGTCTCCAAGTTTAGCAGGTTCATGAATTCCACGATTTTCATCATGTTATCCTTGGATACGTTTCCTTCCAGAGAAAAGTTGTACTTGGTGCCCTCTGCATCTTCCAACTCTATTTTGAACTTCTTTTTTCCCGACGACATTTATCCGAGGTAGTTAACCAGCTCACTTGTTCACACTTAACAATGTTACTGACAAGTCTGATAACAATTAGCTTAGCTGTTATTCACTTGTCATGAGATGGTTTGTTGTCTGGTTAACAATCCGTGCCAGTTAACCAGTTTCTTTGTATAAACGTCGGTATTTTGGTTGCAGTGGAAACAGAGGGGTCATTAAACCCGCTGTTAACAACGTAAAGTCGGATCTTAACGTTCCACTGGAAATAAAGGGGTCGTTTTCAGCCTTTTTGGCCGGCAGTGACTTGTTTGTAGTTAACTGTATGTTATCATCGATAAATGACGGCGTTACAGGCACCCCTCCTTTTCCTTTGCAGAGCCTATCTCATCAACTGTTTTTTCTTGGTTTACAAAGTTGATACAATAATAAGTACAAGTTGATTCAATGGTTTAAATGCACCCTGTTAACGTAACTGTTAAGACAACCTTTACAATACACAGTCTGGAAAGGAAAGCTAGGGGTGTGGCCTAAGTGAGCGATATCGACAACATATTTGAAAGAGCTGCAAGTGGCAAGTCTCTTGTAAAGAACAGGCAGACCCTGACCATAGATTACGTTCCGGAAAAACTTCCATTCCGCGATGAAGAGTCAAGGTCGCTGGCACAATCGCTTTCCACGGTCTTTAAGGGAACCAGGCCATCAAACCTGTTGCTGTTTGGAAAACCAGGCACGGGCAAGACAGCGGTTGTAAAAAATATTGTCGAGCATCTGGTTGCAAAGGCAGGGGAGCTTGGCATCGACATAACCGTGCCCATAGTTAATGCAAAACTGGCCAACAGCGCCTACAAGATCCTGTATGAAATTGCCGAAGACATGGGCATAAACAAGGAAGACAAGAAGGTGCATTTCACCGGCCTGTCGATGGGCGAGGCCACCGGCAGGATATTGCAGTTTGTCCAGAAAAAAAATTTACACGTGATTCTGGTTATTGATGAAATAGACTCGCTGGTCGATAAGAACGGAGATGACATCCTATACAGCTTTACAAGGGGAAACGAGCGGATGACCGGCGGCGCCTTCATAAGCCTGATCGGCATCTCAAACAGCCTCACCTTCAAGGACAAGCTGGATCCCCGCGTCAGAAGCAGCCTAAGCGAGGAAGAAACCGTCTTCAACCCCTACACCGTTGAGCAACTGCGCCAGATACTACTGGAACGATCCAAAATAGCCTTCATTGACGGGGCGATAAACGAAGCCGCAATCAACCTGTGCGCGGCCATGGCTGGCCGCGAGCACGGCGACGCCAGAAAGGCCATAGACCTGCTAAGGGTGGCAGCCGAGCTGGCCGAAAGGGAGCACGCACCGCGGGTGGAAGAAAAGCATGTCCGCTTGGCCCAGGAAAAGATAGAGAAGGACACCAACTTTGATGTCATCAAGAACGCCACAAAACACACCAGGTTCGTGATACTGGCCATAACAAAATCAAAGAACGGCAACACCGGCGAGGTGTATGAAATCTACTCTTCGCTATGCAAACGCATCGATGAGGAACCCCTGACCCAGCGACGCGTGACGCAGATAATAAGCGAGCTGGACCAGCTGGGCATCGTTTCAACGGACGTCATAAGCCAGGGCCGTTACGGCAGGTCGCAAAAGATCAAGATCACAGTCCCCCTGGCAACGGTGCAGGAGGCCATGCGCTCAGACAGCGCGTTCTCCGACCTTATTGATTGAAATCCTGTTTGAAAGGCTGCATCGTCGCCAGGTTAACCACGGTGGCTATGGCCGGCGTCGGCGTTATCCCCATGGTCTGCTGGAATTTTGTCTGCGCCTGCCATGCTCCGGAATTGACTATAAGCGTGCCGCGATAATAGTCGATGTCAAGCACGTGCACGTGCCCGGAATGAAATATGTCTGGCACCTCTGTCATGACCATCATGTCTTCGGCTTCCGGCGCTATGGGCGTGCGGCCACCGTAATTGGGCGACAGGTGCCGCGCTTTTAGAAGAACCTTCATGGCCTCGGCCGGCTTTGAGTAGCTCAGACCGGGCGTCGTGGCGATGACATCGTCCAAACTCTGGCCGTGGTACATCAAAACCTTGACACCGTTCAGCTCAACCATGGCCGGATTTCCAAGCATCACGCAGTTTTCAAGCCCGTACAGGCCGCCGGAATCTTTTTGTGGAAACGCTGGCTGCGGCAGGGCGCGTCTTCCGGGGTCATGGTTGCCAGGGATGATGAACGTCTTGATGTGTTTTGGGATCTTGGCCAGAAGCGTGGCAGCATGTCTCATCTGCGCAGCAGCATCCATCTCCAGCAACTCCTTGTCCTGGTTGGGAAAAATTCCTATCCCATCGATCAGGTCGCCACCAATACAAAGGAACTTGATCTTTCTGACAATGTCATCATCGGACATGGAAAGCCAGTCCAAAAACCGCAGGAATTCCTTTTCCATGAAATACTTGCTGCCCACATGCAGGTCGGAGATCAGGACGGCGTAGGCTTCGCTCTTGCTTTTGCTTGGCAGGTGGTCAGGTATGTCCGGCGAATACACGTTTTTGATGACCAGGCCCGGACCCCTCCCGTTCTCCACTTCCATCATGACGACCTGGTCAAAAGAAAGGGCTGCCACCTGCTTCCGGGCATCCTCGGACATGGCTGTGGCCGCCATTATACCCGTATAATCATCAACCTCAAGCTCGATGCCGTTTTTCTTTGAGCGTCTGGACATAAGAAGGCCGGCAACGATGTATCTGCCTGCACCATTGTCGCGGCTTTTTTCACTAGCCGGCGTGTTGTTGCCGTTCCTCATGTTCTGTTTTATGTACGATATCTTGGAGATACGCTTGCTGTCCGGCCGTTGCGCCAGTATCTTCATGGTCTTTTCAAACCGGCTACGGAAAAGAAGCGCATAGCCGTCAACGCCTTCAGCGGTGTTGACCCTGGGCGTCGAGTCCATGATCACCTTGGCATCCTGCTGGAGCGGTGCTTCCGCCTCGTCAGTTTTAGGGTGCATCAAATTCTTGACGTCTTCAACCACTATCACGGAATTCTTTGCTTTTTTCTGCTTGATTATTTCCTGGACTGTTTTAAGAACATCGGTTTGAAGGCCCTTTAGCATGGCAAAGGCGTCTGGATGGATCTGGTAGCCCTTGCTGGTTGCGTACGACAGGGCACTGGAAATCTCGTTTTGCATGGTCAACGCTTTCGGGCGCCTTTCCCTGTGAGCCTCGTCCTTAATTACATTTCTACAAAGGTTTTATCGTACACACCCGTATCATCAGCATTGAAGAAATTCTGCAGCCGGTGCAAAAAGGAGCTGCCAGCTGACTCGAAATACACGCTCTGCGCAGACTGCCACAAACGGGTCATCCTGACGGAAGACGACAGAGAGTTCTATGAGAATTCCCGTGTGCACTGGTAAGTCATGAATAATCGTTAAAGATGATGTTGATATACGATGTAAGATCATCGCGCAGCTTGATGACTCTGACGCGCTTTTCGCCGTCCAGGTCCGTCAGCAGAAGCGCATCCAGGCCTTCCACCAGGTACTTGATGTTTGACAATGTCAGCAGAGATTCTTCTTTAGCGCTCGCGGCCATCTTCAACTGTTTATTAGAAGAGGTTACTAATTAACAATCTTGCCGTCAGGCCATCTTCAAAGGTGGTGGAGGGCGGGCAGCCGCTCATTGCCTTTGATTCAGATGGTTGATGGTATCTTTGTACCCCGCCTCTACAAGCTGATTTATTGTGCTGGCAGAAAAGTCAAACACTTTATTTGAGATATTATTTTGATCGGCCTTGCGCTCTATCCGTTCCAGGTTCAATATGCGGAACTGACCTTTCAGCAATTTATCGTATGTTCTGCTCTGTCCTTCGGCATCCAGAATCTTCTGTATGTCTGCGTCCGTTGCTCCGTGCTTTCTGGCAAGATCCATTAATCTTCTGGTCAATTCCACATAGTCCGCCATGTAGTCGGACAGTTTTTCTTCATGGAGGTTCCTGTCATGGTATATTATATCATTGAATCTGCTTACAGCGCCGTCATGATCATGGGGAACACGGTGCTGTTCAGTTGAGTGTAAATCGATTACATACACTTCCAGATCCGGAACGGATTTTGACCCCCTTACTTTAGTCCAGTATCTTCTGTGCGAGCTCATGAGTTCCCTTAACGGAGTGTTGCTTAACAGGCCGCCGTCCCAAAAGTAATGCGTTCTTTTATTGGATTCCGGGTCTTCGACTTGTATTTCCGTATAATCATAATTTATCGGAACCGAGGCGCTTGCTATAACATGGTCCAGTTCTATCCCGTCATATCTGATGGTGTAGGGATACTTTACCGGCCCCCTCCCGTCTTCAGACTTGTATTTGCCGTATGCTGTAAATCTTGATCCATCCTCCTTCACATAACTATCAAACGTGACGGTTTGACCTTCCTGCACATCTACGCTGGTCAGAATAAGCCTTGGCTGTCCGGGGTTTTCATCGAAACTTGTTGCTATGGGGAATTTTGTAAACTGTTTTATGCTATTTTCTAACGGATGCTTGCTGTACTGGTACCAGACATTGCTTGGCATGATGAAATTGTCAAAATACCTGGTATCCATCATCGGAATTTTGGGCAAGAAGACGGTCTGCACTCCCACGTATTCAGATAATTTCGCCGTGTAGTACCTTCTTGCCCCCTCTCCTGGTGCAACAGAGTTATTGCTAAATTTGTTAAAGTAATTCCACCATTCATTGAACGCACTAAGGTAAGGAGAAAAGTAGGGGTTTGCTGAAAAATAATCCCAATCCGAGAGATAATTCCAAAACTTAAGTAGCTTTTCGGCTGAACCTTCCCACGTCCTGTTCTCTTTTACATAGCTTACAATTATTGAGGCATTTATCGCTCCTATGGAAGTGCCTGCAATTATGTCGAAAAGGGGCTCGTTTGGTTTGTACAACCTCTCATACAGCGCTTTGTAGGCTCCAGCTTCATAAGCTCCAAGTGATCCGCCGCCCTGAAAGACAAGCGCCTTCTGCTTTGGTATTGTTTCCGCCTTTTCCTGTCTTTTAATGCCTTTTGCCGACACTTCTTGGTTCATGAGGGTGTAGAGCAACAACTTTCTTTTAAGGATTCTATCAAACGTGTTCTTCCAAATCAATTTAATACTCGAATGAACATCTTTTAACTCTCTTATGGCCGACGTTAATCCTGCCGATGAAAACTACCAGCGGCAGACAATCATCAACCTGTACAACTCTGGCATCGAGCCGGAGATGATTGCCATACAGCTGGACATCAGCCAGGAACAGGTCGATCAGGTAATCGCAGCATTTCAGGTAGAGGAAGAAAAGAAAACAAAGGCTGCCATAGAGATTTCCCATGCACCGTCCCTTGCCTCGTTCTACCTTGATACGGTGGTCGACACCGACGAAGCCGTCAGGCTGGCCCAGGAAAGGGTCTGGAAGGCCCTGAAATTCGAGCAGGAGTTCAACCTGACGTCGGAAGAAACCCAGAACCTGCTGGAAAAATTCGTAAAATCCAAGGTTGCATTCGTTACCCTGCACATAGACCTAGTGGGGTCAACCAAGCTGTCGATGACCCTGCCGCCAGACAGGCTGGCCAACATAGTGCAGGCGTTCACGCAGGAGATGTCCATAATGATCTCCGCCTACGGTGGCTACGTGCTCAAGTACGTCGGGGACGCGATACTGGCCTTCTTTTTGGCGGACTGGAACAACCTTTCTGTGCCATGCGCCAATGCGGTAAGCTGCGCCCGGGCCATGATCAAGGTCATGCGGCAGGGCATCAACCCCATACTGAACCAGTACGACTACCCGGAGCTCAACGTGCGTGTGGGCATCGATGTGGGCGACAACGTGGTGGTGCAATACGGCTGGGATACCGTGACCCTAGACGACGGCCGCGTGATCCGCAAGCCGCACCTCGACATCCTTGGATACACCATCAGTGTGACGACAAAGATGACCGCGCTGGCCAAGCCAGACCAGATAGTGATAGGGCAATTTGTATACGAGGCCCTCAAAGGCGAGCAAAAATCCATGTTCAAGCCGGTAAGGGTTAGCTCCGAAACGTGGAGCTACATGAGCGATTACACCGGCAAGATATACCAGATCTACGGCAGCGTTTGATTTCTCATAACTTTTCACAAACTATATATCAGAAATTTGCGAAGTAATTGCATCTAATGCGTTCTATCGAGTACGAGGATTCTTTTGTCAAAATTGCTGGTCTGATCGGCGGCGAGGAATACATCAAGGTTGCCCGCGCCCTTCTCAACACCGAGGATGTCACCGATGAAGAGATAGCTAGCGCAACCGGCTTGAAGATAAACATTGTCCGCAAGGTCCTTTACGACATGTTCGGCAAGGCATTGATAAGCGGCATCCGGGTCAAAGACGAGAAGAAAGGCTGGTTCGTCTACCGCTGGCGGGCCAAGCAGGATCACGTGGACAACTTTATCGAGAACCAGAAGAAAAAGATCCTTGACAGGCTGCACAAGCGCCTGGAGCATGAATACTCTACAGAATTCTACCATTGCAGCAACAGGGACTGCCCCCGCGTCAGGTTTGAGGACGCGGTTGAAATGTTCTTCAAGTGCCCCCAGTGCAAGGGCCCGCTTAACATAGTAGACAATAGCAAGGTCAAGGAAGCCTTGCGGTACAAGATTGACCAGATCACCACGGACGTCGCGTCTTCAAAGGCAAGCAACGGAAACGGCAAGACCGAAGCCGAGGCCAAGTCCATTCCGGCCACAAGCAAGAAGCCCAAATCAAAACTGAAGAGCAGAAGATGATCAGGTCAAAATTGACCTTGCCGTCCTAAAGACATCCGTCCACATCTGCCAGGTCAGCCTGCCCGTGTTGGTGTTCTACCTGCTTGGATGATAGGAGGCAAGCAGGGTCCTGCCTGCGGCATCGTATTGCTTTCCATGGCCAAACTGCAGTTTGATTCTGGCCGCCCGACAGTAGGCGTCAAACGCTATTCTGCCCAGAGCTAGAACCACCCTGACGTTGGAAAGGATCCGCAGCTCTGCAGACAGGTAGTCGGAGCATCGGGCCAGCTCGAATGGCAGCGGCTTGTTGCCCGGCGGCGCGCATCTCACAGCAGCCGTGATGTACGCATCGTCCAGCACCAGCCCGTCGTCCTTTGAACGGCTGAAGGGGACGCTGGCGAAACCTGATTCATGCATTGCCCGGGCAAGCCAGTCGCCGGAACTATCGCCGGTAAACATCCGGCCAGTCCTGTTGCCGCCGTGGGCTGCAGGGGCCAGACCAACGATAAGCAGCCTGGCATTGGGGTCGCCAAAACTCGGCAGCGGCTTTGCCCAGTAATCCTCGCTTCCAAAACGCTTGACCTTGGTGCGGCCAACTTCCCTAATGTACTCTGCCAGTCTGGGGCATTTCCTGCAATCCACCACCGCATCGTTCAGCAACCGCAATTCAAGCTGGGTCATGGCCGGTAACTGGCCAAGAACCACAGAATAATCTTTTTATCACCCGTCGAGACGTTCGTTTTACGTTTGTCCAATTTCGAAACCGTTGCCACGAGCAACGATGAACTAACATGGATAGCCGGTTCTGTTGTTTTAAGCGACAACCCGCCGCAGCAGCTCAAGTACTGGAGGAAAAAGCTCAGCGTCAAACAAGCAGAGCTGGCAAAAAAGATGAACATCACCCCGTCTGTCCTAAGCGACTATGAAAAAGGCCGCAGGCCGTCGCCAGGGGTCAATTTCATCAAGCGGTACCTTCAGGCCCTGTACGAGCTTTCACGGTCCAACGGCAAGTCGCAGGCAATGGACGCGCCGATGACTCCGACACCGATAATCCCTGATGCTGTACAAATAAATCAGCCGTAACCCATTTTCCGGTTCATGCCATTAGTTTTGATTTCAATGTATCCAGGCAGGACCAAGGAGCAGAAGGACGAGTTTGCAAAGGCGGTAACCGACGCGGCAGTCAAAATATTGAAAACGCAGCCGGAACACGTCATCGTCGTTTACGACGAAAATCCAAGGGAAAACTGGTTCCTAGCCGGCAAGCAGCTGTAGCCGAACCGTTTTTATCTTGAGGCCAGAATTTCCAGACAGTTGAAGACCCTCGTCGCGGTGGTACAGCTCCGGTCGTCTGAAGACAAGCAGGAGAACCTGCTCAAGTCCATCAATTACATTGAGCAAGCCGCCTCCAAAAAAGCAGGCCTGGTTTGCTTCCCAGAGTTCCAGATGGCCTTTTCACCGGGCAGCCAGACACCGGCCCAGCTGGCAGAGTTGGCCGAGACGGTGGACGGGAATTTCATCACCACGCTGCGGCAGGCTGCAAAAAAGAACAGGATTGGGGTTGTGGCCGCGATCTATGAAAAGGGTAAAGGCTCCCGCGTCTACGACACGGCAGTCGTCATCAGCCGCACCGGCAGGCTGGTTTCGGTATACCGCAAGCTCCATCTGTACGACGCGCTGGGGTTCAAGGAATCAAAAAAACTGATGCCCGGCAAAGCCATTGAAAAGCCGGCCAAGACAGAAGCTGGCAACATAGGAGTCATGATCTGCTACGATCTGCGCTTTCCAGAGCTGTCAAGACTGCTGACTGTTGGCGGGGCCAGCATACTTGTCGCGCCTTCAGGCTGGGTGCAGGGTCCAATGAAGGAAGAGCACTGGCAGACCATGGTCAGGGCAAGGGCCATAGAGAACGGCTCGTACGTTGTCGCGCCGGACCAGGTTGGAAACATCTACGCCGGAAGGAGCATGGTAGTCGATCCGTTTGGAGTCGTGCTTCTGGACATGGGCCAGAAGGAAGGAATGGAGACAGTCGAGCTTGACATGGACAAGGTCCGGCAGGTACGCAGGTCGCTGCCGCTTTTGAAGAACCGGCGGACAGATGTCTACGACCTTTCGCTTCGCTGAGTTTTGTGCGGGCATTGCATGTTTACACAGCTGCTCCATCTGCGCTTCCTGCCAAGGATAACTGTGACGATGGGCCAGCCGCATTTGCAGCTTTTCCCCGTAGTCTTGATGGAACCGCTCTGCCACAATGGTGCGGTGGCTCTGCAGCCTGAAGAGTAGTTCGAACAGCCGACAAACCGTTTCTTGGTGGTTCTTGACCTGATCATCCGCAGCTGGCCTTTCTTGCAGACCGGGCAGCTGCCAAAAACCACGGCATCAGACTGTGTCGCGGCGCCGGCTATTTGCCGGCCTATGGACAGCTTATTTTCCCTAAACACACCCAGAGATTCCACCAGCCTGTTTGCAGCTTGTTCTATCACCAAAGCCGCGTCCTGCGACCCCTGCTCCACGCCTTCCAGCTGGTCTTCCATCGACCTTGTAAGGTCGGTTGAAATGATGGCCGGGACGTGCTCTTTCATCAATTCAACCATGGCAAGGCCCAGATCCGTGACCTCGATGCCGCCCTGCCGTGAAGCAAGGTAGTTACGCTTGAACAGCGTGGATATCACGTCTGCCCTAGTGGCCTTGGTGCCGATCCGCTCGTCTTTCATTTTGGCAAGCAGGCTTGCCTGGTTGTAACGCCACGGAGGTGCGGTGAATTTCTCCTCCATCTTCATCTGCCGGCCGTCTAGAACGTCGCCTTCCTGCAGCTGCGGCAGTTCCGTCTGGTCAAGGTTGACGTACGGCCTGTAAAGGGCCATCCAGCCGTCGTAAAGCACAGTCCTGCCGCTGGCCAGAAACCCGTGACCGTTCACATCGATTTTAACCCCTGTTGCCTGGGTTATGGCTGGCTCGCCAAAGGTAGAAAGGAACCGTTTTGTGACAAGATCATAGACCTTGAATTCAAGACCAGTCAGCCTGGACATCACTCCTGTAGGGTAGATGGCCGGATGCGCCGGGTCGGTCATGCGCCCCTCGCTTGGAACCAGACTGCCTTTGGAAAGAAGCATCAAAGCCAGTCTGCCATACGCATTTGCGCTCGCAAGGCCAGACAGTATCTTTCTGTAGTTTATGGACGGTGGCAGCTTTTGACTTGAAGTCCTTGGATACGAGATGAGCGCTCGCAGGTACAGCTTTTCAGCGATGGAAAGTGTGTAGCCCGGCGAGATCTTGAACAGCCTGTAAGCCTCCTGCTGCAGATCGCTTAGGTTGAACGGAGGCGGTGGTCTCAGCACGGTCTTCCTGACATCGACCTTGCTTACAACGCCGTCCTTGCCGGTGCACTCTTGGACTATCCACCGGGCCTCTGCCTGCGCATCTACTTTAGGCTGCTCATAATGCGCATGGATGGTCTGACCGTCTTTCTCAAAATCAGCGTCCAGCTTCCAGTAGGGGTCCGGGACATGCAGTCTGATCTCCATCTCCCTGTCTGCAGCAAAGGCAAGGGTCGGCCCCTGAACCCTTCCAATCGACAGATTGCGGTAGCCCTTGTTGCTTGCCTTAAAGGACAGTGAGGCGGCCCTTGACAGGTTGACACCATACAAGAAATCAAGCATGTGACGCGCCCTGCCAGCAAGGGCAAGCCCCAAGCTCGGCGTCTTCAGGCTAGCAAAGGATTCCCTTATTTCATCGTCAGTCAAAGTCGAGAGCTTGACCCGCAGGGACGTGCCGTATTTTCCGGCGCAGGCGTACTGCAATATGTTGTAGCCTATCACCTCACCCTCCTGGTCGTAGTCGCAGCCATGCACAAAGGCATCCGCGTCGCGGGACAATTCTGACAGAGTCTCGATGATCCTGGCTGCCCTGCCCTCTTTCAGGGGCATCCACTCCAGGTCAAAGACCGGGTAGACAGACCTGTTTTTCGTGCTGTCTACAAGGCCGTAAAGATGGCCGGATGCCGAGCATATTCTGTATTGTTTTCCGGCAAAGACAACATCGAAGAACGGCACGCCCTTGAACCTGCTTTCCTTGGTGGTCCCAAGCGCGTGGGCTATTCTTCTTGCCGCGTCCGGCTTTTCGCATACGACCAGCGTGTAGGGCATCAAAAGAAATTGCTTTTGCTAAAATATATAGGGATATTTTCTTTTGCGGGCCGTGTTTATAAAACCCTTATTAGCACGCAGAAAGGTACGATGTTGTGGTAACACGCCGCCACGGCATTGTAGCGGCTGTCCTTGCTGTAATCCTGCTTGTACCGGTAAATATCATAAATTCCGGCGCAGAAACCCTGTTTCCTATCAAGTCTACCGCCCCCGCCATTAAAAATGAAGGCGCTTCCTTGAGCGAAGTTGCCGTAAACCAAAGGGTATCGGTATCGTCCAGCCTGACAAACACAGCCATCACACAGGTCCGGTATACCGCCATCATCGAATTAAGGGACGATAATGGGGCAACCGAATTCTTGCAGTGGCAGAAAGGCGCCATCGATTTTGGTGAATCAAAAGAAGTCGCCGTGTCGTGGACCGCAGACAAGACCGGCAATTACGAGGCAAAGCTGTTCATTCTGAGCTCTCTTGAAGAGCCAAGGGCATTATCGGAGGTCATGACTGCCTCATTTAGTGTCGGAGAAAGAAACCTTGCTGCCCCAGAAGAAAGCCCTTCAGTAGCTGACTATACCTTCATGGTGTACATGGTGGCATCGGACCTAGAGTCCAACGGGTATTATGCCACGGCAGACCTCAAAGAAATGATGGCGGTAGGCTCAACGCCAGCGGTAAATGTGATAGTTGAGACTGGCGGAGCGGCCAACGCCACAATCGACGACCAAAGATTCATTGACTTTACCAAAGTGCAGATACACAAAGTAAAGCAGGGAAACGTCACCACTTTAGAAGACCTTGGGCAGCAGAATATGGGCGATTCAAGGACGCTGACCAGTTTTATAACATGGACTGTTTCCCATTTTCCTGCTAAAAAATACGTGATGGTTCTATGGGATCACGGAAACGGCCTGCACGGGTTTGGCAAAGACGATATCTTTAATGACAATTTGACTCTGAACGAAATGAACGAAGCACTCCGCGTTCCTCGAGCTACGTACCAGAAATTTGAAATCATCGGATTTGATGCCTGCCTGATGGCGTCTGTAGAAGTGGCCAACAGGCTTGCCCCGTTTGGCAATTATCTGGTAGCATCAGAAGAACTCGAACCGTCATGGGGGTGGGACTATTCTGCCATACTGACTTCGCTAACCGGGGCGCCAACGCAAGACGGCGTATCCCTGGGAAAAGTCATCGCAGATACGTACGTGAACCACAGCCGACTTAACTCGGCTCTTTATAAGAATTATGACGCCGACAAGTCTGTCACGTTATCCGTAATTGACCTGGCAAAAATTCCAGACGTGGTAAAGGCAGTAGACAAGCTGGGCGACATGCTTAGCTCATCCATTACAAAGGATTCCACGTATTACCTTGCCAAGACGGTCCGCGGCACCGAGAGGTACGGGGAGGGAGGTCAAGACAGCTCCGGCCACCTTGACCTGTATAATCTGGCCGATAACCTTAGTGAACGATTCCCTGTGTTAAAAGGCACCATCGATGGAGTCAAAACTTCCGTCCAAGAAGCCATAGTCTACAGCGTAAGCGGAGAGGCCAAACCGGATGCTCATGGGATCTCCATGTTTCTGCAGGTTCAAGATTATGAATCAAACGCCAGATACCTGCAATACATCATCGGCAGATGGATCAGCATTTTTGAAAGAAGCCGCGATATCTTGGAAGCCGATATAACTCCGCCAGAAATCGACCTTGTAAAGAAAGGTGAAACCATATCCGGCGAAATCAGCTTCATAGATCTGGCAGAAGTGTCGCTATTTGTCCTGCAAGAATCTGATGACAAGGTTGAAGTGCTTTCATTCCAGCAGCAAGATCCATCGGTTTTTGTGGATCCTGAAGGAAAGGTGAATTACAAGTGGAGCACAGAAATCCTGTCGCTTTGTGAGGGCCAGTCCTGCGAGCATACCATAGCGTTTCTGGAGAAAAACGGAAAAATACAGTACGCGTATTTTCCTGTCAGGCTGGAGTCCGAAAGTTTCAGCGGCGCTGTCATACTGATTTACACCATCCAGCAGGACGGACGTTTTGAATTTCTGGGCGGCTGGCCGGGCATAGACGAAGAAGGAAACGCCATAAGGCAGCTCATCCCGCTTGCTCTTGGAGATAAAATATACAGCTATACCTATGAAATAGACGAAAACGGCAATCTTCAGGTTGCTGAACATGGGCCGCTGACTGTTTCAGAGAATTTCGGGCCAGCTTATCGCAGCTATCCCGGAAATTACTTTTTGGTGATCTCGGCATGCGATTTTTCCGGCAACTGCAGCTACTCCAATGAATTTGAATACGAGGTGCAATAAGCTGCTAAAACATGCTGGCTTTGCCAAGATATTACATATCTGCCTTGATCATTACGCATCCAGAGTGTCTAAGATTTTTATATTCATGAACGTACCTTGTTTCATAAATGACTAACAAAGTTTGTGTTCTTGGAGCCGGTAGCACGAAATACGGCAAATTGAACGAAAGCATCATAGAAATTGCGCTTTCAGCAGCAAAAGATGCAATAGAATCAGCTGGGATCACTCCAAAGGCGATCCAGGCCGGCTATATTTCCAACGTTTTCGGAGTCGCAGACAAGCAGGTCCACATGGCGCCGGTTGTGATGAGCAACCTCGGCATTTCGCATGTGCCGGGCCTGACCATTGAATCGGCGTGCGGCTCTGGCTCTGTAATGTTCAGAGAGGCCTATGCCAACGTGGCAGCCGGCTTTTATGACTGTGTCCTTGCCCTGGGTGTAGAGAAAGTAACCCACACCGGCACGGTTCACAGCACCACGCTGTTTTCGTACTGTTCTGACTTTTTCTACGAGGGCGGCAACGGCGCGTCCTTCCCCGGCCTGTTCGCATCGATGGCCCGCGCGTACATGACCACACACAAGGCCACGGAGGAAGACCTGGCTCATGTGGCGGTAAAGAACCATGAAAACGGCTTTCTCAATCCAAAGGCCCACGTGCACAAAAAGATAACCGTCGACGACGTCATGAAGTCGCCAGTTGTTGCTTCGCCATTGAAGCTTTTGGACTGCTGCCCGTTCTCAGACGGCGCATCGGCAGTGATCCTCTGCACAGAGGAGTTTGCCAAGAAGAGCGGCAAGCCGTACATGGAGGTCATTGGTTCTGGCCGCGGAGCTTCGCCGGCAGCCGTGCAGGCACGCGAGGACATAACCACCATCCCAAGCACGGTGGCAGCTGCAAAGCAGGCGTACAAGATGGCTGGCATCACGGCCAAGAAAATAGACTTTGCAGAAGTCCACGACTGCTTTACGATAGCTGAAATAATCGATATCGAAGACCTGGGCTTCTTCCCCAAGGGCAAGGCGGCCCACGCAGTCAGGGACGGCGCGACGCGTCTTAAAGGCGAGATTCCCATCAACCCGTCAGGCGGCCTGAAGTCAAAGGGCCACCCGATAGGTGCCACCGGTGTCGGCCAGGTAGTCGAGGTTTTTGACCAGTTTACCGGCAGGGCCGGCGAACGCACAGTAAAGGGGGCCGAGATCGCCTTGACCCACAACTTTGGAGCCACTGGAGCCAGCGCAGCCGTCCACATCTTTAAGAAAGTCGACAGAAAATAGGGTGATAAGCAATGTCAGAGGCACAACACGGCGTACGTGAAAAGTTCATTGAAGCAGCCAGCAGAAAGAAGATCCTTGCCCACAAGTGCAGCAAGTGCGGCCACCTGATGCTTGAGACCGTGATGTTCTGTGAAAAGTGCAGCGCAAGCAAGTTCGAGGACGCCGAGCTTGATGGAAAGGGGACGGTTGTAACATACACCATCCAGGCCGTGGCTCCGGAGGGCTTTGAGGACGCCGGCGCGTACGCCTGGGTTGTCTTCAAGATCAACAAAACACAGCTGCGGGCCTCTGGATTTCTGCCCGGCATAAAGACTCCAAAAGACCTGCCCGTGGGAGCCAAGGTAGAGGTCACAGGGTTCGATCCAAAGCACGGCCTGTTGTTACAGAAGCAAGGGTAACAGCAGCTGCTCGTTTTGTAAAAAACTGTTAAGAGAACTTTTCTTATTCTAGATTTTATAGGCTTTCTTCAATGATGTCATTGGATGTTGTATGCAGCAAGTGCGGCTCGGTCATCTACACCATGAGAATGCTCAAGTCTGTCAAAGACGCCCTGCGCGCCACCAACAACAGGTGTCCCGTCTGCGGAGCAGCTCTTAATCCGTCTGACTTTACTGTAACGGCAAGCAAGCTCTGATACCGTCATTTTTGTAGCTTAGCTTAATGATCGCTTTTTGTGCACACAGTTAAACAATGGCTCTTAACCCCCGTTCCGGGGGCGGAAATACAGTAGGTCGATGGTTGAGCGCCACCAACTAGTGAACCAAATCAACAATGCCACGGCGATAGTGTACAACCAGCTTGGCCGGTTAAGGATGATGGACAAAAAGTTCGCATCGATGGAAGCCTACTACATTGAACAGATAACCGCCAACGTAAAGGCCGGCAACAACACTAGGGCAAAGATCATGGCAAATGAGCTGGCTAATCTGCGGCGCATCAGGAGGAACACGCAGCACACTGGGATGGCCCTTGAAGCACTGGTCATCCGCTTCAGCACGATAAACGAATTCGCGATGATACTTGACACCATCGATCCCACTGTTGAGATGATAAAGGAGATTCAGGCCGACCTGTCAAAGGCCATGCCAAACGCCAACCAGACGCTGCTGGATGTCTCGTCCGTCACTGCAGATGTTCTTGCCAGCTCCAACGTAAGGGTCGACACAGGCAAGATTATCACGCCGATGGATAGGGAGGCCCTCAACATACTCAACGAGATAGAAGGCGCGCTTGAAACCGAGACAAAGGCCAAGCTTCCAGAAGTGCCAACTGGCATGCCTGTCGTGCAGGAAGAACAAAACCAGGTACTGGTAGAAGGCTGAAATAACGTTGACCTTTTGGTCTAACTTGCCCACATAGGGCGCAATCGTACTGTTAGTTAAAAGTATTTTACAAAGTAGTTTTAATCATTTGCACTGATAACGGGGTGCTATGGAAACGGAACAGAGTCTTGACTATTCTCGTGATTCTCGTAAGGGCGGCGTTCTGGAATCTGCTTCAAAGCGTGTAAGGATGATTTTCTCTGTAATGGCCAGTCCCAACAGGATTGATATCCTGAGGATTCTAAACACAAAGGGGCCCCTCACGTACTCTGAACTGAAGGCCTTGGCCGGGTTCAAGTCAAAAAAAGAGTCCGGCAAGTTTGCTTACCATCTTAGGAAGCTTTTACGGCAGCTTTTGGTGGCGCTCAACAAGGCCGAGCGCCGATACACCATCACGAACCTTGGCAAGCTGGTTCTGAGCCTTGCCCGGCAAATCGAGGAAAGGTCGATAATCGAGAGCGGCAAGATGTACGTCAGGACAAGCAAGCATTCCATTGAAGAGTTCAACTCTCACAAGATAATACAGTCGCTTGTAAGGGAGGCCAACCTTCCGCTTGAGCAGGCCCACAAGATCACGGAGGAGGCGGAGAACAAGATCTACAAATTCCAGACTGCCTACCTCACGTCGTCGCTTATACGCGAGACTGTAAATTCGGTGCTCATAGAGCATGGCCACGAGGAGTACAGGAACAAGCTGGCGCGGCTTGGACTGCCGCCGTCAGAGATTGCCGAGATGCTTGGAAGCGAAGAGGTCACGAGGAACGGCATCGACGGCCTGCTTTCAAGGACTGCCAGTTCCATATTTTCAGAGTATCTGATCTTCAACATGCTGCCCAAGGATATCGCCGACATGCATCTGGCTGGCGACATCAACATCGCAAAAACCGGCGTCTGGGGCCTCGTGCCGGACACGGTCTTTGTTGACCTGTCTGCAGTAGAAGGGCTTGACCTGAAAGGCCGGTTCCTCAGCGTTGCCAGATTGAATGCGCTCAAGAACCCCGATGACGTGTTCACAGCCCTGCCGATATTGATCGCGCTTCTCAGCAGGGAAGCATCCACCGAAGTGGTGCTTGACGGCTTGGCTCCGATACTGGCAAAGAGCAAGGATCCGGAAGACCTGTCATCCAAGTTTGCAAGGATGCTCATGGCATCGTCTGCCTCCTGCAACGGCGCGCTGGCAACGATCTCGGTTCCTGCCGACGGTTTCGATGCCAGGCAGCTGAACGCCCTCCTGGACGGGTACAGAAAGTACGTAGAGGCCACGCCGGCCCCAAGGATGGGAATCGCACTGGGCAACTACAGGAAGGACAGCCTGGATCAGATCGCCGCGGTGGTGCGCAGCGGCGGCATCATTTCCATCAGCAGCGGGCAGGCAAGAGCAGCAAGCGGCATCCACAAGTCTGTGAACAGCAAGAACTCGCCGTCATCGCTGACGCTGCATGCGCTTTCAGTAAACCTACCGCGTCTTGCGTATGAATCCAACAAGGATGAAACTTACTTCCGGGCAAAGCTGGCATTGATGATAAAACCGTCGCTTGCAGCCATGTACCTGAGGAAGAAAGCAGTCCTTGACAATGTCCGGCGCGGCCTGCTGCCGACCTTCTCTGCCGCGACGCAATCCTCGCAGCTTGCCAGCTCCAACATCGTGATCAATCTTACCGGCACTAGGGAATCCGTGTACAGCATTCTTGGATATGACGAAGCCAACGGCGGCCAAGACATCATGCAAAAGGTATTGAAGACCACGGTCGAGGTAGCTGCGTCGCAGGGCAAGCAGGCCGGCGAAGATGCTGTTGGCGTGGCCATGGTCTTTGACGACAGCGGCACCCGATTTGCAAACCTTGACTCTGAAAAGTACGGCAAGATCTCGCTGATGCAGTCGCAGAACACAACCAGCTATTCCCAGGGAATGACAATAAGCGGCAAGGACCTGGCTGGCAAGTCTTCGGCCCTGATAAAGGAGTGCACGGCCATTGACCGGTTGATGAACGGCGGTTTTGCGGCAAGCCTTGACCTGACGGACCTTTCCTTGGCCGAAGTCCGGGGAGCCATCGAAGCAGCTTCAGAGCTGCAGTTCTTCCGCCCCCGCATCAGACTTGCGGCCTGCTCAACCTGTGGCCAGCGCGTCAAGATATCCGCAGAGAAATGCGATGCATGCAAGTCACCGCACCGGCTGCAGATCTCTTAATCAGCTGACATCGGCGCAGCTTTGCGCTCCCCTAGACCATTTGTTCTTCTGAATCATTTCAGGAAAAATTCGACAGCGCCGCCGGCCGCCTGTAATTAAAGAAATTTTTCAATATTACTGAGCTGTTGCATTTAGAATTTGGCAATCTCTTTTTTTAATAACCGGTGGGTACAACTTGACTAATCCGTTGGGTATTTTTTTGACATAAGAGGGTATAAGTACAAGTCTTTTTTGTAATAGTGCGGGATGGCGGGAGTTACCGAATTTAATAGTTCACAGGGGAACCTGATCTCAAAGATCAAAAAGCGGGATGGCCGTATAGTAAATTTTGAACAATCAAAGATTTCCAACGCGATATACAAGGCGCTTGTCGCTACCGGCAAGCCGGACTATCCGCTGGCAGAGAGGCTGGCTGCCAGGGTCGTGCAAAAGATGGTCCAGCAGGGCTACGGCTCTGAAAAGGTCGGCGTTGCAAGCGTAGAGGACGTACAGGACATGGTCGAGTCCATACTCATAGAGGAAGGGCTGTCAGAGACGGCCAAGTCCTACATACTGTACCGGCACGAAAGGCGCAAGGTACGCGACGAAAAGATGAAGATCCTGAACAAGAAGGATCTGGACGAAGTCGACAAGGCCCTTGACGTTAATTCTCTTAGGGTTCTGGCAGCACGTTACCTGCTGCGGGACGATAACAACGAGATAATTGAAGGCCCCAAGCAGATGTTTGAGCGGGTGGCCACGCTGGTGGCCATCGCGGATATCATGCACGACCAGCAGGTGTTCAGCCTGACCGGCGGCTACAAGCAGGACGCGGAGGAAGCCGAAAAGTACTACAGCAAGCTGGCAGACTTTGACATGAAGCTCAAGCTGGGCGAGCAATACCTCAACAAGTACCACTTTGAAGCCATGATACGGGCCTACGTCGAAGCCGCAAAGAAGGGCCAGATGAAGATCTCGTTTAAGGAGCTGCTCAAAATGATAGCCGAAGGCAAGATGGCTGCGTACAGCGAGCGGACCAAGGAATACTACAACCTGATGGTTTCAAGGGACTTTTTGCCCAATACGCCCACGCTGATGAACGCCGGCGCAAGGCTCGGCCAGCTGTCGGCCTGCTTTGTCCTGGACATGCCCGACGACATGGGCAGGATAATGAAGTCTTCAACCGACGCGGCAATGATATTCAAGTCCGGCGGCGGGGTCGGCATCAACTACTCTGACCTCAGGCCGGAAGGCGACATCGTGGCTTCCACATCCGGCGTTGCATCCGGGCCCACCTCGTTTATGAGGATAATCGACACCATTACCGACGTCGTCAAGCAGGGCGGCAAGAGGCGCGGCGCCAACATGGGCATTCTGGAAGCCTGGCATCCTGACGTTGAAAAGTTCGTGACGGCCAAGACAAAGCCCGGCGTGTTTGAGAATTTCAACGTCAGCGTCGGCATCTGGGAGGATTTCTGGAAGGCTCTGGTCAACAAGGAAGGCAATCATAAATACACGCTGCGCAACCCGAGGACCAAGGAGCCAGTCCGGCATATAGACGCCCAGCAGCTTGTGGACCTGATAGCGCTGAGCGCATGGAAGAGCGCCGAGCCGGGCATAATATTCTTCGACAACATCAACAAGTACAACCCATGCATTGGGGCCAAGGGCGGGCCCTTGCGCGCCACCAACCCGTGCGGCGAGCAATCTCTGTACCCGTACGAGTCATGCAACCTGGGTTCCATCAACCTTGCAAACTTTGTCAAGCGCAAGGCAGACGGCATGTATGAATTCGACTGGCAGCGCTACGAGCAGGCCATCAGGCTGGCAACACGCTTCTTGGACAACATCATCGACATGAACAAGTACCCCGTCGAAGAGATCGACGTCAACACCAAGGACACAAGAAGGATAGGCCTTGGCATAATGGGAATTGCGGACCTGCTCTTCCTGCTGAGAATATCGTACAGCTCCAAGGAGGGCTATGAATTCATGAACAAGCTGGCAGAGGCCGTGTCGTACTTTAGCATGGAAGAAAGCGTCGCCATAGCCAAGACAAGGGGAGCCTTCCCCATGTTCAAGGACACCGACTACGTCAAGGGACGGATCCCTGTGGCCGGCTACTACGAGCTGCCAAGGGAGACGCACACCTATGACTGGAGCACGCTCATCGAAAAGATCAAGAAGCACGGCATCAGAAACTCCTGGACATCTACCATCGCGCCCACAGGCACGCTGTCCATGATAGCCGACACCTCAAACGGCGTCGAGCCGGTATTTGCGCTGGTATACGAAAAGCGCGTCACGGTGGGCCGGTTCTTTTACACCGACAAGGTGTTTGAAAACGTGCTCAAAGAGAATGGCCTGTACTCCGATGAGATCCTCACCAAAATAGCCAACAACTATGGCTCGATACGTGGTCTTGCAGAGATTCCAGAATGGATACAGAAAGTCTTTGTCACCGCCATCGACGTCCACTGGATGGATCACATCATGGCTCAGGCAGTCTGGCAACAGTGGATCTCCAACGCGATTGCAAAGACCATCAATATGCCCGGAGACGTGACCGCAGAGGACGTCAAATGCTCGTACCTGCTGTCACACGAACTGGGCCTTAAAGGCGTGACCGTGTTCAGGGACGGCTCAAGGCAGGAGCAGGTGCTCCACATCACTGGCAAGAACACCGGCGAGAAGAGCTTTGTAGTCAGGCCAAGCAGGTACGTGGCCGACTACATCAACTCCAGCATCAAAGAGCCGTACGTGCTAGAACAGATGCAAAAGATCCTCAAAGAGTCCGGCGTGCAAGACGAGACGGTGACTGCGGCTAAAGTGGAACTAGTCCAGCAAGAAATTCCAAGGAAGGTGGCACAGATGTCTGCCATGCAGATGCTGGACTCAAATGAGGAAGTGTGCCCTTCGTGCAAGGCCAAGCTGATAATCACCGAAGGATGCAACATCTGCATCGAGTGTGGCTTTAGCAGCTGCGCGTCGGGATAACCTCCCCTCCCTTTTCTCCGAAGCATCAATAAATAGAGCTCCGATAACGTGTTTTTTGTTGAAACAGGACGTTCTGGCCAGCCTGCTGGACCGAGATTATGCAAGAATATCAAAAACGATCGAGCGCTTCATTTCTCGCTACATAGCAAAAAGTCCTGCCGATGGGCTTATGATCGGACTGAGCGGCGGACTTGATTCGGCAGTCGCCTTAAAGCTGGGCGTAAACGCCTTGGGCGCAGAAAATGTTGCCTGCCTCGTCCTGCCAAGCGACGCAACGCCGGAAAGCGACACTCGCGACGCAATCAATCTGGCCAGCCTGCTCAATGTCGAACACAGCATCGTAGACATAAGCCCGATCATTGAAAAGTACCTGGAGCTGCTGCCAGACTCCACGGACAAGATCAAGGGAAACCTGGCTGCACGCATCCGGATGGGCATCCTGTATCACCACGCGTCGGTCAAGAACTATCTGGTTGCCGGCACCAGCGATAAGAGCGAATTTTACATCGGATACTTTACGAAATTTGGCGATGGCGGCTCGGACATTACGCCGCTGGCAGACCTGTACAAAACGCAGGTGAGGGCGCTTGCGCGGCACCTTGGCATTCCAGCCGCGATAGTGGAAAAGAAGAGCAGCCCCGGCTTGTGGAAGGGGCAGACTGCAGAAGGGGAACTGGGCATGACCTATGAAGTCATAGACCCCATACTCCACCTGCTGGTCGACAAAAAGATGAACGCAAAAGACGCCGCAAAGAGGCTGGGCGTGCCGCTAAAACACGTCAGCAAAGTTCAGGATATGATCCGGGCCAGCGCGCACAAACGAAGGACAGCCAAGATAGCTCATATCAAATGAGCATCATTTTCCGTACCTGCGCATCCTGCGCTGGTAAGTCCTTACGGCGCGCATCAGGTCGATCTTGCGGAATTCTGGCCAGAACACATCCATGAACATAAGCTCGCTGTAGGCGCCCTGCCATATCAGAAAGCCGCTCAGCCTCTTTTCGCCAGAAGTCCTGAGGATAAGGTCCGGCGATGACTGTGGCAGATGTGACGTGTAAAGGCACGATTCTATGACCTTCTCGTCGATGTCCTCTATCTTTATCTCGCCGCGCTTGGCCATGGAGGCAACCTTTTTGACGGCATCGACAAGCTCCTTCTGCCCGCCGTAGGCTATGGCGATGTTGAGAAACATGGAGTCGTATTCCGCGGTGGCCTCCTCCAGCCTTGCCAGTACCTCCTGAAGTTTGCGCGGAAGCTTGTGCCTGTCGCCGATGGCCACTATCTTCATACGCCTTGCATGGATCCTTTCGTCGCTGTACAGCTTTTCCAGCTTGATCTCAAGCAGCCGGTAAATGTTTTCCAGCTCTTCGTCCTGCCGCTCAAGATTCTCGGTTGAAAGTATGTAAAGCGTCGTTATCCTGATCCCCAAGTCGTGGATCCAGTTGAGGAGCGCCTCGGCCTTGTCTGCGCCGTAAGCGTGACCCTTTTCGGTGTCAAGGAAATTGTACCGCGCCCATCTCCTGTTGCCGTCCAAGATTATCGCGATGTGGTTTGGCAGCGGGGATCTCATGACCTCGGATTCCAGCCGGCGCTCATAGTACGAATAGATGCCGCTGGCCTTGAGCAGGCTGTCCGCTACAACCTTGCCGCCCCTGTCAAAGTCTTCGCTGAGCCCCATTGACTATAATTCACAGTTATTGATATGGTATTTCAAGATATCACATGCCAGCTCGTTTATGGTCAGGTAATTGAAAGGGAAATTCCTGGCACGTATCAGCCAAAGTGATGCTTGCCGTATTCACTTTGTTCATCGACGGTCACTGCGGGGCTTCCGGCAGCTTTTGCCCTGCTGACAAGAGGCCTTGAAGTAACCGGGGCCAAGACGGTAGTAACAAAACCGATTGCTACTGCCACAGAGAACAAGGTTAGATCAATGATGCCTGTGGCAAAGCCTATGGATGCTATTACAAGCTCCACCATCCCCCTGCCGTTCATCAGAAACCCGATGGCAAGGCTCGTTTCATTTGAGAACTTGACAAGCCTTGCACCGACGTACCCGGCTCCAATCTTTGTGGCTATCGCGACTCCAAGCAATGCGAGGAAAAGCGGAATCGAGTTGATCAGCGACGGTGCGTTGAATTCTATCCCTATCGAGGCAAAAAATATGGGCGCAAAGAAGCCAAACGTGATGGCGGAGATGATGCTGTATACACGCTCGAAATTCTGTCCGCCTATCAGCTCTTTGAAAACGATAAGGCCCGCAAAGAAGGTGCCTATGATAAAATGCAGTCCGATGCTCTGGGCTATCAGTGAAACTGCAATCGTGGTAATGAGGAGCGTCCCAAATGCAGCCTCCTTTGTCTGCAGCTTCTTGAAGTATGGCTCAATTTTTCTTGGAAGCCAGTGAACAGTTTTCCGGGCAAGAAAATCAAACATAAAGATGCCTCCAAGGAAAACAGCTATCATTATTCCAGACGAAACAAGCGCACCGACGTCGAGATAACCGCTGCCGCCGTCCGCGGATAGCTGGAGTATTATTGAGAGTACTATCAGAGACATTATATCGTTTATTACGGCAGCAGTCATGACCGTGCTGCCTAGTCTGGTATTGAGTATGCCAAACTGCATCAGCACTATTGCACTGACGGGAACAGCCGTGATTGATAGGAGCAGTCCCATAAAGAGCGATTGAATGCTGGTCAGCCCAAAGTGCAGGGATACAAAGTAGCCTGACAGCAGAGGGGTAAAGAAGGCAATGGTGGAAATCACTATGGCAGACATGCCAACTCGCTTGATCTCCTTTAGGTTCATTTCAAGCCCTGCAAGAAACATCAAGAAAAAGACGGCCAGGTTGGAGAGAACATCCAGATCGGGGGCTGGCATGACAACTCCCAAAAGCGAGGGGCCTATGATTACCCCGGCGAGCAGCTCACCTACTAGCGGCGGCTGTTTGATTCTCTGAAAAGCCTCGCCCATACCTCTGGCGGCTGCCAGAATGATGACTACGCTTACAAATAGCTGTTCAACCGCCATCTGAACTTACTATAAGAAGACGTAGGAAATATGCTTTGACAGTTCTCCAAGTTTGGATAAAAAGCCTGCTACTTGCGAACACTATTCTGTGGAATGTATGCTTGCGGCAAAACGATCGGTCGAATATTACAGCCTTCGATGGCCGTCCAATTCAAAAGGTAAGAAATACCTCTTCTATGGGCTCCCGTACACCCATGGCGCGCAGCGATTTTTCAAACTCACGCTTGCCGTCTGAGACTAGGATCTGCAGCTTTCCATTCCCGCTTTTTTTGGTCATCCTGTGAAACGACAGAAACTTCCTTACTTCCTTGGCCACGATCTGGGCCGGATCGACCAGCCTGACCGTGGGGAGCAGGGCATTGAGGTAGCTCTTCACGAAGGGCAGATGGGTACTTGAAAGGGTTATCACGTCCAGCTTTTCATCGACGCCGTCTCCAAGCACCCTGGAAATCACGTCAAACGTCCGGCGTTCGTTGGTGAGATGGACGCCGCTTTCTATCAGCTCGATGATGGGCGACGCGTTAAATTTGGTGACCAGGATGTGCTGCGGGACCTCTCTTCTTATCTGGTTTTCAAGCTCCTTGCTGTTGACGGTGTTCTGCGTAGCCAGGATTCCTATGTGCTTCCTTCTTGTCAGCCGCGATGCCTCCTTTAAAGGCGGCCTGACCCCCACTATAGGGACATCGGTTACGACCTTTCTTACTTCGTCTATAACCTGAACCGAGGGGGTGTTCGACGCGACCACGATGAGCTTTGGCTTGTAGCGTTTCAGGTAGTTTATGGTGTTTACGATTATCTCCAGCAGCTGCTGGCGCGACTTTGTTCCGTACGGAAAATGGGCCCTGTCTGCAAAGTACAGCAGGTCCTCCGCCGGCACCTCGCGCCTCAGTTCACGTATTATTGAAAGAGAGCCGATTCCAGAATCAAATACGGCTATCGGATTGCCCGTCAACGAAGCTGGTTGCTGCAGAATCAGGTATAAATGTAAACATGGAGAATCCCCGGACCGTTCAAATACCTGGTTTCATATAATTAGTCCAGCCTAATTTCCTCAGGAAGTATGGCAACGGCATCTACCACCAAGTCGAATCACCGGGCCACCCAGCCGGCAACGTTCCGGCTGGGCTGGTTCAGACTAGCTTTTCTGTATCTGCTCGACCAGTGAGCCGGCCTTGACATCGTCTATTTTCAGAAAATCCACGCTGTCTACAAACGCATAGGCTGCAAGCACGTCAAACTTCTGGCTCTTGGTCAGGTCATGCCAGCCAAATTTGATGTACGTCCGCCCGCCGTACGTCTGCTTGAATTTATGCAGGCTGCCCAGGCTGGAAAATGACCTGTACAGGACGTAGTTTATCTGGTCCGGATTAATCTCGACGGGATACGCGATAAATTCGTACTTTGCAGGGTGTTCGACGAACACCACATGGAAAACCGGTGCAGGGGCCCCCTGAATCAGGTGTCCGTCCATGACCTTGGCCCACGCGTGTTCCGCGTTGCGCCTAAAGTCAAATATCGGCGCAACGACGTGCTGCTTTTCGTCGCCGTAGTATCCGATTCCAAGGAACTCCGAGAACCTCACGAGAGGAACGGAATGATCTCCCTGCAAGCCGGCCTCATGAATTCATGCAGGATATTTGACCCTTTCCTTGAACCAGATGTACACCGGTATGAGCGGGTGCGATTCCAGCTGCTGTGCATTTTTCCTGTTGTAGCCGACCATCACCATCCTGCCGGAAAGCATCGGCCGGATGTCCGATGTAAGTTCGTTGTCCTTGAAGGGGCCGTACAGCTCAAAAAAGTAATCTTGCTTGTGGCAGGCCAGATGCTGCGCAAAGCAATCGCTTAGTATTGCAGGATCGCTGGCGACACGACCCTGGCCAGCGTCCAGCTTCTTCTCTATGGCCAGCTGGAGCTCCCTGTTTAGGTACTTGCTTCTGATGTATTCCGGATCAAGCTTGCCTGCCGAGCTGTGAGCGTAGCTTTCAATATCCATGGCCGTCTGGCTTGCAGTGCGCTGCGCCAGACTTGCCACCTCGTCGATCTCGTTTCCAACCCCGTTATTTCTGCCGTACAGATACATGATGCACACAAGCTCATCGGGCCCAATGAACGGGAAGCTTTGCTTGCCGGCGATAAAGCCTGCTATGCGCTCTGCAATGTCATCAGGCAGCACCATCGCCAGATAGGAATCCGTTACTATCAATCAATGGACGGGAGGATCAACACGTTTATAGTCCTTGTTTGACGATGAGGGCAGTATGCAGATAGACGGCACCAAAAAGGTATACCTTATCGTTCATGGCCAGCGTAATCTTGTCGATCCGGTAAAGGAAAAACTTGCCACAAATTTCAAGAAAGAGAACATGCAGATGGCATCGCTGGATAAGGCCGGCGACGTCGGCGAATACGTGGCCATGCTCTGGCCGCCCATGGCGCCAACCGAGATAGCAGTCAGCCAGGTAGTCGGCCCGCAGGAACCGGGTAAAGCCTTTGGCATGGGAGCATGGGCCTCAGTCAAGCTGAAGGACCTCTTCAAGATCCCGCTGAAATAGCTCTCTTTTTGTAAAAAGGGCTATTGTTGACCCGTAAGTTTATCGGATTATACACCCGAAATTAATAACGAATACCGACAGCGTCTGCCATGACCGGTTTTGATAAGAACTGGAGCAACCAGAGCAAGGTGACGGCCAGCGAAAAATTGAAGGAGTCACTGAGACCTCAAGGTCCGCTAAAACCGAGGATAGAGACTGCTGTTAACAAACTTCAGATGCAAACATCAAAGTTGGACACATTGATAACAAAGCTGAACGAGAGGGATGCCTCCCTGTTCAGAAGAGTTGTTGATGCGATGCAGAGACATGACGCAGACACCGCCAAGGTGCTCTCCAACGAGCTTGCAGAGGTACGCAAGATCTCAAGGACGCTTTCACAGGCCAAGATGGCCCTTGAACAGGTATCCATGAGGCTTGGCACCATACACGACCTTGGAGATGCGATGGTGACGCTTGGTCCAGCGATGGCTTCCATAAAGGGCCTGAAATCCAGCCTTGGGCGCTTTGTTCCAGGTGCAGACGCGGAGATCGGCAACATGCAGAACCTGCTTGGCAGCATCATGATGGACTCACTCCAGGGCAGCGGGATGGGCATCGATGTCAACACCGGCTACGGAAACGACATAGACCAGATAATGGTAGAGGCTTCAGCAGTGGCAGAACAGCGGGTAAACGACAGATTCCCCTCCATCCCAGCATCGGGACACAGGATCACAGAGGAGAACCAGCAATAGGTGATCAAGGTGGCATCAAGAGCAGGAATAATCGGAATATTCGCAGCCATAGGGTTCGCAATAGGGTTCTTTGCGTTCCTTGCTTTCCCGTCGGTAGCCAAGGTCTTTGCAGACGTGTTCCCCAAGATAACGGTGGATCAAAGCATCATCTTTGCTACCCTCTGCGGGGCTATAGGTGCTACAGTAAGCACGGCGACCGTGACTGCCTGGGCAAGAAAGGCCTAAAACCCAACTTTTCTTTTATTCTTTTACCGCTTTTCTGTAACCGTGTGTGAATTTTGCGTCGTACACCTTGGAATGCTCGTATTTGGCTGGCGCAATGACGTTGCCTACGATGATAAGGGCAGTCTTGATTATCTTGGCCTTCCTGACCTTCTCGGCTATGTCGCCAAGCGTCCCCCTGATTATCTTCTCGTCCTCCCAGGTTGCCCGGTAGACCACGGCGGCCGGCGTCTCTTCCGTGTACACGCCGCCCTTTAGCAGCTCCTTTACCACGTCGCCTACCAGGTGGACGCTCAGGTAAAACGCCATCGTGGCGCCGTGCTTTGCAAGCTCGGAGATGGTCTCCCGTTCAGGGACCGGGGTCCTAAGCTCTGCCCGTGTGATTATCAGGGACTGCGTTACGCCAGGAAGGGTAAGCTCCAGTTTCAGGTCGGCCGCGGCTCCCAGTATGGCGGTGACTCCTGGCACCACCTTGCAGGTAATGCCCTCAGCTTCAAGCTTGTCTATCTGCTCTCTTATCGTGCTGAAAAGCGCAGGATCGCCATCATGGAATCTGATGGCAAGCTTGCCCTCCATCGCTGCCCCTCTCAGGATCTGGGAGATCTTTTCCCTGTCTATGAGGGCAGCGTCGTGCAGCTCTGCGTCTTTCTTGGCATACTCCAGGATCTTGGGGTTGAGAAGCGAGCCGGAATAGATTATGACGTCTGCCTGCTCGACCAGCTTCTTTGCCTTGACCGTGATAAGCTCCGGGTCGCCGGGGCCAGAGCCAACGAAATAAACCGTCTTACTGTCTTGCATTCTTTTTTGCCACCATTATTGAAAAGTATTTCTCAGTCGGACCCTTCCTTCCGCGCTGGTCTGCCAGCGTCGTTATTTCAAGTATCTCGCCTTCCGGTGCAGAAACGTCCTGCGCTATGGCGATGGTCGCATTGTCCGGAAATCCGGCTTGACCGAGCATCTCTATCACGTTATCGAAGTACCGGCCGTCCTTGAGGAACACCACCGTGTCGCAGGCGTCCGCGGTCTTTTTCACGCGCTCAAGGTCATAGCATGCAGGAACAATGGCAATGGTCTCATCGCCCTCCACGAGGCTTATCTTGGCCTTGTTGGCAATGGCAAACATCGATGCTACGCCCGGAACGATTTCAATCTCGATGTCCGGGTGTCTTTTCTTCATCTCCCTGTGCACGTAAATCCACGTGCTGTACAGAGCCGGGTCGCCGACGGTAAGGTACACCACCCTCTTTCCCGATCTCACGACGGCTGCAATCTCGTCTGCATTTCTGATCCAGTAATCCTTAAGCGACTCCCTGTCCTTGACCATCGGAAATACCAGACTCACCGTCTTGGTGGATTTGTCAATATACTGGTCAACTACGGAAAGTGCGATACTGGGCTTGCCTTCCCGCGCAGTGGGGGCGAATATCACCTCCGCGCCCTTGATCAAGTTCACGGCCTTGATCGTGAGCAGTTCGGGGTCTCCCGGTCCGCAGCCGACACAGAAAAGTTTCATGAGTAGTCGCACCAGTTCACGGCAATTTATTATTATGGGAAAATCTGCTCGCCGGTGTACCGGTCGACGATCTTGATGGCCTTGGTCGGGCATGTTTGCGCGGCCGCGTATATGGTGTCAAAATCCGCGCCGGTTTCCGATTCAACCCAAGCCTTGGGGTTGACTCTTTTGTTCTTCTCTACCACAAAGACCTTGGGAGCAAGTGTTTCGCAGCTGCCAAAAGCCATGCACAGCGACGGTTCGACTATGATGTGGAACCTGCTTTTCGGCGTTTCTATGTAGGTGGCACCGTAATAGTCAGAGACATACTCTTTTTTGGCCTTCACTTTATCGGTTTTCGGCTGCTCTTCTTGCTGCGGCTCAGCGTTGCTGAAATGCGACGTATAATTAGCCTCAGCCGGCGCGGCGTCTGCATCCATCGCGCCATCTCCAAACCCTGTCTTGTCGTACTGTGCGCGTTTGTTCTGATCGGATAGCACCTCGTACGCGGCGTTGATCTTTTTGATCATATCTTCCGCGGCAGCGCTGCCATTCCTGTCAGGATGATATTTCTTGGCAAGACGCCGATAGGCTTTCTTGATCTCCTGATAGCTGGCCCTTTCCGGGACGCCTAAAGTGGCGTAATAGCCCTTGCTATCAGTCAAAATAACCGATGTCAATAAACACAGAACACCATTATTTCTCTTTTGGATGAAAGGTCTGCAATTTTTTCCAAATCACCTTATAGGGGACTCTGTCTAGCCTACTGGGAAGTGGAGCAGAGCTTTAACGATTTTACAAGGTCGGGTTTTTCCAGACTCTTAAAGTTATTTGAAGTCGATACCGAAAGCGTAGTAAAACTGACCAAGGCTTTTGCTCTTGCAAACAAGCTTCACAAGAATCAGCTGCTAAACAAGGAAGAACCTTACATCAACCACCCGTTGCGGGTTGCGCTCATACTGGCCGAGGAGCTGCATATGCGCGACGTCGAATTGCTAGAAGCCGCCATTTTGCACGACGCCGCGGACGGCGATCAATACGAACAGATCAAAGAAGAATGCGGAGAAAGGACCAGCACGATTGTTCGCGCGGCCGCAGAACCAAAATCCAAGGGTGAGGAAAAAATACTTGAAGACTATTATGCCAAGATTGCAAAAGAATCCAAAGAAGTAAGGTACATCGTACTTGCAGAAAGGCTGGATACCGCGCGCAGCATGAAAAACCTTGCCTACAAGGACAGGGCGCTCAGGTTCAAAGATGAAGCCGAAAAGCATGTCATGCCGATTGCACGGAGCACCGATGAAAGGCTGGTGTTCAAACTGTCCATAGCTGTTTACGAAATAAGATGATTATTCAACGATGCAGCGGCCATCGGGGCCAACCTTGTGCTTTCCCCAGTGCCTGTTGCAGCCAACTAGCCTGTGTTCAGTGCAGCCGCATATCGGGCAGCGCTTTATCTTGCCTTCTTTTTCCATGCAGTATTATACCCAGAGCTGCTATTTGATGCTACAGCACGTGCATCATGCCGCCGGAAACCACTGTGACAAATTCCACCGCCGCCAGCTCTTTTGTTCTGGCTACAACAGCGTCAAGCCAAAGACTGTCTATCCCCTGACTCCAGATGGTGATCTTTTTGTACTGCCGCTGCTTGCCATGGAAGAACCCCAAGCAGTCCTCAACTGTCATGTTGGGATACTTTTGGCTGACGTCATCTATTACATCAGCGGCCTCGACAGGCACGTAGAGGATAGTCAAGGTGGGAAACGGGATGGAAGAATTCGATTCGGCGGGCGACGTGTCTTCGGCCATCAAGACCACATTGGCCGGCGATTATATAAAAGCTCACAAATTAAGGCGATTTATAAAGAACTTTTTGTTCCTCCTAAGGTAAATCCATGATATTGGATCCTTATCAGCGTTCGATGACACTGTCCAGTTGGGCGCGTTATTAAAAGCCTGACTTAACATTTACTTTTATCATAGGATATATTGCTGCATCTACTACTGCAACCAGTCAAGTGAACCATGTCTGGCTCTCCCAGTGCTTACAGGGACCGCATATACATCGTCAAGGACATCATCCTCAAACTCGTGGAATATGGGGAGCTCAACCAGACTGCCCTTGTCAGCTTCTGCGGATTGAATCTGAAAAAACACAAGCTAATCCTTGATGAGTTGGAGGATAACGGGCTTGTAAACAAGTCCGAGACAATAGTTGGCAAAAGATCCATAACGATATACAGGCCTACCCAGAAAGGAATGGAATTCTGCAAGGAAATTCTTGAACCCTATGAGAGGGTATTTCCAAGAAGAAGGAGTGACAGTCAGGATGACGAAACAGAGACAAACCGAAGCAACAAGATGGGTATGCTACTGCTCTTGATCTAAGCCAAACTGGGAAGCGATCTTTTTGTCCATCGCTTGCTTTTCTTTCATGTACTCGTCGTACCTTCCCTTCCAGGAGCTTATCGAACGGTACTGCCTGATCCCGTTTGAAAGCCATATACACGAAATTATGATGACTGCTCCAAGAAGGACGCTTAAGACCAACCCAAACTCGTTTTCGATCTCAAGAACGTTAAAGAACGATGGATGCAGCAGCAAGTAAACCGAAAGCGCAATGGCCAGTGGGGCCAGGATTATGGCAGATAGCGACACTCCCAGCAGCAACTTTCGAATCTTGTGTATCTGTTCAATAAAGTTGTCCATCAGATCCAAGATATCTTGACGGGTAGACGGAGCTGACGGCGGGTTTTCATCGCTCATGATATTTCATCTGCCTTGCCCATTATTTTATTCTATTATGATCTTGCCTTTCATTTCAGGATGGATGGTGCAATAATAATCAAACACGCCTGTCTTATCAGCTACAAAAGTGACTGTCTGTGTTTCAAAATTTCCTAGGTCCCTGGTGTGAACATTAAATTCATCGATGTTGAAGTTATGTTTTGAATACGTCGCGTCGCCTTCGTTGATAACGTGAATCGACTCCAGATCGCCCTTGTTAAAGGTATATGTCGGATTTACGGTCCCGCTTCCGCCGCCAACTCCTTTGACACTTCCTGATGATTGACTTACGTAAACATAGCCTGAACGGCCATAGGTGGCCTTGATAAAATGATTGGTTGCAAATCCCAGAACCGGCGAAGTGCCGTTTGCCGGGATGGCAGCATTAAGACCGAAATATGCCATTAACGACACAGCGACTCCAATAACACCTAATGTAATCGCCTTGTTCCTTGTCATCCTTGTTTTCTTTTGTTGTTGCTGTTTCTTCGACACAAACCGGATCCCGTTGCGCGCTATTTAGGTGATGATTAACATGGTTAACTTTCACGTACTTTTTGCCACCACATTTCGCGGCTTTGTCCTTAAGACGGTGCTGCAGCAAGGACACTTGCTCCCGTCCCATTTTATGTATACGTCGCATATCTGACATCTCTTGGAGCCTTCTGTATAGTAGCTGCCCCTTCTGCCCTTCGTGGCCTTGTAACGTTCGCAGCGGTTTCTACAGGTTGCCGTCATATCATATACAGGGAGGCTGCGTTGCTTCTGCATGAACACTTCGTAGCTTGATTAAAAGTGCACCAGAGCATGATCGGCAAATACGAACCATGGCGACAGAACAGCTATGCACTAATTAAGTCTGGATTAACATAGTTAACCCATAGTCAGATGCTAAAAAATCGATGAATGTTTGGATCTATTGAAGCATATCCAGAGCTAGCCTTAACTCCTGCATTTCTGTCTCTATCGTTTCCCTCTCCTGTTCACTCCTTGCGTATCCAAGCAGATTTTGGCAGGCTTGAATCTGCTTCAACAGTATCTCTTTCTTGTCTATGCAGAGTTCATCGTACCCCGATGTAAAGACGTAGGCTACCTTCGCAGCGCTTTTGCATCCGCAGGTTTTCGCCACAACGGCATAATCCTGTCCCGAATAATCCATGTTTTCAACCTCACAATATGTCGTTGAATCCGGACGCTGCAACAGCCATCTTGCTTCCTGACTCAACAACGCGTTTACCGTCTATTTCGATGCCTCTGTGAATTGATCTGCTCCAACTATGAAAGACAGATGCCATTTTTTATCAGGACAAAAATCACCAAAATTCCTATTAAGGCTTGATTACCCTTGTTAATCCACTTTACATCGCTATTTCAGAATCTGCGCGTAATCAAGCCTTCTGCAAATCATCTTACAACTAAATACTGTAACGATGCCACAGCGTCCCGGCCGTCATCTATCAGGATTTAACTTTGCACTCTAACTATAAACAGAATTATCACAAAATACTACCAGTGCTTATTGAACAAAGAACTGTAGCATGACTCCACGCTTGATGTCATAATCAAAATTGTATGTTTCATTACAGTTGATTGGCAGCGCTTCTATCATATCCTTCTTGCAGCATGGGCATTGGATGGGAGATACCCTTGCATCGATAAGAGACGCACACCAGAAGCACGATTCACAGATCAGAAAATATGCCCTTTTTCCTCTTTCACAATACATATCTAATTTAAAACACAGCTCGATTAATTAAGATGGATTAACCTTGTTAATTAACCAAGTTAAGCAGTCGTTATAAGAAAAACTGCACTTTTGCAAATACTGAGAGTGAAAACGTTCCTGCAGCCAAAGATAGGATCCGGCATTCCGTTTGCCTGTTTAGTAAGAGTTCTAAGTAGGAGATGCAAGAAAAGTGGAATTTGGTATTGATGACAAGAATAGCCGGCCACTACACACCGAGTTCAAGAAATGCAATACATGCCGTGAAGAAGCTGTCATATTCCAAGCCGAAGGGGACTTTTGCCTGCAATGCTGGCAAAGAAGAACCGAACCTGAAATCGTGACTGGTGATACCAGCTAGAAATAACCTGATTTCAATCATGTCACGCCAACAATGCTTAATGCTGGTTGGAAAGCCGGGTTTCCAAGTAGATTAACTTGGTTAAGCAAGACATTATTTGCAATACATAACAATAACTCCAAGTGATTCTGGTATGAACAGGACGAATATTCTCCTGCTTTCTGGCATTGTTGCAGCGGCCTTGATTGTTGGTGGCCTTGGCGGTCAGTGGTTAACACATCCGATAATTTCAGAAGCTTCTGGGCCCGGGGCACAGACCACATCTCCCACGCCAGCCGAGAACAGTAGTCCGGCAAACGACAACATCAATACCGCGCCTGCAAATCAAGATCTTGCCACCATATTCAAGCAGGCGAACAACTCGGTAGTTCAGATAACCAGCAAAATCACGACGGTAAACACGCATATCATAATCAATGGCAACCCCCTTGAAAGCAAGTCCACGAAACTTGGATCAGGGTTTGTTTATGACACGGAAGGTCGCATAATTACCAACAACCATGTGATAGACGGGGCCCAAACCGTAGATGTTACCTTTGTTGACGGTAACACGTACACGGCAAAAATCGTCGGCACGGACACGTTCAGCGATATAGCTGTCCTGCAGATCACCGACGACTTTTCTGATGAAAAGCTTGTTCCACTTGCGATTAGCGATTCGTCAGAACTGCAGGTGGGCGACCAGGTGATAGCTATAGGGAACCCCTACGGGCTTAGCGACACGATGACCACCGGCATAGTAAGCCAGGTTGGCCGGCTCTTGCCAAACCAGGATGCGGGCTTTTCTATACCAAATGTAATTCAAACTGATGCAGCCATCAACCCCGGTAATTCCGGTGGCCCCCTGCTTAACATGCGGGGCGAAGTGATAGGCATGAATACTGCTATCAAATCTAATACCGGAGACTTTTCCGGAATCGGGTTTGCTATCCCTTCCAACACGATAACGCGCATAGTTCCGGTCCTTATCGAAAAAGGAAGCTTCAGTCATCCGTGGCTTGGAATTTCGGGAACGAGCCTGACTCCTGATATAGCCCAGAGCCTGGGGCTGCCAAGAAATTCAAAGGGCGTGGTAATCAGCGATGTTGTTAAAGGCGGGCCAGCCGACAAGGCCGGGCTTCACAGCGCAACGGTTAATGGCAACGCGCTGAAGGAAGCGAACATCATATTGTCCATCGACGGCAAACCGATGAAAAGGATCGAGGATGTCATATTCTACATCGAGGAATACAAAGCAGTAAGTGACAACGTGCTCCTGACGGTGGAAAGAGGCGGGCAGACGCAAAGTCTGACAGTGACTTTGGAGGCGCGCCCCCTTCCAACACAGTAATCTTGCTGCCAAATGCCGACGGCCCGGAGCTGGTCAGACTTGCGATCACCAGGGCTGTCGACACCATACCTAGCAAAGGTTAATTCCTGCCGCAGGCAGCTTTCAGTGATATGGCTAACAAAATAAAGTGCTCGCATATTCTGGTGCAAAAGCAGAGTGAAGCGCTGGCCGCGCTGGAGCGGCTGAAAAATGGCGAAAGCTTTGTCAAGCTCGCACAGGAGCTGTCAATAGACCGCGGTAGCGGAAAACGAGGCGGCGATCTGGGTTACTTTGGCCGCGGCATGATGGTCAAGCCATTTGAAGAAGCTGCATTCAAGCTTGAAAAGGGGCAGATCTCCGATCCAATCAAAACAGAATTCGGTTACCATATAATCAAAAGGGTGGACTAGGTGGACGCGTACCTGGAAGAAGAGCTGTACGACCTTTTGACGTTTTGCATCCAGAATCCAGACTCGCCGGACTTGGCAGGCAAGAAGGAACGGGTAGTAGAGATTGGCAGGGAGCTTCATGACGACGGCGGGGTCGACGCCTTGGAGAACATGTTCTTTTCCATAGAGCACAGAATAAAAGACGAGATCGGCGCGGATGCCCGGCCGTACCGATCATGGTGGAACGGCATCTCTGGCGACTGGAAGTTCTAACGCCTGGATTTAAACAGCACAAACACGGCCACAGCGCCCATCATACCGGCCAGCACCAACAGTACTTGGAACTGGAACCCTAACAGGTTGGGGCCGCCGGATGATTTGGAGCTCACCAAGGCAAACTCTGTCCCTTCTTTTTCCTGCACCTGCGAGTATCCTGCTATCATGATTTGGCCGCTTGGAGGCGGCGTGCTGGCATGGATCTTGATGGCAGTACCGTCTATGGTTACAGTCACGTCTTTTTCTACAGGTACATAGGTTCCCTCCCTGAAGCTGCTCTCGCCTATCGAGTGGATGGACACGGTACCGCCCTCGCCTTCCTTAAAGACGTTGTAATTCTTTAGCTGCAGGCCGGTCACGTCAAACAGGAAATGCCAAGACTTCATCGGCAGGTCAAATGCGCTGAAATCCAGGATCGGGTCTTCCATGACCGCCCTTGCTTCCGAGTCAAGCAGCTTGTCTGCAAGATCCGGCAGCTTTGTTTCAAGCAGGCCTATGGGCTGGTTGATGTTTATCCTTTCTTCCCCGTAGCCTACATGAAGCGGTCCTCTTAACACAAAGTCTCTCCAATCCAAGTCTACTACGGCCGGCTGTTCATTTGCCTCCTTTTGCAGCACGTACTTTGCAATGGTCGGACTGAATTCCACCTTGTAAGAGATCTGAGCCCTGTCGGGATAGCCCTTGATGGTGGCCACGTAGTGGAGCGTGGCATTTTCAACGGTAAGGGTACTCTTGTGTTCCTTTTGGATCACGTTGTTTGCCGCATCTATGACTTCGTCCAGCCCGCTGCTGGCGGTGAACTCAACCCTCTCGCTCTTTCCGCTAAACAGGCTGGCCACGGGACTTGCCTCCGGATACTGCATTTCGATAAACCGAAGCCCGACGAAGGTAGCCTCGGATCTGTCCGTGTCTGGCAACAAGAGCGTGTCCAGCTGGTTTGCATGCGCCTGCACTGCAAATCCTGCGACAAGTATCGCCGCCATCACTGGCGACAGGATCAATCTTGCGTATCTCACGCGAGAGTATTGTCAGGCTTTTTCCTTATCCCTTGCTTTTTGGCATTTTTTTGCCCCATCTCATGCGCGTGCTCTCCTGCAGGATTCACTTACAGGGCTCCCCTGCAGTGAGTTTTCTAGACGTCGGCGTAGATGGAGAATTCGTATGGGTGCGGCCTGAGCGTGACGTCGCCGTGCTCCTTTCTTCCATGCTCCACTATCTTTTCAACGGTCTCGCTGTCAAAAACGGGCTTTAGAAAATCACTGTCGTTTTCAAGCTCTTCGCAGGCTTCCTTCAAGCTTGCCGGCAGTTCGGTGATCCCAAGTTCGCGCCGGCGCTTGGGGGTCATGGCAAAGATGTTCTCGTTGACCGGGTCGCCGATATCCGTCTTGTTCTTTATTCCATCAATTCCGGCAGCCATTATGGCAGCAAACGCGATGTAGGGGTTGCATGACGGGTCTGGAGCCCTGAACTCGATCCTCTTCATCTTGGAGAATCTCTGGCCTTTATAGTGGGCCGGGATCCTGATTATTGCAGACCTGTTGCCCGTACTCCACGCCACATAGACTGGCGCCTCGTAACCCGGCACAAGCCTTCTGTACGAGTTTGTTGTCGGCGCCACTATAGCCGCAATGGAATGCGCATGCGCCATTATGCCTCCACCAAAATACCGTCCTGTCTGCGACAGCTCTGCATAATCATCGTCGGCGTCATAGAACAGGTTCTCCCCCTGGTTCCAGAGGCTGACGTTGACGTGCATTCCAGAACCGTTGTCCATGGCTATCGGTTTTGGCATCATGGTGGCCATCATGTCGTGCTTCTTGGCGATGTTCTTGACGATGTGCTTGTAGCTTTGCACGGAGTCGGCCGCGTTCACCAGCGTGTCAAAGCGGATGTCTATCTCGCACTGGCCGGCCGTCGCCACTTCGTGGTGGTGCGCGTCGCAAACAATCCCAAAGTTGTTGGTCAGTATGTCAACGCATTCGTTTCTGTATTCCATCAGGGTATCGCTGGGAGCGCTTGGCAGGTACCCTTCTTTTAGCCGCAAGGCGTAGCCCACGTTATCCGAGGACCAGGGGGCCTCTTTGGAAATGATGCGGTAGCTCTGGCCCTGGTAGGGGGTCATGGTGTTCACCTCAAGCTTGTCAAACACAAAGAATTCAACCTCCGGACCCCAGTACGAGGTGTCGTAGCCTTGGCCCTTGGCGTACTTGTCGGCTCTTGTGGCAATACCGCGCGGGTCGCGTGGATAAACATCGCGCTCCGAACCGCCGCTTAAAATGTCGCAGATGAGCCTTGCAGTAGGCATTGCTATCCATGGGATCGTTGCATAGGTGGATGGATCCGGTCTTATGAGCAGGTCGGATTCGTGGATCTCTGTAAAGCCGCGGATAGAGGAACCGTCCACCTTGGGCAGGCCGTCAGTAAAGTCCTCTATCTTTAGCATCTTGGCGTCCATGGTGGTGTGGTGGAACCTGCCAAAAAGTCCGGTAAACTGAAGATCGATGAACTTGATACCATCGCTCTTTAGCTTTTGCATAACTTCCTCAGCAGTATACGTTAAAGGCTCGATTTTACCATCAGTTAATCTATAAGGCAAATCAGAATGCTCTCCGGTAGTTAGCACCGGAAATCTATAATTTAAGCTTCTCGGCAGTAATCTAATTATCTCCGGCGACCAGAAATGAGCGAAAAAATCGAGGATATCACCATCAACGATGTCTATAATCTACTGAAAAAGGAAACTCATACTGCAATTTTACAGGATCTACAGCATGATGCCTACCAAAAGATAGCGGTTTCTCTGGGCAACCTGAAGGGACAGGGCTTTGAGGGTGTTGAGGCAAAGGTAAGGGACCGCATGGTTGAGCTACTCTCCGAATCAGTAAAGCTGTTGATCGAGGTCAGACAGCAAAAGATGCGCTACGGCAGCGAGCCTCTGGATTACTCCAAGCTTACCGATGAGGAAAAGTACATCCTTGACGGCCACAGGGAGTCGGAAGACCGGCTGCAGGAAGTGGTAGCCGCAACCACCAAGGGCCGGCCCAAGGTGCTGGAACTGATCTCTGGCAGGATGCGGTCAAAGCAAGTAATAGTCCGGTTTGTCAAACCCATGGAGCAGTTTATCGGCGTGGACATGTCCAAGTACGGCCCGTTCCAGGAAGAAGATGTGGCGACACTGCCGCTTGAAAATGCCAGGCCGCTTGTCCAGAGCAGAGTGGCGGTGCAGGTGCACACCCAACTGTAAAAATAAATATCGATTTCGACCATTGCAGCATGCTTGACACACAACGGCGTCGACATAGTCAATTTCGTGCTTTACACGATCTACCCCGCGGCAGCGTTCTTTATCATGGGTTTTATCGCCAAAAAGACCGGCATGCGCCAGATTTACACGTATCTTGTACAGGCCATGATCTGCTTTGCGTTTTCTGCGGCTTACTTTATCATGATACCGCTTGGCGGCGCTGACGGCCTCGCAATCATTCTGGCCATGTTTGGCGGCCTCCTGCTTTTCATGGCAAGGAAGGAAAAGATACAGCAAGCGCAGCAGAATCTGGGCTAGGAATCTGCAAAGCTTGCCAGCAAAGCCGGATTCCCCGCCCTTAAATAGGGTTGTAAAATCTGAAAATTCGTCGCCGTTCAAGAATAAGATGTATAAATTTTATATATATTGGTTATAATGTTGAAATGCTCAATATACTGTAAAAAATGCTAAAATATATGAATTGTATTAGTTAACACTATGCAGTCCACGAAAGTCGAACCAACTAAGCTTCGGGACTCGGTCAAATCTGGAATAGCAGCAGGGCAAGCCGCCGGATGGGCCATATTCGGACTGATTCTGGCGGTCGACGCAAACCTGTTAACACCCACGATGGCACAGCCGGGAACATTCTACAAGATGATTGGCATGGCATTTGGGCAGGGGCCTGCGACTGACATCTATGTCGGCTTCCTGCTACACATGATAACTGCTACCGTCATCGGGATTATCTACATGATAATCTCAAATTCAACAAAAAAGCTGCACATCACCTCTGTATACAAGGGCCTTGCCACAGGAGTCATCACCGGTGTTGTGGTGTGGGCGGTTCTCTTCCTGCCACTTAACTATGGCCTGATGCTGCCTATGTTGCAGAACATCATTGCCACAGGAGATCCATCCTCAAGCGTATATCAGCTGGCAGACAGATTGCTACAAATTTCAGGCGCAATCCTGCTGGGATCCTTGGCGCTGCACATACTGTTTGGCGGCGTGCTTGGGTTCGTTGGAAGGCTTGCAACATCGTCAGAAGAACTGATAATAAAGACCGAGCAATAACTCCCCTTTTTTTAATTATTTACGGCATTTAGCATCTTGTTGCTGCGCTCTATCCTGCTGTCCATCAACCCTTCTATCCAGGTATGGAACTCTTTTTCCGCAGTCTCAAAGCTGCAGTTGTTCTTGATCATGTATTTTTGAATGAACTTGACCTTCGTCCACAGGTAGGCTAGCTCGTCCCCGTCGTCAAGGCTCATTAAATTATCTATTTAGGGATTCGTACTTAAGGCTTTCAGGTTCAGAAAATTCTACAGTTTGCCTCGGTGTGCTGCTCATTGTTAACCATTCCTGTAAATATGAAATGATTCACTTTAATACGAATTTCCGAAATGCAAAGAACGAAGCTGCTATACCTACTGTTCCTATTCCAATCATGACGTAGATTCCTTCGGGGCTGATGTACCATGGCGGACTGGGCGGTTTAACGTAATAGTCTCCTGAGATAGGAGTGTAGATGAACATGCTTGGATCTTGCTCCCCTGGCATAAAATATTGTCCTGATTGAGGATCGAGCACCATAAGTGGTGCCTGATTGTTTAGACGATAATAGAAATAGGCATTCCTATTAGCAAGATTGTTGTCTGGAGCGTACTTTATCCATTCCGTAAAAGTACCTTCTTTGATAGCCCGATCCATCTCTGCTTTTTTCATCTCCATCCATTCTTTCCCTTTCATCTCGTAGTATTTGTCCCATCTTTCTCTAAGTTCAGCTTCTGACCCGGCCCCGTAAGCTGGACATGGCTTTTCCGGCCAATCTGTATCTATTCCACATTCATCCGCATTAGCGCCTTTGAAGTGAATAGTTGTTGTAGATGCCAAGATAATCGAAATCATTGCGACGACATAAAGGCTATGAGCGATTGGGTAACCGGGCATACATTCATTGTAGGCATATCCCGTAATAAGGGCAATCTTTACTGGCGTCGTATTTAGAAAGTCGGCTTCAAAAGGCACTTTTTGCACAAAGCCGGACCTGCAGCAAACAAATATTACGACGTACCCGGTGAGAGTAGATTGTAAAAATGATAAAGGATAAAGTCGCATTAATCACCGGAGCCAGCAGCGGCATCGGCTACGCCACTGCACTGGCTTTATCAAGATCCGGCGCAAAGATCGCCGCGGGCGCAAGACGCATGGACAGGCTGGAAGCCCTGAAAAATGAGATAACCAAGAACGGCGGCGAAGTCTTGATTCAGGAGCTGGATGTCACCAAAAAAGCGTCCTGCGATTCCTTTGTTGAAGCCGCGGTCAAAAAATGGGGGACCGTGGACATCCTGGTCAATAACGCTGGTCTGATGCCGCTAAGCTTTTTCAAGAACCTTAAAGTCGACGAATGGGATCGCATGATAGACGTCAACATTAAGGGGGTTCTGTACTGCACTGCCGCCGTCATACCTCACATGATGGGCAACAAGTCAGGCCACATAGTCAACATGTCCTCCATAGCCGGCAGGGTGGTATTCCCCGCTGGAAGCGTTTACTGCGCCACCAAGCATGCGGTGACGGCCTTCAGCGAGGGCCTGAGGCAGGAATTCAGCCAGCGGTCCAACATCCGCGTTACCTGCATCGAGCCTGGAGTCGTGGATACCGAGCTGAACAACTCCATAACAGACAAGTCGCTGGAGAAATTTGTGCAGGCCACCAAGCAGATGGAAGCGCTCAAGGCCGAGGACATTGCAAACGCGATACTGTTTGCCGTGGACTCGCCAAGTCACATGAACGTAAACGAGATAATGCTAAGGCCAACAGTGCAGGAAAGATAACCGACCTCAAGAGTTTTTTACTTGGGCCTGCCTTTATGCTGCTGACTTGACAGCAGGAAAACGCATTCTTGTTCTTGGAGCCGGCTTTGGCGGCCTGGCGGCCGCAAACACGCTGAGAAAGGGGCTGAGTCAGAATCACAGCGTCATCGTCATCGACAGAAAAAAGTCGTTCATGATGGGACTGGTCAACCTGTGGATACTGGCGGGAAGCAGGAAACTGGAGGATTCCCAGACGCCGCTGGCCGGCATAAACAGCAGGGGCATAGAGTATCTGAACGACGAGGTGATAAAAATAGAAGCCGGGTCAAACAGGGTGCGCACCAGCGATCATGGGTGGATAGAGTACGACTATCTGGTAATCGCGCTGGGAAGCGAGCTGGCCCCAGAACGGGTCAGCGGCTTTGTTGGCAGGGGCTTTAACCTGTATGATTCATCGCAGGTGCCAGCCCTGCGCGAAAGACTGCTGGCGCTAAGACGCGGCCGGGTCGCGATCTCAATCATGGGCATGCCCTACAAGTGCCCGCCGGCTCCCTACGAGGCGGCCATGATAATCAACGACATTCTGACCAGAAACGGCACGAGAGACGCTATAGAGATCGACATGTACGTGCCGTCACCGATATCTCTGCCAGTGGCAGGGCCCCAGGTAAGTGCCGCTGTGGTGGAGATGATAGGCAAGTACGGCATACGATTCAACCCTACATGCAAGCTGACATCGGTCAGAGATGCGGAGATAGAGTTTGAAAACGGCCGGAAGGAAAGCTACGATGTGCTGGTCGGCATCCCGCCCCACAGGTCGCCGGATGTAATCAAGAGCGCGGGCCTGACCTCAAACGAATGGATAGCTGTCGATAGGCTGACCATGAGAACAGAACGCAGGAACGTCTTTGCTGTTGGGGACATCACGGAGATCAAGATAGGTCCGGCCATGGCCATGCCCAAGGCCGGCATCTTTGCAGAAGGCCAGGCCAAGGCCGTTGCAGAGCAGATCATCGATGAGATAAACAGCCGGCAGTCCAACGCTGCTTTTAACGGCCAGGGGTTCTGTTTCATGGAGGTGGGCAACAGGATGGCCGGCTTTGTAGATGCCGACTTTTACAACGCGGCCGGCCCGGTTCTGAGGCTGGAGCCTCCCTCGCCAGAAAACTATGACAAAAAGCATGATTTTGAAAGAAGCCGGCTCAGAGAATGGCTACTGTAGCTGGTCCTTCTTCTCGGGCTTGGACATGGTGTAAAAGCCGTGTGCAGAGATCAGGAACGCCGCCAGCGACATCTTGGTTGCAAATACGAGGTTCCAAGGCGTCTTGGGGTTCGGGTACTCCACATTGAGGTTGTCAAACCTCAGAACACCCTTTAGCACGTCGGCTGTCATAAGCGAGTTCCATACCACAAAGTTATAGACGAATTCGTACAGCGAGACCACGGCGATGGCCAGCACTATCAGCTGCAGTATGGACTTGAGCCACTTGGGAACCCTTGAGACCTTGTCGCCTCCAAGCCGCACTACGCAGTACCAGCCTATCACGGATACTATCATGAGGTACGTGACCAGCTTTGCCAGGCCCTTGGCAGGAAATTCGGTCTCGACTAGGACCTCGCCGATGACCACTTTGCCGGTCTTTTGGTATTCCTCAAAGCTGACGTAAATGGCGTAAAACGTGATGGCCGCCATTACAAAGGCGCAAAAGTAAAAGACGCCGAGAAATATCTTCCTGGTCCTTCGATCGTCTCTTTCCAGCGCAGTGCGCACGTGCTAGGATACCGGCATACATGATATATTGATTTACTTCAAGGCCCTGAGGAGCCTGTCTGCCGGCAGGGTGTTCAGGACGTCGGATTCCTTTGCCCAGCCGCGCCTTGCCTGACCTATGCCGAACTGCAGGAATGCGTAATGGATCGGGTGATGGGCATCAGAATCTATGGTCAGCTTCACGCCGGTTTGGACGGCCAGCCTCACGTACTCGTCCTTCAGGTCCAGCCGGTTGTAATGCGCGTCTATCTCAAGGGCGGTGCTGGTGTCTTTTGCAACCTCGACAAGCCTAGCAATATCTACAGGGTAGCCTTCGCGCTTGTTGATCAGCCTGCCGGTGGGATGAAAGATGATATCCACGCTTGGATTTTTGGCAGCTTTAATCAGGCGTTCGGTCTGCACTTCAACTGGCTGGTTAAAGTTGGAGTGTATGGCCGCACCAACGATGTCCAGCTTGTCAAGCACGTTGTCTGAAATGTCCAGAGAACCGTCCTTCATGATGTTCACCTCCGCGGAGGCAAGCACGCGAAAGCCGTCCAGCCTGTCGTTGAGCTCACTTATCCTATCTGCCTGATCGAGCAGCTCCTTTTCATCGAGTCCGCCGGCCATTGCAAGGCTTTTGGTATGATCCGTCAATGCAATGTAGTCCAGACCAAACTCCTTTGCCGCCAGGGCCATCTCCTCTATGGTCGCGGTCCCGTCGGTGTTGTTGCTGTGCACCTGCAGATCTCCTTTGAGGCTGCCATACCCGATCAAGTCCGGCAGTCCGCCTTTTGCCGCCAGCTCCACCTCGCCGGCATCTTCGCGCATCTCTGGGGGAATCCACTGAAGACCCAGCGCGGCGTACACGTCCTCCTCGGTCCGGCCGCCAGCCCTCCTTTCCGTGCTGGCCTCAAAGACTCCCCATTCGTTTAGGTGCAGGCCCTTTGCTATCGCTATCTTGCGCAGCTTGACGTTGTGTTCTTTGCTGCCAGTAAAGTACTGCAGGGCAGACCCCCAGCTTTCTTCCGGGACTACCAGCAAATCCGCATCAATGCCGCCCTGCAGCCTGACGAAGGCCTTGGTGGGACCGCTGCCCTTTACCTCCTCGACCTCCGGCATGCCGGTAAAAAATTCCGTGACCTTTTCCGGCTTTGCAGAAACGACTAGGTAATCTATATCGCCTACGGTCTCTTTCATCCTGCGAGCCGAACCGGCCAGAGAGACGACTTTTACACCCTCGACCTTCATAAGACCGGCTTCTATCTGTTTTATCAGCGGCCAGATCTCGCCCAGAATATGACGCCCGCCGCCCTTCTTGGCAAAGGCGATCCGCTTGAGAATCTCTTGTTCTTTTTTTACCGAGATTCCCGGCACGGTCTGGAGCCGGCCCTCCTTCGCCGCGGCCTCTAGCTCCGCCAGATTTGTTATCTTTAGCTTTTGGTAGATGGCCTTGATGGTCTTGGGGCCAATACCCTCAATAGCATTCATCTGGCCTACGTCGATGGGTATCTTTTGTTTCAGTTCTTCATAATGATGGATCTTGCCGGTCTTGATGTATTCCTCTATCTTGCCGGCAATGGCCTTTCCAACCGCAGGGATCTGCAAAAGCGTCCCGATCCCGCCGTCTTTGTACAATTCAGCAACATCCGCGTCAAGGTTTTCGATATTGTCCGCTGCCTTGTAGTAGGCCCTTGCCTTGAACTGCGCGTTGGCTTCGTCCTCGACCTCTGTCAGAAAGCCGATCTCACGAAGGACTTTGACTATCTCTGCGTTCTTCAACCAGCCATAATCCGCGGGAAGGGTTCTTAACATTTATCAGGCAGACCGACGCAATGATACCTACTGTTACTGAGAACGGTGATGATGACTGCTTTCTAGCTCTGAGCCGTTCATTATAATAAAAAACATGGGAAATGGGACTTGGTTGGAAATGCCTTACGATCCATTTCCCATGTTTTCGAGGTTCCTTCGTCATCATGGAATACCGGCAAGTGATTTTACTTTTGATAAAATGCACTTTTGATTAGTTGCGTCTGCTTATGATAGCACAAAAACGCCGCTGATAAAAATGCCATGACCTGACTTTTCCAATACCTTTTGATTTTTCCAACGCGCAACTGATTTTTAGATAGTTCCAATGACTTGTATCAGCCACATTTGAGCATCGTTAATCTTTGATCCTTGCGTCTATACTGTCGTTATGGAAATAGGAATACTCGAAGCAATCGGATGGGTCGCACTGGGGTTCGCAGTAACCTTTGCTGGATTGGAAGCCGCGTGGAGAATGGACAGGCGCAGCCGCCCTGCCTTGGAAGCAAAGATAAGGTAGAGCGTGAACGCCGGCAAAGCCGGCGCAGCCTTTTTTGCAGGCCGCCTAGTCGGTAGCGTACAGGGCCTCTATTACCTCGGCTTCTATTCCTGCATCGCCAAGCTTTGACCGCAGGTATTTTGCAATATCCGTGGTGGTGATTATTCCAATTATGCTGTTGTAATCGTCTTCCACGGCAAGGTGCCTTACCCGGTATTCGACCATCAATTCGGCGGCTCTCTCTATTGAGGAGTTCCTGTTCACCGACCTGACGGGGGTTGACATTATGTCGGCTGCGGAGACCTTGCTGGCCGGGGAATCCTTGGCGCAGATGTTTCTGACCAGGTCTCGTTCGGTCAGTATGCCGATGATCCTGTCGCCATCTTTGAGCACGACTGAGCTGATGTTCTTTTGGGACATTGCCTTGGATACTTTTAGGGCACTGCTGTCAGAATCCACAGACACTAACTTTTTGTTCATGACGCTTTCGACGGTTGCAGCCTTTTTGGCGCGGCCTACCCTCTTACTCATGGCATTATCTGGCAGGACATTACTATATTATTGCATGTATTTGGGCACTACATTTTTTATAGCAATCAAACCTCTCTAATTTGCGATGCAGAGGCCAGACTGGGATACTTACTTTATGTTGCAGGCAGAGATTGCCAAGCTGCGCTCAAACTGCCTGACGCGCCACATCGGCGCGGTGATCGTCAAGGATAATCGGCAGATAGCCACAGGCTACAACGGGACACCGCCTGGCATAAAGAATTGCTTTGAAGGGGGCTGCCCGCGCTGCATGGCCCGCATCAGAGGCGAGATAAAATCCGGCGACAACCTGGAAAGGTGCCTGTGCACCCACGCGGAGGCCAACGCAATAATGCAGTGCGCGTTGTTTGGCAACGCCGGCAGCACGAAAGGCGCGACGCTGTACTCCAGCTTTGCGCCCTGCATAGAGTGCAGCAAGATGGCCATCAGCGTGGGAATAACCAGGATCGTGGTTCTTGCCGATTACCCGGAGGACGGGACATCCTTGCTTAAAGAGGCCGGCGTGCAGCTGGAAAAATTTAATCCAGACAAGCTACAGCCATGGCTTTCAGTAATCATACAGGATCCGGAGACCTCTGCAAGGGCCGTGAGCAAATAGGGCAAATGGACGTACACATAACCCAGTTCAATGTGCAGCTGTACTTTCGCCAGCCAGTACTGGACAGCGAGATCCTAAAGAACGCGTTCACCGCTCCCCAAGGTTTTGAGGCAAACAGGATCACCGAGGACTACGGCGGGCATCCGATGCAAAATACCGTGGCTTTCTACCGGCAGGGCTTTCGGATAATGCCCGTCCAGTCAAACGTCCTGCCATTTAGGATACTGCAGGTGATGAGCTATCCCAACTCGCTGCAAGATCCAGACCATGAAACGCTGGAATGCCTGCAGTACGTCTTTTCGCAGCTAAAAGAACTGATGCAGGTCAGTGTTGAAAGGGACGTTTATGCGGTACGCGTGGTTTTCCATTCCATAGTAACTGGGAGTGACGGCATCCACCGCGTGCTTTCCAAGCTGTCAAAAATAGACGACATCCCTACTTTGGCCGGCAAGTACGTCGCACACAGGAACCCCATGGACGCCGTGCAGCTGGTGACCAAGACCGGGGACGAGCTTTCGCAGCCTTACTGGAGCGACATCCGCGTCAGCCAGTTCAACTCCAATTCATACGTGGTGACGATCTTTAACGAGACGGACTCGGTCGCAGGATCCCTTGACTTTATCAGAGGAGTCAAGCAGTTTGTGTTAACCATGATGCAGGAGATGGAGGCAGCTTCGCAAACCTGAAGATAAGGCCAGCTCAAAAATCGGACAAAGAAGAGATTCTCGGCTTTTGCACCAACACGTTCAGCTGGGGAGACTACATCGACAGGGTCTGGGACATCTGGTTTGAGGACAGAAATGGTCTTCTGCTGGTGGCGCAGTCCGGCAGGCAAAGGGTCGGCGTTTCCCACGTTGCGCTGTGCCCACAAAACAAATCAGCATGGCTTGAAGGCATTCGCGTGCACCCGGAATACAGGCGAACCCACATTGCAACGGCCCTGCTTGACGGCTTGGTTGACTATGCCCGCAAGAAAGGTGCAGCCGAGGCCTCGGCCATAGTCTCAACTGAAAACGTTGCGTCGCAGCGCATGATGGAAAAGAACGGCTTTAAAGTGATATCAAGATGGGTGTATTACAGCACCACCGAAAAATTTCAGCATCGAAAAACCGACTCAAGGACTGCAGTTCTGGCCGATCTGGCGCAGGTATGGCAATACCTGCAGCAGTCCCAGACATACAGCATGTCTGCGGGCCGCTACGTAAAGCGCTGGCACTGGTACCGCCTTGACCGCGAGGCTTTGCAGGAGCTCATAAAGGAAAAACGCGTCATCGTGACAGGATCCCCCGTTGACGGCGTCATGGTTATCAACCCCAAAGGGTACTGGGACAAGATCGACGTATTGCAAATAGTCTACCTGGACTCAAGATCAGAAAAGTCGCTTCAAAGCATGTTTTCGTATGCAGCAAACCTGTACATGGAAAGCGGGTTTGAACGGCTGCATCTCTTGTGCCAGCAAGACACTGCAAAATCGATGGTTGAAAAATTCAAGATAGAAGAATCCGAAGATTTCTTGCTATACAACAAGATATTAACGCCGTAGGCAGCTACAGACGGCAGGTTGGACTTTCAATTCCTTGAAATAGATAAACTCCATGCACGCTACATCGACACCGGCGGCAAGGACGCTGTCCTGCTTGTACACGGCCTAGGCGGCTCCATTGAAAGCTGGAAAAGCAACATCGACGAGCTGGCAAAGGATCTGCGCGTAATAGCGCTGGACCTTCCGGGATTTGGCTACAGCGACAAGCCAGAGATGAACTACACCATCAAGTTCTACTGGAATTTTGTCAGCAAGTTCATCGAAGAATTAAATCTGGCGCCGGTTGCCGTTGTCGGCTCCTCGCTTGGCGGCCACGTCGCTGCAGAAGTTGCTATCAACCGGCCAGACCTCGTATCAAAGCTGGTGCTCATAAGCACTCCCGGAGCCCTTCCCCGATCGTTTAAAGGCACTCCTGCGCTGAAACGGTACATGAAGGTGATTCATGCCAGATCCATGGAGCAGGTCAGAAAGGCGCTGGTCGCGGTGGACAACAAACCAGTGGATGACGCCTACGCCGAGGCCGTATACCAGAGGCTTGCCATGCCCGGCGCCAAGGAGGCATTCATGTCTGCACTGAGGGGGAGCGCTCAGGCGCGCCGACTTGACAAACTGTTAAACAAGATAAAGGCACCAACCCTGGTCTTCTGGGGCAAGGAAGATATCATGATCCCGGTCAAATTCGTAGAGCCGTTTGTAAAAATGAAGGGCAGCCGGGTTGTCCTGCTTGAAAACTGCGGCCACCGCGCGCATGCAGACAAGCCAGCAGTGGTCAACAGGATGCTGGTCGACTTTGTAAAGGAAGGCTAGCGGAGGCCCCGCTCAAGCCTGTCCACCCGCTCCATAAGCTCCAGATTTCTGGACCTTATCTTGTCAAGCTCGGCCCTCATCTCGGATACTTCCCTGGGCTTGGTGGTGGCTTCCTTGATCATGTTTATGCATTCCTCGGCCACCCTCCTTACACGGTGGTCCGGATCACGCTCTGCAACCCTTGTAAGGTCTGAAATGGCCTTGGCATACTCTGCATCAGCAAAGGCCCGGCAGGCGTTGCTCCTTACCCGGAACCATCTGTCTGTCAGCAGCACTTTCAGCTGGTCGATCACCGCGTTGTTTCCGTCCACGAACTTGCCAAGGGCAAAGGTTGCCGCCTCCCTGACCCTGTGGTGGTTGCCGTACTGGCTCTTTTCTATCAGCAGGGCTGCAATGCTCCTGTCGTCTGCAAATTCCTTCAGGCCTGCAATGGCTCCCTGCGCGACGATGTTCTGAAACGATGTGGTTTCCACAGACGTTTTCAGCAGGGGCACTGCCTGGCTTCCTTTGGTCTTGCCTATCGCCGTGGCGGCTTCGGACTCGACAAAGTAGCTCTCCTCGGAAAGGAACGGCTTTAAAAGCTCCACCGTTTCTTCCCGCTTGAACTCGCCTATAGCCTTGACCACGGCGCGCCTGGTCTTTGGATGCCTTACGGCCAAGCATTTCTTTAACGCCTCATAGGCATGGTCGGTCCTGATGGAGCCAAGGGACCTGGCGGCTTCGGCTGCCACGCCCCAGAACCTGTCGGTCATTACCTGCTCTTTCAGCGCGTCAACCGCTGCATCAGCCGAATGCTCTTTCAGGGCGCGGGCTGCCTCAATCCTTTCTATGACGGTAGCGCCGCCCTGCAACTGTTTTATCAGCATCTCCTTTGGAGCCTTGACGGAGATGGTCTTGAGCACCTTGAATTCCGGGTCGACGGAGAACCAGTCGATCTCGTTTTCTATAGGGATCTGAAACGTGCCTTCCTTCTCAGAGATGCTGAAGGTGTACACCTGCTGGCCGCTGCCAGACACAATCTTGATCTCGATGGGGAACTCAAAGGGCTCGCCAGCCTGTTTTTGTTCTATCTTTATCCTTGCCATCTTGGCCTCGGTGGAAAATTCGACCTTGAGATCGGGGTGGCCCTCCCTGTAGATCCACTGGTCAAAGAACTGCTGCAGGCTGATTCCTGTCTCAAGCTCAAAGACCTTGCGGAGGTCGTCGGTCTCGGCGGTGCTGTTGGCAAACCGCTGCAGGTATGTCTTGACGGCGCGCCGGAAGTACCTGTCGCCGACATGGTGGCGCAGCATGTGCAGAACGCAGCCGCCCTTTTCGTAGGTGTGCCTGTCAAACAGGTCGTCTGGATGCTTGTACACCTTGGTCACTATTGGCCGCGCGTAACGGCCAGAAGCTTCCTCAAGGTAGTCGTCGGCCGTCTGCATCACATAGTAGTGGAACTCGTCTGTCCCCCTGCTTGCCTCCCAGTAAAGCGCCTCGCAGTATGTCGCAAAGCCTTCGTTGAGCCAGATGTGCTGCCAGTCCCTGCAGGTCACCAGATCGCCAAACCACTGGTGGGCCAGCTCGTGCGAGACAAGGTAGTCGCTGCTAAAATCCAGATGCGCCTTGCTGTCGTGCAGCGTGTCCAGCGTAAGGGTGGTGCAGCTAGAGTTCTCCATGCCGCCGTAAACAAAATCCTGCACCGCCACCTGCGAGTACTTATCGTACGGGTACTTGGTTCCAAAATAGTCCTCAAAGAACCTCACCATCTCGCCGGTGTGCTCAAAGGACCTTGCCGCGTCGTCCTTCCTTTCCTGCGGCACGTAGTAAAAGAGATTGCCTTCGTTTATCTCGGCATACGTCCCAACAACCAGTGACGTGAGGTAGGCAGGGTGCGGATTCTTCTCAAACCAGTGGTACTTCCACTTGTCGCCCTTTTCCGTCATTGTAAGCTGGCCGTTTGAGATGGCGGTAAAGCCCGGCGGGACTGTCACCACAAGCTCGCTTGAAAATTTCACCTGCGGATGGTCAATGCAGGGGAACCAGTGCTTTGCGTCCACGGTCTCCCCCTGCGTCCAGATCTCGTTTTTCTTGTCGGGGTAGTGGGCGTCAGACCTGATAAAGTAAAGGCCCTTTCCTGGCTTGGCTGCATAGGAGATGGCAAGCTTGAGCCTGCCTTCCTCCTTCAAGACGCTTCCAAGCTTTATCAAGAGCCTGTCATCGATGGTCCTGAACTCTAGATTTTCAGAAGAGGAGACAGATTTTACATCAAGCTCGGCGGCATCAAGCTCTATCCTGTCCGTGTCTTTTAACGCGGTTATATCCAGCTCCTGCCTGCAGGAGATGCTGCCCTGCTCTAGGTCCGGCTCTATTTCAAGCCGCATGTGGTTTATGGTGAATACCAGCGACGGTGCGTAATGCGCGCGACTTCCCGGCAGCTCAAACTTCTTCTTGGCCTCTTCTTGCATGACCGCTGCTAGCAAAAAGCTGTTGAATAAAGGTTCTGCTAAATCCCGTCAAGGGAGGACGGGTTCTCCACGGATGACAGGTCCTGACCGACCATGCTCTCGCCGGCCACCTTTGCACGGACGAGCCGCCTGACAAGCTTGCCGCTTCTGGTCCTTGGAAACTCGGAAACGAACCGCACCTCTTCTGGTCTGGCAAACCGGCCTATGGCTTCCTCGATCCTCCTGGCAATCTCGTCCCTCAGGGCATCGCCGTGCTGGTAGCCGTCTTTTACCACCGCGCATACGACTATGACCTCGCCCTTCAGCGCATCGGGCTTGCCCACCGCAACAACCTCGGCAATGGCAGGATGGGACGAAACCGCGGCCTCGACCTCGGTTATGCCGATCCTGTGGCCTGAAACCTTGATGACGTCGTCGATCCTTCCCCGGATGTACCACAGGCCGTCACCGTCGATGGAGACCATGTCGCCGTGGTACCAGACGTCCTTGTACTTTGACCAGTAAGTCTCTATGAACCTGTCTGGATTGTTCAGGATGCCGCGGCTCATCGACGGCCAGGGCTTTTTTATAACCAGATATCCCTCGCTGGCAGGCTTGCCGGAATCGTCAAACACGTCGGCGTCAAAACCGGGGATCGGACATCCAACGGTGCAGGGTTTAAGCGGCATGACCGGCAGCGCGCTTACTATGGCGCCCCCTATCTCGGTGCCGCCGGAAAGGTTGATGACCGGGCATCTTTTCTGCCCCACGTTCTCAAAGTACCAGTTCCAGGCCTCCGCGTTTATTGGCTCGCCGGTGGCAGCCAGCATCCTGAGGGACGAAAAGTCGTATCTTGCAGTAGGAGTGCTGTTCTTCATGAAAAGCCTGATGGCCGTTGGGGCGGCGCCAAATATGCTTACCTTGTGCTTCTCTATCAGCCGGCACCAGGTGTCAGCCCGTGGGTAGTCCAGCGTATTGTTGTAGATAACCGACGTCCCGCCGATGATCGGGCTTCCGTATACAACCCAGACCTGGCCGGTTATCCAGCCGATATCCGCGTACCAGAACAGCACGTCGTCCGGCTTCATGTCTATCATGTAGGCAGTCTGCTGCGCGGCCACCACCATGAATCCGCCATGGACCTGCAGCGTGCCCTTTGGCTGTCCGGTGGTGCCAGACGTGTAAAGCACGAACAACGGGTCTTCCGAGTCCATGGCCACGGTCCTGGCCGGACGACTGCCTCTTACAAAATCACTGTAATTGATTATGTTTGAGCCATCCTGGCCGCCGACCGTGACGACTTTTGAAACGCCCGAACCCTCCACCGCTTTTGCCCACTGGCTCTTGAGGTCTATCTCTTTTCCCCGCCGCGTGGTCCTGTCAGCGGTTATCAGCAGCTTGGCAGAAGAATCCATGAGCCGTGAATGCAGGGCCGGCCCGCTAAAGCCGGAAAAGACGGTGGTATGCACGGCGCCTATTTTTGAGCATGCCAGAATCGCAAAGAACGCTTCCGGGATCATGGGCAGGTAGATGCCCACCACATCGCCCTTGCCTATGCCTGCATCTGCCAGAGCTCCGGCAAGCCGGCTGACTTGGGCATCCAGCTCGCGGTACGTGACCTTCCTTGAGCCGTGTTCGTCTTCAAAGATGTATGCGACCTTTTCTGGCTGGTTTTTGGCCTGTCTGTCGACGGCGTTGGCCACAATGTTGCACCTGCCGTTGATGAACCACTTTGTCCAGGGCAGGCCGGCAGACGAGTCGTACACTTTGTTATACTTCCTGAACCATTCAAGGCCCAGGTCCTCGTTGACGGCGTCCCAGTACCATTCTATGTCGCTGTTGGCCTTCTGAACCAGTCGCCGGAAATCGGAAACGCCATGTTTTTTCATAAAGCGCGCAAGGTTGCTTTCAGCTAAATGCTGGGCTGAAGGCCTGAATGCAAACTCGTCTTCTGGCAACTGTGAGCAAGAGGGCGCGTCGCACATCTAATTTGCTTAACTATCCGGCAGTGTTGACAGGTCAAGTCGGCTTGATACTGAGAAAAATTAAATCCTGACAGGTGGACATAACTCCTGAATTGGTCGTTGAGGAGGTCCGGTACGATTTTGACGAGTACCCCAAGTACGCCGATGACTTTGTCCGGGACCTCCTGAAACTGATGATAATATCAAAGATGAATTCCACGGCCAAGAACACCACGACCAAGAACTACTTTTTGAAGCTGGTCTCAGGTATAGAGGAATGCGAGGCCAATCTCGTGAAATACGGGCAGCCCCTGCTGTATGTCAAGTACCGCGGCATCGAGTTTACCGACCAGAAGGTCACCTCGCAGTTTGTGCGCAAGGGTTGCATCATCGACGTCACGATGGAATCGGTCTTTGGCGAGTTTGTAAAAACGTTCGACAGCCTGGCCTCCATGTCCCAGAGCAAGGTCAGCTGGGGTGTTGGGGAAAAGCCGGACCCGATGTTTGCATTGCTGGACCTGTTCGTGGATGCCATAAACAAGCTTTCAACGCTGGACCCGTCAAGCCCAAACAGCCTTGCTGGTAGGAGGTTTGGCATCCGCAACGCCAGCCTCCTAAGAAAGTCACTGCACATCGAGCTGCATATTGATGGTCAGCTGAACATCGTCGAGCTGAACCCGTGGAAAAAGAAGGACCGCTGGGCAAACCTGCTTTTTGGAAGCTCGGAAGCAGCCAAGGCTATAGTTGCGTTGATGAAGCAGTAGAATGATGCACCAAGACACACATAAAGTGTGTCTCAGTCGAGGTGCATTTCCTCATCTCGCTGAATGGGCGATCGGTGCAGGTTAGTGTCATCACGCAGAAAAACCTGCGCAGTACGAGAATTAAAAGGGTTGCTCTGTCTCCTCGATCCTCTTGCCCCTTTCAGTGGGGATGATCCTCATCTTGCCGCCGGCAAATCCCTTCTTGAATTGCTTGCCATTGAAGGCCCTGTCCAGGAAAATGGCCAGCGCCGCTATCTCTGAATGTGGCTGGTTTCCCACCGCGATGTTGTAGTCGGCCAGCTCGTAGACTTCCCTTGGCACCTTTTCTGCGCCGATTATCACCAGGATCTTGCCTTCTTTGCGGATCTGGCTGGCCGCATCATCTATGTTGATTCCATACATGGTCAGGTGGGCCACCTTGCCGCCGGCTTTTTTCCAGTCCCGCACAACGGCCTTCCAGTTGTCCGTGACTTCTACCTTGAAATCAGGGCCGCCCCACCTCCTGGTCACGGAATCAACGGTCTCCTTGACCGACTGGTCGACGCCGGTCATGTAGATCATGTCCGCGCCAAACGCGCGTGAAACAAGTGCCGCGTGGGTGGTGACGCGGTCGTCACGCACAAGCCTATGTCCTATCCTGAGGACTGACACTTCCCTCTTCTTCATCTTTGATCCTCTCTTCAAAGAGCATGCTTCTGGCGAGGCTTTTTAGCTGATCGATGTTAAATCCAGTCTTGGCGGAAACTGGAAGCACGCGCCTTGACCCAAGTATGCCCAGCTGGCCGGCCTTGTCAAAGGCGTCTTCCGTCGTCGTCAGGTCCACCTTGTTCAGAACATAGATGATTCTGGTCTCCGGGACCTTGAATTCCCTGATCACTTCAAGGGAGCTGTAAAGCTTCAGCCGGATGTCCTCCATCGACTCGCTGATGTCCAGGATAAGAAGCACGAGGTTGGCAAAGGCAAGCTCCTCCAGCGTGGACTTGAACGCGTCTATCATGTACGCCGGCAGCTTGCTGATAAATCCAACCGTGTCCAGAAGCAGGGTCTTTTCTCCGTGCAGATCGATGGCGCGGGTATACGTTGACAGCGTGGTAAAGAGCCCCTCGCCGACGGTCTTGGTCTCCCCGGTAAGCGCGTTGAAAAGCGTTGTCTTGCCAGCCGACGTGTAGCCGGCAAGTGAGATCGACGGCAGGCCTGCCTTGGCTCGCTGGCTTCTATACAGCTGCCTCTTGGTCTCTTCTTTCTCAAGCTTCTTTTTAAGAAAAGCTACCCGCCTTTTGATGTCAAGCAGGTAAACATCGGCCTCGTACTTGCCAAGGCCGTAAAAGCCGGGCTGCTCGCCGGTTCTTGCCAGCCTGACCTTGTCTCTGGCCTTTGTCATCTCGTACCTCAGCTGCGCCAGCTTGATCTGGGACCTTGACTCGGCGGTGCTTGCCCTGCGCTCGAATATCTCCAGAATCAGGCGCTCCCTGTCTATGATCTCTATTTTGCACATGCTTGCCAGGTTGTACATCTGGGTTGGCTTGAGAACCTCGTCAAAGATTATGACCTCGGGTGTGACCGTCTTGATGAGGTCCCTGACCTCCTCGGCCTTGCCGCGACCTACGCCAAATCTGGACTTTGTAATGTGCTTCTGCGTGACGACTCTTTCCACCCTGTAGCCTGCAGCATCAGCAAGGGCGATAGCCTCCCTGATGACCTGCTCCGCAGGGTAGGTTATCAGAATCGCCTTTCTCGATGCGCCGGACAACGCTGTCACTGGTCTTTCTTGGCGTCGTCGGCCTTGATGTACAGCTTGATCCCAAGATACCGTTCCAGTTTTCTGGCAAAAATCTCGTCTGGCTTGAGCGCACCGGTCTCAAATCTCCTGATTAGGGCCGCCTTTTCGCTCATCTGCATGCCCAGCTGTTCATGGGTCAGGCCTTTTTTCATCCTGGCCTCCCTTATCAAACGCGGGAATTCCGGATCAAGCATGGTTTCATCGGTCATGGCAATCCTTTTTGCAGGCGCGGCGGCAGGCGCCTTTTTCTTGGCGGGAAGTGGAGCAGGAACGTAGGGTTTTCCGTGTTTAGTGCATGCAGCACAGACCCTGAACACTGTGCCGTCAACGATAACCATCCTTTTCTCCGCAGCAGGCTTGCCGCACAGCTCGCAGTATGACATTGCTAGACTGGCACCGACGCAACGATTTAGCCTTTTCTTAACGTGTTTTGTACCGTCATGTTGAGCACTATCTCGGCGATGTCGCTGGCGTATTCGGCCGCGCGCCGGACGTTCTCGGTCATCATCTTGATCCTGTATATCTCGTTGATGTCGCGGGGCTTGACTATGGATCTGACGATGGCCTTCTCCATGTCGTCTATCTTGCGCGCCTTTTCGATGGCTCTATCTGCTGCTTCGTAGTCGCGCTTGAACATTGAAAGGCAGGCGTCGTCCAGGACTTCGAGTGCAAAATTGCACATGTCTTCTATCTTCTCCACTATCTCCTTGTTGACGGGCTGATGATGCATCTCGACTATGTCCTTGGCGATTATCGTTGCATGGTCGGCCACACGTTCAACAAACTTTGTAACGAGCCTGTACCCAAGGCAGATGCGCGGATCTTCCAGGCCGATCTCCTTTAGCAGATGCTCGTTTTTGATGGCTATTTTGAGCTGCCTGACTATATAGAAGCTGAAGCGGTCCACTTCGTCGTCGGCCTTGATCACCTCTTCGGCAAGCTCGGCATTGTTCTCCCGCAGTGCGATAAGGACATCGCGGTACATGGACTTGGCGATAAGCAGCATGCGCTTGAATGCAGCATCCACGGACAGGTCCAGCAGGTTGATGAGCACCTGAAGCGTGATACCGCCGGCGGAATCGGCGATTATCTCCGTTCCCATGAGAACCCTTCTTACAATGCTTTTGATCACCTCGCGCTGCTCTACTGACAGCCTGCCGTCCTTGGGGACCACGTTTATGGTGTTGTAGCCCAGAAAATAAAGCGCAATAAGCTTTCGTGCAATAAAGTACGGGTTGTTATCCTTTGTAACCTCGATGGTGGCCTCCTTCTGTTCTTTTATCGCTCTCTTTGAGGCCGGAGCGATCTGAAGGGTGGAATCTCCCTGCCTCAGAATGACAACGTGGTCTCCCTGCTTCAGGCCAAGGTCCTGTATCCATTTCTTGGGCAGCGAAACAATGTATGAAGAGCCCCCGGTGTACTGCAATTTCCTTGTTTCTTCGCCACGCCCGCCGTTGCCATTCCCGTTCTCGACGTTATTTTCCATCAGAAGTAGGGTCTCATACAATTCTATATATGTGTAATTGTTTCCTATATAGATAAAATGACAACTGGTAACAGGGCACTGTATTTATGTGGGTACATGAAACAAATCGTGTTTGAACCCGTTACCTGTTGATCCCCGTGAGAAGGTTTGCCGCCACGTTGATGCGCTGTTTGGAAGCGGCGTTTCAAATGCGCTGCCGGCAGACCTGCAGTTCGAGTTTTCAAGGAGGACCGGCAGAATAAAGAATTTCAGCATAGATGGCAGGCTGGTTGCAACCCTCCGGACGGACGGCGGACTGGCCCTCACCGTTTTCGGCGCGCAGCACCTGGTAAATAACAGCAGACAGTTCCTGGAAAACTGCATAGTGCCCGTCCAGGATGCGGTCCCATTCGTCAGCGAGGGGCGTTCGCTTTTTTGCAGACATGTGAAATGGTGCGGAAGCAACATCGCGGCAGGCTCAGACGTCGCTGTCCTAAATGACAGTCAGGAGACGATAGCAGTCGGTGTCGCGGTGCTTGGCTCTAATCTAATGCAGCAGTACGACAGAGGCGTCGCGGTCAAAGTGCGCGAAGGAATAAAAGGTAGAACGGATTAGACGAGAAACATGATGCGCGGCAACCGCGAAATGAGGCGCATGTTGGACAAGATGGGCCTCGACATGAAGGAAATGGCCAACGTTGAGGAAGTCATTATCAAGACCGACACCAAGGAGATGTACCTGATCAAGCCGCAGGTAATCGAGATGAAGGGCAAGGACAGCACAATCTTTCAGGTAGTTGCGACCGATATCGAGGAAAAGCAACGCGAGGTGCCGACCTTCAAGGAAGAGGATATCATGCTGGTCATGCAGCAAGCCGGCGTATCTAGGGAGAAGGCGATCAACGCATTGACCGAGTCCAAGGGCGACATGGCGCAGGCGATCCTCAGCCTCACGACTTAAATATCCCCCTTACTTCCATTTCTGTTGGCTTGGAACACGAAAAGACCAAGACGGTTTCCACTTCACACTCAGTTGTCGAGTCCCTCATAGGCTCGTTATCTGAACTTGAAAACGATATTGACAGAATTAGCTCTCAGGTAGAGGATATGAAAAAGCGCCTTATGGTTCAATCCAACGAAGAGATCGACAAGCTAAAGCAGCAGATAATTGCGATGGCAAACGAAGACGCCAAAAAGATCGTGGAAAGCGCCAAGGCTGAAGCTGAAGCGGAATCGGCCGCGATAATGAAGGAAGCAGAGAAGAACCTTGACGGCATCCGGAAGAATATAGAGGCCTCCTTTGACAAGGCAGTCGACAGCATCATAAAGACTGTGCTGGAAACCACCGAAGCTCCAAAGGCAGAAGCGCCCAAGAAGGAAGCAAAACAGCCTGCCCCAAAGATCAAAAAGTACTCGGCAGACGGCAAGCCGATTAACTAGCACAAAGCTTAAAAGCGCTTTTCTGGAAAATCTAGCTGTTGATGAAACGCCCCTGATAAAGGAGCTTTTACAATACAGGGTAGCAGTGGCTACTGTTCGCGGTGCACCGTACTACAGGATTACCAGTGCGCTGAAACTTATGGATCTAAAGTACGATTCTCTGTCTCCGGAAGAAGCCGCGTCAACCGATGCAAAGGTCATAATAACCACACGTGACGAGGCAGGGATAATAACTGCCCACAGAAAGGGCAGCGTGATCCTGGATACCGAGCTGGAAAAGTATCCTGCCATTGCAAAGGCCAAGATACTTCGCAGCATCGCCGGCGAACACGCAGACGACCAGATGATTATAGGCATCGATCCTGGAAGCAGGATCGGGATATCAGTCATTTACATGCATGAAGAGATAGTCAGCACCGTCGAATCGTCCCCGCTGCAGGCAATAGAAAAGATTTGCGCGATACTGGGAGGCATCATCTCCAGGAAAAAAGTGGTCAGAATAGGCGACGGCAACATGACCATGGCAAGCCAGATGGCTTGGCTTGTGAAAAAACGATTCCATGACACCGTCGATGTCGAGATCGTGGACGAGCATGGCACGTCGCGGCCGCAGAACATCGATGCAAACCGGCGCGGCGCGCGCGACAGATCATCGGCAAGGACAATAGCGTTTCGCAGCGGAAGAAGCTTTAAACTGAAATAAACGCTTTTATTTTCAGATTCCAGTGATTGCAGTTAAGCGAAGTTAGCCCAGCCCGGTTAAGGTACGAGCTTCCCAAGCTCGGGATCGCGGGTTCGAATCCCGCACTTCGCATCTTCTTACCATTATGTCCTGCACTGGTTTCCCATAGCAAGATGCAACAGCCCCCTATCCGAGCAATCTGTGTTGTAGAACAACATATTCTTGTTTCAAGAACCGTCTGGGTCGATTATATTCTCAGGTATGAGCCTCTGCCATAGCGGATCCGTTCCCGCGGTCGGATTGTATACGCTTATCGACGAGGTCGACGGGGGCGAGAACCAATGCCGGGCACTTGCAATGGGGTCAGAGACATCTGCCCTGCTCAGCCCCAAGTGTTCTCTCCACAGCCTGATTCGCAATTCATGGGCAAATGTTATGCTGTCATCAAACATGCCGCATATACCTGCAACAACCTCGCTATCATGGGTGTATCCCCTGTTATTGCAATTTGCTGATCCAATGACTGCAAATTCATCGTCAACCACGAACATTTTTGCATGTATGTACGTATGAGGAGAGCCTGCGGGGCTTCTGAAACATATGGCCACTTTGCTGCTGGCCCCGGGCACGGCCATCAACGGAGTGATGAATCTTCTACGAAATTCCCACACCCGTGGCAGATCGCTGATACTTGAATCAGGTATGAGGATTATCAAGAACTGAATATGCGGGATCTGCGCCTGCAATACTCTGCTTGCCTCCATGCTTATGAGATACTGGTCCTCCATGTAGATGAAGCGCCTGGCCTGCCGTATTGCATGAAATATGACCTGCTTTGCTGTTTGCTCTCCACGGGGCGCAAAGCTGTAAAACGGATCACCGTGAATATTCCTGATACCTCTATGGCTTGAGCCATTTCCAAAAGTGCGGCCAATCTGAACGCACATGTCGCCTCTGCTGGACGGAACCGCTTCGGCCGATCCTCTCAGTACGCCCTTTGCCCTATCAATGGGGGCACTATCAGGATGATCGGTCCATCTCTGCACAAATATCTGCAAAAGATCCCACGATGACGGCCCTTCTATCTTGCAGTGGACATCATGCAGGGGACCTCCAGCTCCTCCGGACGAGCCGCTGCTCCTGGTGGCAATATCACCTGGATCAGTGGTCGGTCCGGGCCTTGCTCCTGTTCCGCTGGCGCGAAGGCGGTCCGGATTAAAGTCAATACCACCGCAGAATCCTACAAGCCCCTCTGTTCCCTTTACGACGAGTATCTTCTGGTGGTGACTGCCAAAATTCAACGTGTTATTATCAAGAATGGCACCACCATCCGACAACGCGTTTATCCGTCTTACCTCGGCAGTATTCTGGGTTCCAAACTGATCCCAGAGCATCGCTCTCACCTGAACATTGCTGCCAACTGCTGAAGAAAGCAGGTCGCCTAATCTTGTGCCGGGAACAAGTTCAAAGTCAAGGTCCACAAACCAGTTCAACATGTAAATGTAGTGATTGTTGCTGTTTGCAGTCCTGATTGCGTCGACCATGGATCGAAAAGTATCGCGTCCATCAATCAAGATTGTAACTCTGTTTCCTGGTCTGACGGGGGGCATTTCTACACCTCGATCATCTTGACCTCGATCAAACCAGGGAGGACAATCCAATTCATCGCGTGCTCTCGGAATGTCGCCAACGATAATGATCCTTCCGTCTGTATGTTGCAAGCGTTCTGCTCTTGCACTGTTGTTCTTAAATATTCTTTGACAACTTTGGAATCATGGCATTCATTGCCCGTCAGAAGTCGAGCTCGCTTCTGGACTCTTACCAACCAATTCGATTTGAGATCTTTTCTTGTGCAACATCAGAAAACCCTCTTCGTTGGTGGTGGTCTCTCTTTCTTCAACATTAAACTTTATTGGCTCCTCAAAGTCATTGAACGCTGAGTCAAGGATCTCTATTTTGAAGCTGCTCGGTTGGATTGGCGGCGGCACATTCTCAAAGGCGCTCCTGCCATCGTCCCTTCTTCTCCTCGTGGTTTCTTCAGCCTCGGATTCAGCCTCGGCGCCTTCCAGTGACATTGGTATGCCATCTGCAAGACGCTCAGATGTCACGGTGATAATTGGTTTGTCGTCTGTAAGACTCTTGTCTGTCTGGTATACCTTGTACCATCTGCCGACCATCGCTCTGTTCAATGCATCAGAAGTCTTGGGGCCTACCAGGCCATCGGTGCTGAGCTGCTCCCCGTCCCAGTCTTTGTTCTCTTCTTGAAACTTTTTTACTGCACCTTCCGTCTTGCTACCAAAATCTCCGTCTACCTCTAAGGGATTGCCGTCATCATCCCTGATCCCTAGTTCGTTCAACATCTTTTGAAGAGTCTTGACAAGTTCTTCCTTATCGCTGCCAGCATAATGCATTTTTCCTGCAAACCTGTTCCCAAGTGCGCCCTCGCCTTGTACCGGGTTAAAAGGAGGGTTTTTGTTGCACAATTTGGCGGCTGGAAGCGGATCTGGAAGCTCTTCGCTGACCTTCTCCGTTGGCAAGGTATCAGAAGACCCGCCTTCACCGCTCATCTCCATACAGAAAGTGTTTGTTTTTGATAAAAAGCTAACGAACTTTTTCAAAAATAAACCGGGCAGCATACAGAAAAGCCCGGTCATAACTCAGGGACTAAACAGCCGTCCCTTAAAAAACCTTAAAAGAAAGTACCTAATACGTGTCAGTATGGAGCTTACCGGGTTTCATCTTGGTGCGCTCCAATCATAAAAAAATTGGTGATAATCTTGCCGCGCAACACACATCATGTTTGGAACAACGAAAAAATAGGATACCCTCCTGCCCACCGTGAGGTCGTTCTTGGATACCAGGATGTTGAAAAGGTGTTGTTGTCTTTTACATTTGATGCCCGGGGAAGTCCCGGATCCTACTTGGATCCGGATCGCCCGATAATGATCAATGGTAAAAGTGTTCAAATTCCAGATCTACCAGAATCAGAGCGTTCCTTAACTTATGTAGAGATATCAGACGTCGATGTAACAAAAGCAGTAAAAACAGGCCAGACAGGGCAAAAGAATCTGATTGAAGTAAACTATAAAGTCCCTCCGATTTCCCGATTCAAGCCGTTCCTTCAGGGTAAAGTCGGCGAATTGACCCTTTACTTTACTGTGGTGCTTCCTGAAGCAAAGCCAGCACCAGGACCGGCTCCGCCACCGCTTACAAAATTCTGCTGGCACTGCGGCAAGGGTATACCTTTCGACTCTAGGGTCTGTCCTTACTGCACTAACAGACTAGAGATCATAGACGATAATCCGAAAAAATGCAGAAACTGCGATAACGCTTTGCCCCGCATTGCAAAGTTTTGCGACAAATGCGGTAGCGAGCAGCCTGCAACTTAATTAGGAACGACGTGGAGAGTTACGCAATGCCTCCGGCTGCGACTCTCGGGTCTCTGACAAGTCATGGAACACCTCTTGGCCCAGGTCCGGGTAGCGTGAACGTGCTGATAGGAGGAAAACCCGCATGGCGTATGGGAAGCGATTTTCATGCATGCCCTCTCTTTGATGGTCCAAAACCGCACGTGGGAGGAGTTGTATCCATGGGCAGCGCTACGGTGCTTATCAATAGCCTTCCGGCGGCCAGGGTAGGGGATATGATAACTGAAGCTGGAGCTCCCAATACCATAACAATGGGCGAGGTTACAGTAAACATCGGATAGCGAACGCGTTTTGCGCGATGCGGTGCAGCTATTTTTCTCCTGCAATGTATATTTTCTTGATGATTGAACCGTCGATTTTAACTTGCAGGTCTGTCTCTAGGGTGTATGTCAGTCTTCTGCCATGCACGTTGCTTGAAGATGACGGGTTGTCTTCAATATGCACGCCATTTACAGGAATTACTCTAATCCCCTTTAAGGAAAAGTCTTCTTTAGATAACAACAACGTTTTCATCACGTCGATTGTAATATCGTCACAATTCTTTTGATCCACTGCCCAGATATCTATACGACAGTCAATTGAAAGCCTGAGCCCCCTGACCTCGCCGGTCGTTTTTGGAAGCAAGTATCTCACGACAACATTCTTTTCGCCCTTTGCAGGTGGAGAACGGAATTTTATTGTGCCTGAATTATAATCCACCTTGTAATCATCAATTTCATTCCTCCTTGCAGGGCCTTCTTCAACGCCAAGCAGGGGCCTGACCGGTATATCTTGCAACTGAAAAACCGTCTTTTTCCCGTCGCCGCCAAACTTTTCAATTGTTTCCTCCCTGACATTTCCTAGGCTGCCGTTGAGGCCTATTTCTTCAAATCTGAATCCTGCGTCGTATACTGTAACTTTTGGAAGGGAAGAAGATTCAGAAAGATCCACCTTCCGCATTGTTAGGATGTTTCCCTTGTCCACTTTATCCTGAAGACCTTTCTGGAGAGCTCCTGAAATCTCTGTAATTATGGAATTTAGCAACCTAAACTACCTAATTTGGTCACCGCATGGGTTTGATCTTTGACCTCGTATGAATCACATTACCTATCCTGGGGGTACATTCCGGGTTTATGTTCTTGAAAACTATGTAACCAACTTTTTTGTTTGGGTTCTTGTTTATTACCTGATATTTATACCAAGCCGTACGATTAGGAGCCGTGATAAATTCCAGATAAGGATTATCTTTGTCGCGGTTTAAGCTGATTGTATTCCTATCGTTGATAAATAGTTTGGACCCTATTACCTCGGAAGTACCGTCTACGTATCGTAGTTCTATTTCAAGCGTCTTCTTATCGCCGTTTTCTGCGCCTGACCAGTAATGCAGGATCTCAAAAAAGTCTGTGATGCCAAACTCGCAGATCACATCTTCCACGCCCCTGGCTGCCGGAACCCATTGTTTTGTAATAAGTCCCATGGCCCTTGATTCGTAGGTCTTGCTCTCTCCTGGAACAAGCACATCTAGCGGATAGAATTTGCCAGCTGGACTGTCTACTTCAGTTAGGGTCACACTCTCGCCCATGTTATCCACATAGTCCTTTAGTGCCCTCAATTCCTTTTCAAGCCTGAGAATCTCTTCCAGCAGGCCTTGCTGTATGTTGTTCCAGTCCTCTGCATTGATGTATTCGCCGGGCTTCTTGAGAAGCGGTTCGAACTTGGCCATTATGAGTCACTCCACAAATGTAACAAATGCCTTTACCCCTGCGGCCTTTATAGCATTAACTAATTCCACCACTTCCTGTTTTGAGATATTGTCCCTTTCCAGAACGCTCAGGGGAACTTTAACCTCGAATGCTGCCAACATGTGTGCTGTCCATTCAAAGCGAATGGTGGTTGGCGGTATGGGCTTGTAAAAAACATGTTCATTAAACTTGGCCTGGTTAAATCTTCCCAGGGTATCGGAAAGCCTTTCCCTGTAAATCCATCTCGAATCTTTCCGCGAGACCATCGGTTTAGCTATGGGATTAAAAGAAACATTGCTGCTCACATCTACACCGTCCAGCTCGGCTTTCCCGTCTTTGATTATGAGCGTCTCTCCGGACTTGATCGTGCCGTTGTATTTTATTGAAAAGTTATTATCGCTATCAGTTAATGTTGGTTCTCTAGCTTCGCCTTCTCCAATTGCAAGAACAACCATGATTTGTTCATGGTTTACGCTTACACTGCTCATCTGCCAGGCATCCCCGCTTCTGACCGTTTTCTCTACCGTCATTGGAACGGGCGGGTTTTCAATCAATACAATCTGATCTTTTGCTATTGCCAGATAAAGCGCCAATTGTGTTTTTACCGCCTCGACGGTTCCTCCACCTTTAAAGTTCGCCACGGTAGACTTGATGCGGATACGGAAATCCGCGTCTTTTTCATTACTCTTACGCTTGAGTCTAAGGAGCGAACCCAAAAGGTCAAGGTCCAGGCCGTATGCTGTATCAACCCAGTGTGATTTCATCACGGAGAACAAGTCTTTCTGCTGTTCCATGATCGATTTTGCAAAGGCATTGACTATTGTATAGAAGAGAGAATCCCTCTCACGCGCCCTGTAGAATTCTGGCAGCCTTTTGATGATTTTTTCCGTTATTTCAATGCTCATTTTGCGTTTTCCTCAATGTTTATTGTAATAGTTCTTCCAGAGACCCTTTCATCTTCATCTATCACGATGTTCTCCTTAGATGTGGTCGCGATCTTTCCTCCCTCCCTGTATACAGCTATTGTTAGCTCTTTAACGTCTCTTAGTCCAGGTATTGCTACTACACTTGAAAGTATCTGGTTGAATATCAGGTCGTCTCCTATTTTATAAGATGACAGCAGATCCCTGATCCGCTTTTCAACTTCTGATTTTTTCTGGTCCACGTCTTTTACCTCTTTCTTTAGAACGATGGTCAAACTGATGTCAACAGAAACGATCTTTGGTCGGGAAAATTCCACTTTTATTCCGGCTGCCCTGGTGTCCTCTATTACTTCTGCAAGCTCTTTCTCGTCTCCCCCGTCGACTACCACTCTAATAATTCCCGGAACGCCATCAGGGATGTCCTGTATCAGTATGGATTCTATTCCTTCAACGCCTTCCAGGGCAAATCTAAGAGAGTCCATGGTTGCCTTGCCGGCTACTTCCAATGCCTTTTTTGCCCGCTCTCGTAGAGATGCGTCGTCTTCATAGTCTGTCCCGCCTTCCAGGTTGGACCTGTTTATTACATTCTCAACAAGATCCGGGGGTTTTGACATAAATGTAATGGAGCTGGAAACAACATTCCCCTGTCTGCCAGGGGTTAGAGATCGCACCTGCGCATCGGCTTCCCACTGTCCATTGGGCATCTTTTTCAGTACTGCTTCTTTAATTGTTTCAAAAAAGATCGCCCCTCCAAGTTGTGTCGGGTCGGTAGAAACTCTCGTTCCCACCGGTACCATCACTTTTTGATGAACGCTGTAGTCGACTGAAAAAGCCGTTTTATTGTCTGGTCTTGTTCCGCCGGCCAACCATCTTATTGAATTTCTTTCCAGCTCGATTGCATAATCAAAGTCCGGCCTGAAGGGATACTTTTTTTCATTTACGATGCCATTGACTGCAATTATTCTTTTTAGAGGAGCTTGTTTGAGCTGGTAAAGCTCCCTGCCGTCAAACAGTATTGGTTCTCCAGTTACCACTATCTCTGGAGGATCGCTATCCCTCCAGAAAGTGATGTAACCCATTGCACGGGTTGAGACCTTTCTCTGGATGCCGAGAATCGCAGCAACAAGGTCCAACGCATTACCGTTTGCAGTATCTATGAATCCAGACTTGTATACCTGATCGATCTGGCCATACACGAAATCAAGCTCCTTACTAATTGCCTCTACAATCGTTCGCAGTACACTTCCAGTATTGACGTCTGTCAGACCAGACGGCTCGCTGAAAATATAGCTCACATAGAACTCGGTTTTCTCGTCAGGCCTGTTTTCTCCAGTCCATTCAAGCATGTTGTCAGAAAGCCTGTAATCGACATTTTCATCAAATGAACGTTTTTCACCTTTGAGGAGGCCTTCAACCCTTGTTATTCTCCTGACCGGCGAGAATTCTAGGCGATACTTTACTTTGATCCTTTCGTATACATGCTTTTCTTTTGCAACCCCTTTTGTAATTTGTGCAAGTACGTCGTCGACTATGTCTTTATACGACTTTCTAAAGTGAACCGTTTTTGCCAGCGAATCATTCACCATACTGCACAAATCACCCGCTTACCTCCAGATAAAACGGAAATACGATATTCAAAGGAACGTTCTTTCCAATTGGTATTATAGAAATTTCCACGTCTACCGCATTGAGGATGTCTATTGAACTTGGTTTTACGTCTACGCTAGAACTAAAATCCTGGTTGGGTCCCGCACTCCTGCTGACCTGCCCCTCAGAGAACTTTGATAATTCCACAGTGACCTTGGGCCTCTCTATCTCCTTTGCTTTCTCTTTGCTTGGCAGGCGGCTTTTCACCGCGATGCTTTTTATCTCTTTTATTCGAGGTTCCTGAGCAAGCGTTTCTCTTATTGTCATTTTAAGACGTGCTCTAACAATCTCATTGTTTGGCTGGCCCACAAAGTTGAAAATCGTTGAGCCGTAATTTGGATGACCTATATCGGCCAATTCACCTTTAGCCGTCCTGAGCCGATGCAGAATTGATTGTGCCAGATTAACCTCTTCTGAAGCAACCACGACTTCACCATTTTCACTCACTGCCAGATCTGATCCCAAGGCAGTTTCTGTCAGCATTAAATCAGATCCAAGAAGTTTATTCTTGTTCTCGCTGCTCATTGTCTCATTCTCTTCCAGATGCTAGTTGATGTTCACCAGACTTCCTCTTATAGTTAGCACTGCACTTGACTTTACAGTGAGTGGAGCAGTGGCTTCCAGGTTCGCAGTTGCATCCGATTTAATGTTTAGTGGAGCAGTGGACTGTATGTCAAAACTGGCCCCAGACTTCAATTTCAGGGATTGCTGACTTTCCATCGTGATGTTCATAGCCTTAAACGTTAAATCTTTGTCGCATTCAACCGTCATGCTCCCTTTGCAATGTATCTGCACGTCAGCGTCGCTATCGATGCGAACACCATTGTCATCCATGATCATTGTGCAGTTTGACCCTCCACTGGTCTTAAACTCGATCATGCCAGAATCCTTTACCGTGATGAGCGAATCGCCAATTTTGATCTTCATCGAATCATCATGAATCTCGATATTCACGTTGTCTTCGGAGCCGGGCAAAATAATGTTGAACCTCTTTAGACTTGCTTCCTTTGAGTAGGGTGGCTTGTAGATGATCTCTTCTTCTTTGCTTGCTGGAGGCCTGTCTTCGTCGTTATAAAGTCTGCCCAGTATTACAGGCGAATTGATGTCTCCGTTGATAAATGCAATAAGAACAAGGTCACCGACATGAGGAATATTGGACAACCCTATATGTTGCGTCAAGACAGGAACTTTACGCAGCTCGACGTCCTTGTCCTTTAATTTCACGTTGATTTCATAGTTATCCTTGTCGCTATCGCTGGAATGCGGGAAGACAGAAGTTACCACACCGAGCTCCGTGATAAGCACTTTTTTGACCTCGCTTGCAGCCACCTTTTTTATCACGTCAATTATTCCACTCATTTGCATCAGCCTGTAATTTATTGGACGGTACTCCTGCAGAGCGCCATTGTGATAAAACCGTCGGACTTGCTCAAATAGTGTTCGATTTCCCTCACCTGGAACTCTCCATTGAGCGATTCCTCAGGTACTCCTTGAACCTTGACAGTGTTACCAAGCATAATCTTGGGGTTTCCAATTGTTTCAACCTTGATTACTATAAGCGATTTCATCTTGTTAAGAATGGCTTCTGCCACCTTTTGGGCGGTATCTTCATTCCTGATTGCCTTATTCTGCACTAATAGTTGATTGCTGCCATCTCCGCTGGAACCCTGAATGTTTTTCTTTGTCAGCCAATGGGACACATCGCGCCCTTTAGAGCCAGATGGGCTGGTTCCATAGACTTTTACAGAATCTACAGAGGGTGATTGATCCACCCTGCGGATTCTGATGATGTTTTTTCCATACTCCAGTGAATGCGGTTCTTTGGCTTCATGTTTTTTGAAGACAAGCTTTGCTTTATCGGTGCTATAGAAATCAAAACCGCAAATCTCTGCTAATTCGATGATATTCTCATATGCAGTCTTGTTTCCGCCAACCGTATAGTATGGAAGCTCTATTCCATCAGAGACAGTCTCAATCTCGATGCCTACGCTATCTGCCAGGTCCTTTACAATGGCGCCCGCAGTTTGATTCTCATAAAATCTGTTGACGCTAAGATTGTAAAGCTTGATAAAAGAACTCAGCGCGGTTACCCTGACGTTTGAGCTCTGAAGATTAAAAGAGTCCACCGTTCCGGTGAAAACATCTGTCAGCTCATTGTTATCATTTACATTGTAGCCAAGGGATACTGACACCGGATCATTCTTGGCAAAGCCTATCCCCTGATCTCCTTTCCTGATGAGTCCTTGAAAATTACCAGGCGCTGAATCCATGCTAAGCTTCACGTTGAATTCTATTAGATCATCAGAGCTATCTGGCTCCAGTGAAAGCGAGCCAATCTGTAATTTGTATACCGGATGGAGCAATGATTAGACCACCCTCGCCGTTTCTTTAAACTTTTTTGCTGATATCCAAATCCTCCTAACTATGGAGATATGAATTTGTAATTCTATTACGATTCTAAGCCTGTTAATTGGTGGCTTTGAAAAATTGTTAAATAATACCTTCACTACCACTAACGCATGGCAAGGGTAATTCCCGGTGTTGAGGTACAGGTAATAAAGGAAATTGTTCCGCAGCAACTCTATCCATCAGGAGTTGTAGGAATGATAGGAACGGCCGACAAAGGCCCGGTTGGTAAGCCCTTTACCGCGACTAGTTACAAAGAGCTTACCGAGGTATTTCTGAAGGACACCCCAGGTTCCCTAATTCGGGAAGCAAAGAGCGCATTTCTCAACGGGGTATTCCAAGTGGTTGCTATAAGGACCGCAGGCTCTAGTGGAACACCCGCCAGTGTGACCCTTAAAGGCGGAGGGGGGAGAAGGAACAGGGATGTAGTAAAGCTGACGGCCAAGGAAGTTAGCGACAGCGTAATAGAAGTCAAGGTCATGAGAGGCGCATCCGAAAATACTGTCCGAATTGAAGTCCTTAGAGGCGGAGAGAAGGAAGAATACGAAAACCTGGACATGAATCCTGCAAACACGCTATACCTGGTCAACGTCATTAATCAAAGCTCAAAATGGATAAACGCAGAATCTTCAATGACTGAACCAACGGTGGAAAACAATCCTGGGCCACAGGAAGTGAGAATCGAAGGTGCCATGTTCTCGCCACCAGCAAAGGAAGATTATGAAAAAGCTCTCGAATTCTTGGAACTGGAATCCAACATTGACATGGTCTATGTATGCGAAAATTCTGATCCAGAGATCCATGCGCTTGTAGATGCGCACTGCAAAAACATGAGTTTGGGAAAAGAGCCGAAACCCCTTGGTCCGAGAATAGGGATCGGAACAGTTGGAAAGAACGAGTCGGTGGACGACATTATAAAGAGGACCGAGGTTCTGGCAAGCGACAGATTTATTCTCGTTGCGCCATACGGCACTGCTGGATGTGTGGCTGGCCTTATAAGCAAACTGAACTACTACGAATCACCGACATTCAAGGCATTATCAGGAATTGCCGATATAGAAAGAAGATACACACCCTCGGAACAGATGAAGCTCTTGAGCAACGGCGTGCTTCCCATCGATGCTGTTAAAGGCAGAGGCATAATCGTCGTTAAGGGCATCACAACCAGCAAAGAGCAAATAAGCGTGATGAGAATTGCCGATCACTCTGTAAGGGGAATCAAAAACATTGCCGACCTGTTCATCGGCACGCTCAACAATGCAAGGGGAAGAATGGCTCTAAGAGAAAGGATCACCGAGTTCCTGATAGGGATGGAAAAGGAAGGAGCCATAGTCCCAAGTGTTGACAACACCAAACCTGCTTACGTGGTTGATGTCTATTCATCGCAATCCGACTTTGCACAAGGAATTGTTAGGGTCGATAGCGCAGTGAGACCAGTGAGGGCCATGGACTACATCTACGCTACGATTAACGTCCAAGCGTTTTAGGAGGTGAATGAGTAGAAAATGTCTACACCATTACTGATGGCGGCAAGCGCAAGCAAGATCATGGTAGATGGGAAAGATGTACCCGGCGTTCAGTCTATAGACTTCAAGATTTCAAGGAACCGCCAGAACATCCATACCATATCGACGGACGAAAGAATGGGCGCGTACTATGGTGCACTCTTTGTTCAAGGAACGCTCAAGGTCAGATCCGCGTACGCCGAATTGGACAAAAAGATGTATGAAACCATCACCGGACTTAAGCACTTCCAGGTCGTGGTCGAGCTGACTCCACAAGGCTCAGACAAAGCAGTAAAGAAGATAACCTTCGACGAATGTTACCTTGAAGAAAAGACGTTCGGCATGGATGCAACAGGCGTAGCAGTAACCACGTACTACTTCACGTCGACAAGGGTAAGAGAAGAATAAAAGACAGAAACTGTTGGCCTGAATACTGCACAAATGAAGGTAGAAAATAATTGAAGAGGCTCACCAAGGAAGATATACTGCAAGGAACGAACAGGAGAGAAGTCCTCCAATTAAAGGACTATGGTGCAGAAGTCGTAATACGACCACTCACCGATGGTGAGCTCTCTCAAATATTTTCTATCATAGGACCAGTCCCGCTTACGCCTGATGGCGTGCCAGATACAGCCAAGGTGGAGCTGGACAAGAATTTTGAAGCTTTGAGATTGGCGACTTCGCTGGGGTTGGTTGAACCCAAACTTACGCCACAGGAAGTAGCCGACATGAAATTCGGCATACCAGAGTATGTCGGAATGAAAGTGCTTGAGATAAGCGGGGTAGGGCCGCCGGAAGCAGTTAAAAAAAAAGGCGTGAAATAGAGGATTTCGCGCGCAGCGTCGAAGGAATAGAACTGGCTACACTCTGCTTGGATCTTGATTATAAACTGGCAGACAGCCCTGCCAATTTAACGCGAGACCAGATTGGTTTTCTTATGGCCGCGCTAAAGTCCAGGGCAGAATCAGCAGAGCTTGAACAACTCGCCGAGCAGGGAATAACAAGAATTGTCTTTAGGGGAGAGGGATGATAAAGTAGCGTGGCAGAATACGATGAAATTATAAAAAATTCATCTGGCCTCTTCTCTGCGCTGAGAAGCCTCATTCTACATCAGCGTGAAGTGCTATCAAATCTAACAAACATGTACTCTGCAGTAAGAAAATCAATTTCAAATCTGGTTGTTACTGGATGGAATTCGTCACAAAACGCATACGCCATGCAACTGATTCGCATTTATTATGCCGGCGGGCGCCCTGGAAAAAAGAAGCCAGCCAAGCCCAGATCCGTCGCTGGACAAAGGAAGCGGCCTCCTGAACAGACTTATGAACAATATACTGAAAATGAACCTGAAATCGAACAAATAACCTCGCCAGAGACCTCACAAACCGAGCTTTATCCAAACGAACTGCCGGCTTCAGAGCCGACTACAAAACACTGGCGCGATTTACAACCAGTAAATTACGTACATGGACTGTTGAAGCTTGGCGCCCAAACTGCCCCCCTGCCGCACGTTGCATTGAAACAAATACCATCTTCCCACCTGACAAATCTGCTGGGGAAAGGCGTTCAAGCCGCATCTTTTTCACCTCAAACCAAAAAGATGGGGGTGGTAGCCTACGAGAAAGGCTCGCTTTCCCGCCTGCCGGGAGTCGCAATTCGTGGCAAGCCGGCAAAGATGTCCGCTCCGGCTAGAAAGACAAGACAACCATATCGACAGGACACTGAAAACCTGAAATCTGGTGCTGAACTTGCAGAAAGCGATTATCGTCCCGAACTACACCCTGCAATACCTGAAAGCAGGCGTGATAATTTACAAGCTGTTGAAGACAAACAGGAACAATCGCCGTCGGAAGTTTCAAGATACTATGTTCCTGAATCTCATGCGAGTCCTACTTTTTCGGCGATATCCGCACTGGAAAAAATCACTGCTCTTCAAATGATCGCTTTGTCCCCTGCAGTCTCGGCTGCCATCATGCTATCGCATGTGAATGCCTTGTCTGAAAAACCCTCTATCTTCCGTCCATCAGCACAGGCGACTAGCCGCAAAATCGACTTTGCTCCGAATCATTTGATTGAATCACAAAAAGTGAGGTATCCTGATGAAAAATCAAACAGACTACCTTCTGTTACAGAGACTGCCGACTTGGGAAGCGAAAGGGCAGAAGCAACTCGTATCAGTCTACCAGACTTATCATCATCGTATGAAAAAGATCGGGATTCGTGGAGTCCTTTAGCATCTGTGGGCAGGGCCTATCCCACAATAGTTCGCAGCGGCCTGGAACAAATATCTGGTAATAGAGAAAATGACCTTTCATTTGACACCCAAACAATTTCTGGACTTGAAAGTGAGCCTCCACATGCAAATCTCCCATCGCAACATTCAACCCCACTGGTTGCCTTGATTGGCAATGCCGTTCCAAGCCACTCTTTGTTGCCTGTCCATAGCTATCTGCTTGGTCAAAGAAGAACAGAAAATAGGCCATCTCAGCTTCACCAACGTTCTCTTGACTACACCATGAGGCCATTGATGATGGCCGTAAGTGGGCCTCTAAATATTGTTAACAGGATTGGCGAACAGGCTAGCGTGCAGGACATTGGACAAGTACCCAGGGCTGCACCTATCGTCGGAGAAAAGGCCCAGAAAAGCAAAGCAGAGCTGGCAAATATCGACGACTCGGTCAAGCCTGCCGGCGCGGCTGCTGACACGCATGGTGGACTCGCTCCGATTACTAATTTCCGGCAATTGTTGTCTGGTGGACCTGCTGTAGGAAGAGCAGTATCTTTCTCACATATGCTATCTGGGTTCACATATGCAGCATATAACGTCCCACTGCAGAACTATTTGCGGTCTGCCGCCTTTGATCTTCCTTTGCAGACTGGTGCGAAAACAACCCCTGCAAACGAAAAAGGAAGCATGTTTTTGAAAAATACGATCGAGGATAATTATTTACCTCTGACTGATAATCAGATAAAAACCAGCGCCACAGGTATCGTAAATCTTGTACCTTATCTGATGTCATCAGTTTCTGACAATAAAATATTGGGACTCGCACCAAGTAGTATCGATTCTATACCTAGAACTGTTGCAGGAACAATCGATACTCAAACACGGCGCGCATTACATCGCATTAATTCTATACCCCATGCGGAGGCCATAAGAAATGATGAAACTGGAGAAATTTTTCCTATCACGAGTTCTGCAGTTCTAGATAAAAGTCCTGGCCTTGCTGATGATAAAAAGGAAGAGTTCACACGCTCAGAAAAATCAGATCAACACATAGAAAAAAGTTTGATGCAAGAAAACATCAAAGATTCGATAGGTGGCATGGTACAAAAAGACGCTGAAATTCACCACCCCGGATATGTTTGGCCATCATCATTGCTATACCAGCTGACAAACGTTGCTGGTTCATTTAGTCGGGAACCCAATACTCAAATTCTTGAAATGATCAAGTCATTGCCTGTTAATGCATATTCAATCCCAAGCATGATATTTGTGCAACCGGAAAGGGCTGAAGCGGAGCGTGAGCAATCTTCAATCCCAGATATGATGGGGTTCATACCAGGCGTGCCTGCCGAGTCGCTAAAGTCGATTTCATCTTCAATCCCAAGCATGGCAAGGTTCACGCCGATGGCAACGCACAGAACCGGAGCGAAATCCCCTACTGTTAGAAATACCGCACAAGATGAATTAGACCTGACTCATATTTACGAACTACAAAATACACTTGCAGCATCAGCCCGCCCTGCAACGTCTCTGCCAGCAAACATCTTTTTGGAGAAGTATGCCATGACCGGCGCTCCGCGAGGAATCCAGCAGAAAAGGAGCAGAGTTTCTAAAAGCCTTAATTCATTTAAAAACGAAACTCTGCATCACAATCTCCCAGAGACATCAAATTACGAATCCGTTCTTAACATAAACAACGATTACAATCCTGATCGCTTAGATGAATTCCCGTTCGAGGAAAGTAAGACTGAAAACAAAGAATCCGAATCACGCGAACTCAAAAGAAAAATAGAAGAGATCATTAACGAAGAATTTAGAAAGTATGGCTTTCAGCTATGAGCGTAAAGATAGATGACCTGATACTAAATGCAAGGACTTCGGATGATGTCCAAGGTACTGTACAAGAAATGAGGACCATAAGAAAGCTGAATATCCTTGGAAGAAGGAAACTGGTGGAACAAAAGTCAGCAGGTGCCTATGGGAGCACAATAAGTGATGTCGGAAGGCGTGCCAACAGAATCCTGATCGAGGGCGAATTTATGGGAGAGTCAGCAATGCAGGGCATAACGCAGTTGAGGGCAAAATACAGGGCAGGCAAACCCATGGAATTTGTATCAGAGCTTTCTACGTATGCCCAAATACCAAAGGTACTGATTGAGGAATTACAAATCGTCTCATCATCGGGGTTTCAGAACCATTACAAATACCGCTTGATTTTAAGAGAATACGTAGAGCCTCCTCCAGAAGAACAGGCTCCTCCTGCCGAAGAATCTCCCGTAGAGACAGAGATCGACGACATACGCGGCCAGGTCCTAGACGAGGAAGGCAATCCGGCTGCAGGAAAGAAAGTAAAAATCAGCGGCCCGGACGGAGAGACGGAGGTAACCACCGATGAAAACGGCTACTACGAGCTTCTTGACGTGCCTGAAGGAAACTATGTTGTAACAAGTGAGGAAGAAGGGTACGAAGATTTGAGGATCGAGTTTGAGGTGAAGAAGGGACAGGGAAGCCCAGAAAGTGGGGGCGAAGAAGCTGGCTAGCTTCCGGAATCATTGTTTTTCTAACGATCGACAAGCGCGCCTTTGCCTGAGTCCGTATCGATGTCGATATTCTTCACGACAAATTCGTTTCCACCGGGACCTGTTACGACCGTATCCTTAATCGACGACAAGCCGATCGTTATATCGACGGACCTTTTCTCGCCTTTGTAGACCGATGAATCATAAAACGCGGCATAAACTTCCGGCGGAGCAATGACGGTTGAACACCAGTCCCTGCATTCCTCTTCAGTCATGTTGACTTCCACAGATTCAGAAGTCACATTTTTTATGAAAGAGGCGGGAATCAGATAATACGATTCTTCGCTGACTCTGACCCTCTTTCTGACATCTGTCGCAACAATTCCGCCAATCGGCCCACTAATGCTTCCGGCTATTGGAGCAATCATGTCTATTGGAATGAAATCCTTTATTCTTCCTGTAGCCTGGGCCGCCATCATCCCTACCACCTGGCCGGCATGATTCCGGATTAGCTTTGGCATTATTTCTGGAAAAACCAAAAGGTCTACATCGTCTGTTACTCTGTTTATTATGAGATTTTCTATCTTGCCAAGTTTTTTACCATTCTTTAATAATACATGTCTTTGGTACATTGACGAGGCAGAAATACGCATTCGTGTACATTGGCCGAAGTAAATTAATAAAGATAGCTAGTAGTTGGAGATATTACATAGATGTCTCATATGTGTAAGCAGATGAGGAGATACGCGCTATGGAATCAAAACCTGTATTTCTCTCGTTTCTCTATCCTCAATCCTTATAACTGCTTTCCACTTTACTAGGTACGGAAACACCCATGAAACTTACCAACAAAGTGGGTAAGCGCAAGTTTACAATACTGGTGCAGGAAGAGCCTGAAGGTGGTTTTACTGGAAGATGTCTTGAACTGCGTGGTGCAGTGAGTTACGGTAAAACCATGGAAGAACTGAAAGCTAACATGAAGGATGCCATCTCACTCATTCTCGATGTACTGGAAGAAGAAGCAAAGAAGGGCAACTACAGAAAGGAAATAATCGAAATTTCAAGTTGAACAAGATTTTTGAGTCTAAAGAATCGTTCATGGCGTGAAATAGTAAAAGCTTTGGAATATTTTGGATATGTTCCCGTAAGGCAGTCTGGAAGTCACATCATCCTTAGAAATTCAAAAGGTATGATAGTTTCTATTCCAAGGCGTGATCCACTGCCGGAAGGAACGTTAAGAGCGATTCTGTTAGAAGCAGAGATCAAAAAAGAAGATTTTGTGAAGAAGCTATAGTGCAAAAACCTTGCTGGAATACAAGGTTGATAGCGGAAGTTAAGCCACAAAGCACCTCTGACTACTCAATGTGCGGCAACAAGGTACTAAAGCCACTAGAAGTCATAAATTGCTTAGCATCCAAAATTAAGTAGATACAGCCATGAACCTGGGGCTAATAGCGAACAGCCATTCAACTACTGTTTTGTCTTCCTATTTATGAGAAGACTTCTAGTCAAAAAGTAGTGCGTGCTCTAATGTTATTTGCTGGCCTGATACAAACACAAAAGAGGAAATAGAATTGTGAGCTTCTGCAATCGATCTAAAAAGACGTGATCTGATAACTCTGGATGAAAGCATCAAAAGATGTTTTGCAGGCTATTTCCGGCTTCGCAAATCTGACAGGATTGATGAATTTTTACCCACTTTACCCGGCTTCCTCACCCTCGCCCCCACTTTCTGGGCTTCCCTGTCCCTTCTTCACCTCAAACTCGATCCTCAAATCTTCGTACCCTTCTTCCTCACTTGTTACAACATAGTTTCCTTCAGGCACGTCAAGAAGCTCGTAGTAGCCGTTTTCATCGGTGGTTACCTCCGTCTCTCCGTCCGGGCCGCTGATTTTTACTTTCTTTCCTGCAGCCGGATTGCCTTCCTCGTCTAGGACCTGGCCGCGTATGTCGTCGACTCCAGCACTAACTTCTCCTTCCTCTTCTTCTCCTTCCTCTTCTTGTTCTTTTGGCTCCTTGTACTCTAACAAAGTCATGACATACCTGTACCTGGAGATCGAGCCGCCGATTTCTTCTACAGCAAAGTTTTCTATAACCACTTTATTTACTTCAGCGATGGCCGTAAGATCAGAATGGAACTCAAATGGAGTGCCAGCATTATATTTGGTAAAAACATGCTCTATTGTTTCAGAAGCTTTTTCTCCCATTATTTCACCGGCAAGGGTAATCTTCACCGGGTCGCATCCCATGTCTTGAAGGAGATTGCCCGAAGAGCCAGGAATCTCTATTTCCACAATATTTCTTCTGTCGACAATACGCATGCCGTAAATTGTTCGTATTTCCTGCAGATGTGAATCGGATTCTGCGGCCGCTTCACCTTCGCCGCCTCCATTACCCTTAACCACTTTGATAAGGTCAATGTCGTCTAGCTTGACTGACACCGATAGAAAGTGGTCCTATGTGAAAATAAACATTGCTCATCCTATAGAAAGGATAATTATTAGTAACACGCCTGTTATGTTGTGGTAGCACGCACTTTACATGAAGCTGACCCGCTTTCCCCAAAGAAATTAGATATTGAATTCGTTGATGGGAAGGGCAACGTTATCAATGGCATGAAACTGACACTGAAATCATCAGCTGGGGATACCCAGGAATTTTCCACCGATGAGCAAGGCCTTTTATCCCTAAGTTCCAAGTGGAAGGGAAACGTGGAGATCAAGGCAGAATCTTCCGAGCAATGATCCAAGATTCTGTATCTCGGGTCACTGTTGATTACCCCGTGACTTGGGGTACCATTGCAGCGAATAAATCAGGTCGCGGTCTACATTAACTCGAACTTCGAAACTGTCTTTATCCGGAAAGGATATCCTTGTTATTGCTAGCCTCCATCCGGGATAAAGGAGTATTTTCTCTGTGTTAATCGAATAAGCCGGGTTTTTTAGTTCGGTTGATTTCTTTTTAATTATTGCTTGTGAGCCTTCATATGAAAGGGCCAGTGCTTCTGCGCGACGGACTACATCCTGCAGTTGAGAGTATGTGCTCAAGTGATATAAAAAATGAAATACTCCTATATCTCCATCGCGATCCCGTTATATTCACAAAATCGGCTATTGCGTTAGATGTTCAAGTTGTGTAGACAAAATTAAGGTATTTCTTTCCCTGCTCGTTCACTTGGACATAGTACCTTTTTCTTTCGCTTATTAATTTCGACACATCGATCTTTTCTCCCTTCTCTGCAAAGTACACCTCGCCGTTTTCTATCAGTTTTTTCACATCAAATTTTCTACGCTCCACGCCTTCAGCTGCAAGGTCGTCTATTTCATAGGCAGATAGTTCTCCTGCAGTATCGAAAAAAAGCGTTAGATTGCGGCCAAACGGCGTCATGAGTCCGCTGGCTTCGCCCAGCTCTTTTCCTTCTAGCTGGACTTCTTGAATAATGTTGATAAGAAGTTTTGTTTTCCCGTCTTCGAAAATCTGATCTGTAATGTTAATTTCTAATACGTTATCTAGCTGGAAGTACTTTTTAATGACGTCAAAAATCTCGCCGCTCCCCTTGCCATGAAGAACTATTGGCAGTTTTATCAGGGATTTTAGCCTGTCATCGGCCTGTACAATCAAATCAATTATTCTACAGGCACTAACCCTTAATACTTTTGTGGCATATGGAGAACCTTACAACTGTTGGAAGCACTGACACTACCTTTCATGCTTTTCCTAGATTTCGCCGGCTCGAATGAGGTCTCTTCCTACCAATCCGTTGCCTGCGCCGGTCCCCCGCATGCTATTTCTAAAGGCTGAACCAAAGACATCCCTGTCGACTCTGAACATTTCTCTAGACAACAGCCAATAGTACCCTCTTACTGGATGAGGATTGGCTCCCACCGGAGGGGGCGCAGGAACTGGCGCCGGCTGTCTTATAATCGCTCGGGCCAGAATTGATCCAAGGCTACCCGCGGCTCTTCTCAGCGCCAAGTCCGTCTGATCGTCATTAGCACCGGCTGGTCTTAAGTTAACAAATGCATTTACCAAGCAATCGTAAAAAGCTGTTGAAAATACTATGGAAAAACTATGGACCTCCCGAATTATCTCGGTTAAATCGTTGTTTCCAGCGGTGTGGGCTGCAGGCAGGGTGGCCGGATCTCTATAGTTGAACGGAAAATTCGGTGCAGGATTGGCCGTAAACACGTTTCTAAGTGGCCCTCCGGTCCCGATAAGCCTTCCAAACGCTTCTGCCATTCTTGAACCGAGATGGTTTTGCGCCAGATTGCCACCTGTGGCTCTGATGATCTCTTCTCTTACATCAGGATCTGATAGGCTATTCAAAACTGTGGTGATATCCCCAAACGCTTCATGAAAGGACTGTGCTTCAAAATCCCCGCTAGGAAAAAGCTGCGGTGCAACCGCATCCAAAATACCGTGTCCTATTTCATGGCCCACAGTATCTGCAGAGTCAGCAGTAAACACCGTACCGTTTAATCCCAAGTCGACATGATTGGGTCTATTGTAAAACGCATTGAGAGTCCCACCTAGGTTGGCATTTATGTCCTGCAAAGTTACGTTAAGGGGATTTGTCAGAGGAGTTACCGGCGTGGCAAAAGTCCCGGTCCTCCAGCCGTTGAACACAAAACCACGCATCAGCCATGTTCTTACAGAAACCGCGACTACCAGATGATTGTGGCCTCTCTGGAATTGAAAGTCGCCGGATGTCCCGGGGAAATTTGCGCCAGCTGGAAAACGCCCGGGCTCAGGAAAGTTCTGGGGCGGGTTACCGGGAAAATGAACACATGTTTGCTGTGGTCCGGTCGCCATGAAGGCCTGGAGTGGAACCGGAATGGGGGTACCAGGTGCTGGAGGAGCCGGAGCCGGTCCAGCCGCTGGCGGCGGTTGGTCCCTGATTGCCCACGTCGGCAGATTGTTGCCGTGTAGATGAAACAGGTGCGTCTCCTTTGAAAGGAATCTTGGGATGGGTGGCGCAGGCAGGGGCGGTACTGGTCCTGACACTTCTGGATCATTGGGAATAAAGTTCACAGAACGATCCGGCCGGAGGTTAGGAAAAGTTCCCTGCTGATGAATGACTACGCGAATGTTACCCGCAGTGCTCAGCAATAATGCCACAGCGGCGCTGAAAAGGCTGTCGATATCGACCGTAACCAATGAACGGTTTGGAGGACGTGGAACAGCATTGCCGGCTTTGTCAGTACTGGAATAAGACCCGTACCAAATGCCTACCATCTCTCTATTCAACGAATCGGCGGTACGCTCGCCTACAATTCCGTCGACAACCAAAGCTGTTCCGTCCCAGTCTAAATGATCCCTTTGATATTCCTGGACGGCCGCCGTTGTATCGGTTCCAAAGTCCCCATCAACACCGTCTAGAATCCTTGAATTCGAACCAAAGAGGTATCCAAGCTGAAAAAGCATCTTTTGGAGATGTCTAACGAGATTTGCCCTTCCGTCCCCTCTCCTTAAGGGGTTATTGCCAACGGTGTTTACTGGGAGGGAACCTGGATTCTGTGCTCTTTGATTTACCGTATCAACGGGCGGGTAGTTTTGCACAGTCTTATTATCAGGAGGCTATTCAAAAAATCTTCTGTATCAAGACGGGCTTAATGCTTCCTGCAGCAGGATTGCTCTTTCCAACACACGCGACAAAACTCTGACGTTCTTTGCCAATGGCGTGTTGATGTAGACTAGATTGTCATTCGTAACAGTGATGGCTGGCACAATCGAAACATTCTGGTTGACGTCTTTTACCATCTGCTCTGCTAACACCCGTGTGGACTCGGCCAAATCACCGTCAAGTACTGCACCTTTTTGACTGACAATTCTGAACACATTGCCAGCATAGAATTCTCTTGTTATGGAATGCTCAGAATCAGATATTCTTATGCCAAACCCTTGGACAGTCTCGATTAAACGAATATTCGCAGACGCAAAGCCAAGAAGGTGGGAAATTGCCTTATAATCGTCGATTCTCCGAGGAGCTTCATCTTCATATACTATTACTCTCTTTCCAGACTTTAGGTACTGGTCTATCTGACTTGTAAATTCAGAGCCTGCAAGATCGCCCAAGGATGTAATTACACTGTCACATTCCAACAATCTCTGAGCGTTAGAAGAGGCATCAATTTCTCTAACAGTAAAGCCCTTCTCTAGAAGCCATGACTTGATTGCATTATAATCTCCAGTTGCATTAATGGGTTTGATTAAACCAAGGTTCACATCCTGAACAGTTAGTGATATCTTCTTTTCTCCGCCTGTTCTGATGATCTTGGTCATGAATTCATAGCCCAGATTGAGCGTCACTTCGAACGGTCCTTGTTCTTCAATATGGCGCAACACAAACGATAGCTTCTTTGATTCCTGTGCCAGCATCAAGTCGATTGTGGTAACGCCGCCGTCGTATTCTATGCCGGCCGGGGGCGTCACTGTAATCTTGATATTCTTGACGTCTACCTGTCCCACGTTTTCTAATAACACGTCTACATAGGCCCTTCCCTTTCTTTGGATCTTGTTTGGAGAGTAGACATGCCATCTAAGCATTGGAACGTTCCTCTGTTGCGCCTTTTGACCCTTGCTCAGGTCCTGATCCGACTTGATGGTTTCTTGCCGCGTTACGTGTACCTGCTGTGACGGGCGGAGGAATTTGAAATATGAAAACGCACCTGCACCGGCAGCTGCAATTCCGCCTACCGTGCTGCCCAATATTGTATTCCGCCCACTGGCATCTTCTTTCCACATCGCAACAAGCGTCTGAGGCTTGTCCATGCATATGAAGAATGTATTTTCGGCAGCTGTTCTACCGTCACTTCCGCCACTGCATGACTTGTTAACTACCAAAGCCGAGGGGCCTTCCCATCCATCAAACTTTTGCTCCACCCCAAAACCTGCCGGGACTGTCAAAGAACCAATTGCAAAGTCTGCCGTGGTACCCGAATCATACCATCCAGTTCCTTTTACCTCCCCATAAGGAGATGTGACAGTAAGCAAATACTGTGGCTTGTAATTGCCGACAATTACGATAGAAGACGTTGTGACAGATAGTGTTCTTTCAGGAGATTTTACGCCATCACTCCAGCCGTCAAAAATGTATTTCGTACCAGAATCTAGTATAACTTCCGGTGCTGCCGATAAGCGGTGCTCTTCTCCGACGTTCCATGTACGGAACGCGATCAGGTCTTTTGCAGACAGAGAGGAGCCGTCTAGCATGAGCGAATCTATCCGTGGACTGGCATCAATTTCTACAGTCCCTGTAACTGGTTTTTCTTCCTGGATAACAAGTCCCAAGGGAACACTGTGCGCTTTGCCCTGCGCATCTTCTGCCAAAACAGTCAGAGTATAGTTTCCCGCCGTTGCGTTTGGCGACACGTTGATGACCAAGTCAGACGAAAAGCCCGGATTCTGAGCATTGACGCTGAAGGAATACGTCACACCTGGAGGTACATCTTGTACAGAAAGATTCACGGGCTGGGCCACGCCCGTCAAGTAATTGACACCTACCTTAGCTGTGTCGCTTGCTCCGGGAAGAATGGACAATGATGAAGGATCGATGGAAAGTGCAAAATCAAACTCCTCCGGCGGTTTTCCCTGCAGCGTAACTGCTACTGGAATGTCTATCTGGTGCACTGTCTTATCACTTGAGGATTTTGTAGTACCTGCCGCATCAACCCTGAGGGTGAATTGACCTATATCAGAAGTTTGAAATGCAGTGATCTTGAGTTGAACATTTGCTGATTGGCCAGGAGAAAGATTGTCTATCCTTGCAGGATCCACATACACATCAAATCCCCTTGGCGCGTTGGAATCAGTCCAAACTTGTGAAAAGACGATATCTATTGGCTCGGTGTTCCTTGGTAGCGCTATAACTGTAATGGTGGATTCTGACTTTGAAGCGCCTTCAACTTTTATGATCTCCAATGAAGAGGGATTTGCTGACAGTACAAAATCAGCAGGCTGCGCTTTAACCCTTAATGGAAGATCCAGCTGGCGAAGGATCTCCTCTGTGGATGTGGTGCTTCCCGTGGCCTCTATATGAAAAGAATAGGTTCCTATCACTGCGTCTGGAGCAGCTTCAGCTGTCAGCTGGAATTGCCTTGTCTGGCCTGGATCCAGGACAAAATTTGTAGAAGTATCATCTAGACTCACATCTACTCCGTCAGGTTGAGGGTTATTCCACTTTGTAGAAAGCGTTATGTTCATAGGGCCTTGGTTGTTGGGCGATGCAGTTATGTCAATAGCCGATGAACTAGATGAACCCTGTATGACGTCTATGGACGGCAGATCCGCCGATAATTCAAAGCCAAATATCGAATTAATTACAATTTCCACATCTTGCCTGTGAGTAACAGTGTGCTGAGTTTCTGAGTAGTCATAATAGGTGGTGCTTGCAGTTATCTCCAGAGTATAAGTCCCTACAGGTGATTCTGAAGTTGTGTCTACCCCTATATCCAGCGTATTAGATTCGCCAGGTTGCAAGTCCATAGCATATTGTTCTGGAGATACTGTTACGCCGTCAGGAACGCCGCCAATCCACTTTGTTGAAATGTCGATATCCAGAGTATATTCATTAGTTTTCAATGATTCTACCGTTACTGAAACAGAGTCCGATTCCCCCTGAGTTAGTGTAAGTGATGATGGCTCGGCAGATATCGTGAAATCCGGTGGTACATAGGGCTTAATTTCGACTGGTATCTTGATCTCATGCGATCCAACTTCATTATAACCAGAAGGTGCTACTGTGGCAAAATTGGCCTCATACGCCTTTACAGTCAAAAGCAGCGTATATGTGCCCGCAGGCGATGTGTCAGAGGTATAGAGAGAGATGTACTTTGGAGCAGTTGTCGTTCCCGGCGGCACGCCATAAACCGATGAAGAATCAAATGAAAAGTCTGTGCTGGCCGGCACCGTTCCGGACCATACCAATTCAAATGTCAAGAGGTCTATATTCGATGCATTGGACTTGTCCGCTGTGACAGTTATTGCTGTGTAACCCGAACTGCCTTGAACAACAGACATAGACGATGGATCGGCAAAAATTGTAAAATCGCAGCAAGATTGTGCATCTGCCGATCTGATAAAAAGATATCCCATAGTTCCAATGATGGATGCCGTCAAAAAGAGGTACTGGAATACAGGAACAACCCCACGCATTGAACATATCATACAACGTAAACAATGATATAACCATTTTTCTGGCCGACCCAGTCTGAACAATCTGGGTCCCAACACGTGGATTAAGCAATATTTAAGGCCTGTCTAACTGCTGTTCTCATGGCAGCAATCCCTGTTCTAAAGGGATATGCGCCGCTACTCTTAGTATACGGATTTATCCATTCTAATGCCGCATACGGCAAAGTCTTTTTCAGCAGGTCTTTGGACTCTTCTATCCTGCCATTTCGCATCCGGGCCAATATTTCAAGAGAAGTGGTCCAGGGCCAGAACGCACCGTTCTGGTAGTCATACGGTTTTAATCTACACGGGCCTGTTTTAGATGAAGGTAACGCGCACGCCACGCCCAATTCTTTCCATAAGTGTTTCTTTATTGCATCAAGCGTTCTTGTAACTCTGTAATTACCAGCATCTTGAAGCAACAGAAAGAGCGAGACATCCTGCGTTATGGTTGGCCTGCCTTCATCATTTGGTTCCATAACATCAGCGTAATAGCTGTCATTTTGCCACAACTTTGCATTTACCTGACTTACGACCCTCCTTAATTTTTCTTCAGTCACATCGGCTTCTGAATGCATTTTCATTTTTCTGGACAGCTCACACCAGTCCCGTAATGCGGCTACCCAAACTGCTTGACTGTAGACTATTTTTCCTGATCTTAGCATACTGTCCATCCAGTCTTCATTTGGCCCCTGTTCGACTAAACCATCGCCGTCAGAGTCCCTGTTCTCCAAATATCCAATCGCGTCGCGTAAAGGAGGAATCAACCTGTCTGCAATCTCCCGATTGTTAATTGACAAAAGGAATTTGCATGTGGCAGAGATCATGAGCGCCGTGGAATCAATGTCCGGGCTTTTTGCATAAACTTCGCAATAATTGTACTGTATGCTGGTAGGCAATGAACCGTTGAATCTCTTGAAGAACTCTTCGTCTACAACAGACATCCTAAATCCGTTATCTGGAGATCCCCTGCCATGCACAACTCTCAGGCTTGGTTTGAGCTGATGCTGCCATATCCATTCAATCCAGCGAGCGACGAACTGCTCCTTTCCCATCAATAGCGACTCGTTAAGGATGTATGATGCATCTCTGCACCAGACGCCAGTGTAGTAGCCACCGGGAGACGGCTTATCTCCAAACAACAGCTCTGTAGAATTCATAAATTTTCTTGTCAACTCTTCAAGAGTCTGGCCTTCCTTTACAGAATTTATGTAAAGATACTTTCCAATAGAATACTTTACAAAAGCAGGAGCAACAGACAAGATCTCCAGTGTTCTTATAAAATCTTCATTCAAATCAATGCGTCATTTTACTTTAGCATAACTGAAATATTTAATAGATCTCCCGCTTAGCGGTTTTGCCATTGAATCAGCACAATATCTGAGAGCGTTGAACCAACATAAGGAAAACAGAATTCGCAATTCGTGGTTTTCAACATCTTAAGTTAAAACAAAAAGTAAGTGACGAGCTTAACAACTTTTACTTACTCTTTGTTTTCTTTGCCTTTTTGGTTGCTTTAGTTTTTGTTTTCTTGGTATTTGCCACGAACAATTATGGGAGTAGGGTGATTTCAAAACCTTGCGTCTATATTAGATGACTAGTTACTGAATTTTAGTTACGTAAACCTATTCTGCAATCTTGCTACTTTCAGAGCCGTCGTTAACATACATGGTTATAGTCGATACGATCCCGTTTATCCTTTTGATCCGCCTGTTTATGAGATCTTTTAGCGTCCCCATGGAGCTTTCCTCCACCCTTATGACAACGTCATACACACCCGAGACGGCATAGGCCTCGTCGATCTCTTGGAGCTTTTTCAATTCATCAAGAACTTGCAGCTCCTTTCCAACTTCAGAGCTGACCAGTACGAATGCCCCAGGCATGCTATAACTAAGAGTCCATAGTATTTAAAGAGTTGATGTAGTATGCGAAATTCGCATAACTCTTTAAAATTTTGATTACGGAATGGTGATGAAGGAGTCGTGATGAAATATAGAGATCGAAGAGCGGCCATGGGGCTGGTTTGAAAAATACAACGAGAATACCACCTGCTCCGTAAAGCTGATTTGCGTAAAGGCAAACAAGCGGTTAAGCCTTCAATATCATAACTCAAGAAAAGAGTTCTGGCGGGTCATTCGGGGGCCAGTCCGGGTACAAATAGGGAAGGATACGTTTGTTGGGAAAGACGGAGATGTTTTTGATATCCCTGTGGGGGCCATTCATAGATTGACAGCAATGAAGGGAGATTCCTTGGTTCTGGAGATATCCTACGGGCATTTCGACGAAAACGATATCGTAAGGATCGAAGACGACTTTGGAAGGGCAAAAGAAATGGACGCCAGCATTCTTACCTAGGCTTTAGAATGTCCTGTAACTGTCTGAAGAAGATTATCCTTCTAAGTTTTCCAAACTTGTTGCTGGTAGCATACAGTTTCACAGAGTTGTTGCACTGGGTGCATACTTTCTTCCTCCTAGATATGGTAAGATAGCTTAGGGGGTATGTTCTTGAGCAGTCTGTACACCAGTAATACATCAGGCCGCGTGTCTGGTTTATACTCAAGGAATCAAAATCTATGCCTTCCTTCAAGCATACCTCTTTTGCGATTTCGACCAAATTGGGGTCGCAATCGCTTGGAATCTGGGAAGCCATTACGTATATTACGGAGTTACGATTAGATAAATCTAATGGATGATATGTCTATAAGCCATATAATAAGGGTTATATTCCAACCAAAATATCCCTTGGTTGTTTCCCGGAAATGAAAGCCGTATTCGTAGTAAATGAACCAAAGATAGCCAAGATATTGGTTGACCCCATGCGCAGGACAATTCTGAATCTTTTGCGTGAAAAACCCATGACTCAGGCACAGCTGGCAGACGAACTTGGATTATCCGATCCGTCTCTTAACTATCACATGAAGATCCTAAGAAAACACAAGCTTGTCATGATAACTAAAAAAGCAGCAGAAGAGCATGGAATAATACAAAAATTCTTCTCTCCTGCAGCCTATCTCTTCGTTTATGATCTTGATTCTTTGCCTAAAGACGTAGCACGTTATTTCCATCCTATCAGCATAGAAAGGGCACGTTCAATTGTATCATCTGTCATGGTAAAAGATCCCCATTGCAAGTTAGATAATGCGCCAGAAGTAATTGAGCAACTAACAGAAAAACTATCCGGATTTCTTGTTACCGTTGCAAGGTCTTACGAAGAAAAGGAAGTGCCTCACGGCAATGAAAAGATAGTCTATGATATTTACCGCAAAGTCGTAATAATGTGGTTAGACAGTAATCCAATAAGCACAGGTAATTATTCGACCATTGAACGATAAATCTTCAGAATGTCCTGTGATCTAAAAGGCGTTAAGTGAAACCGGACACCAATTCTCAGGCCAAAGTAAGAATGAATGCAGAAGCTGCAAGAAATGCTGCTATGATAAAGGCGATCTTCACTTTATTGGTGCTCAACAGGATCGGTTAGACGCCTGTTATTGTAATTTTAATCTATCCAAATTTCTGCTTCCGGTATCAGCACTAATTGGTTGATGCCGATACAGCTAATGAATATGGTTTCTCTAATTATGCAGTAGAATGTTCTTTGAAATCCCATCCAGGTACATCTGCACATGCGGCTCAGCAGTCCAGATGTTGTGATCTTCGAATAGATGCCCATATCTTTGGGAGCTGCCAATCTTTTCCCTTTCGGTTAGGATCTTAAGGTATTCCTTGGGGACTACGAATTCGTTAAAGCCGTTCTTTCGTGCTATCGAATCGACTGCTGCATGTATCCCCGATCCGTGCTGCGCCGCTTCTTTGATGCGGTATGCGATTTCGCGAGGGATTCCTAGGCTTACAGCAAGTTCTCTGTGAACCCGTTTGCCAAAGATATCGTTGCCTCCATTTACATTCAATCGGGGGTCGATTCTCAGAGCGGTTCTTATTACATCAATATCCAGGAAGGGCTCGCGTAATTCTACGCTGTTTGCCATGGTTATCTTGTCCTCTCTTTCAAGCGTCTCTTTGTACAGCAACAAAAGATCCTCTACCATGTGCGCCTGCATTTTCGGGTACCCTTCGTTATCGGCAATTTTTGCATACCATGGATATCCACCAAAAAGCTCATCAGCACCCTGACCTGTCAGCATGACGCGAATTCCCTGTTCATGGGCCAGCTTGACGGCACCGTAAACTGGTATCGCCACTTCGACTTGCCCTGCGTTATTTTCTTCAATCACATGTATCATTTCCGGAATGAGTCGTTCCACCTCATCCTTGGCCAGTTCGTTTACCTGCAGGTCAAAGCCGAGTTTCTTTGCTATCTGGCGGGAATAATCTATATCGTTGGAACCTTGGATTCCACAGGTATAGCAGACAACTTCTGGCACCATTCTCCTTGTCAGATGGGCAACAAGAACGCTGTCTATGCCGCCAGAAAATACAATTCCCACCTTTTCAAAGTCCTGCGTACGCTTTTTCATTGATCTTACTAATGCTCTATGGTACGCGTTTATCGCTGCGTTCATCGTCTTATACAGGGTTTTGACTTTCGGCTGTTCGAATGACTGAAGTACGGGTAATTCTGCAATTTTGATGGATGATATTTTCCCATTGCGTGAAATAATTATTGCATAACCCGGCAATATGCACTTGGTTGGCTCCCTGAATCCTATCGCCCATAGCGGCTTTCTCTCCGATGCAAACGCAACAAAATCATCGTTTTCACCATAATAGAGCTGCCTGACACCAACTCTGTCCCGGACCAGCGCAATGTCGCCGTTCACTTCGTCTCTTATTGCCAGCGCATAGATGCCGTCAAGCTCTGCAACTGTTTTTTTGATGGCATCTAACAGCCTTCCATCGTTCCTGTTATAGTGGTCTTCAAGTAGATGGACTATGACTTCGCTGTCTGTGGCGGTCTTGAATTCGTGGCGTTTTGCAAGCCTCTTTCTAATGTCTTTGTAATTGTATATCTCACCATTGTGCTCGACTACAAACCTTCCATCACAGCTTTTAAACGGTTGCAAACCGCAGGCCCCGCCTACAATGGCAAGTCGTGTATGTCCCAAGACACTGCTTCCGCGTATTTCTGAGTATTGCAGACTGTCAATCGAATCGGATTGAATGATACGGTTGTCAACCGCTATTCCCACCCCGTCTGGGCCTCTATTTTGCATCTGTGAAAGCATTACCCCTACAAGCGGTGTTACATTTTCACCTTTTTTGCTGATAATTCCACCAATCCCGCACAATATGTCATCGACTACTGGGTACTAATGGTAACCCCGATCCAGATCAGCGCTCAAGCCTTAAAACAGTTATCAACGATATCTAGCACTCCAGACATATCTGGCTTGTAAATGATCTTGTCTGTGATTCTGGCCACGTCCGGATCCTTGGGCATAAACGCTATGCCTACACCTGCGCGCTGAATCATGCACATGTCAGAACGGGTATCACCTACAGCCAAAGTGTTTCTAACAGGTATACCATACGCTGCTGCATGCTTTTCAAGATGGTATCTCTTGCAGACAGAAAGCTTGCAGAAACAATCTATCTGCTCCCATCCCCGGGGCATGTTTATTTTACCTGTAATTATCCCGTCCTTTAGTTCCAGCTCATTTGCAACAAAGAAATCCAGGGAAAGTCTTTTTGCGACAAACTCTGCGGCGATCGTGTAACTGTCGGTTATCATCCCTATTCTGAACCCTCTTTTTCTTAGCTCTGATACTGTGAATTCGCTGTTCTTCATTAGAGGTACAGAAGCTGTTGCAGACCAGATCTCCTTTTCCTCAATTCCTCTAAGGAGCCCTGCAATTTTGCCTGTTTTTAGATATCCCGGCAAATCCCCGGCCTGTATTTGCTTGACTTTGTCAGAGAAGCCCAACTTTTCAGACAGAGAAAAAATGACTCTGCCGTCGATCAAGGTGCCGTCCATGTCAAAGACAGCAAGTTTGGTTGTCATTATGAAATAATAGTTGAAACTGAGTTTGCGAATTTTAAAGTTACCGTGAATATTGGAAACAGAGTATTTGTAATAGTAGATTGCTGTAGTTTTTCGCAACTGTTTTAAACTGCGCATTTACATCCTTATCGTGAAGATAGACTTTCCCAGGTACACGGAGAGACTGGGTGTCGTCAGCATACATTCCGTTCAAAAGATCTACGAGCTTGACTCGGGCAAGTCTAAAGGCTTTCAAAATTCCCATCAGACTGTAAGGGCTTTTGACTATGATGAAATATCCAACATACTTCATGACCTTGCCATAGTCGTCCCGATAAAGGGGGACAAGTTGAAACTTCTGGAGGGGGTTTTGAGCGGCATTCCAAACGAATGCCTGGTAATAGTTGTCTCAAACAGCCCAAGAACCCCTATCGATAGGTTCATGATGGAAGTGGAGATGATAAGGCAGTATTCCCGGTTTGTCGACAAAAAAGTGATCATAGTACACCAAAAAGATTCTGGTTTGGCTGATTTCTTCAAAAAAACAGGTTACGATTCAATCCTAGATTTGGACGGCAATATACGCGACGGAAAAGCCGAAGGCATGGTGATAGGTCTTATTCTTGCCAAAGTGTATCACAAAGACTATGTTGGCTTTATAGACAGCGACAATTACATACCTGGGGCTGTCAACGAATACGTCAAGATTTTCGCCGCCGGCTTTGGCATGTCAAGCACGCCATACTGCAACATCAGGATATCGTGGGTGTACAAGCCAAAGATCAAGGATAATTCATTGCAATTTGCGAAATGGGGAAGGATCTCCGAAGTCACCAACAAGCACCTGAACACGTTCCTTTCATACATCACCGGATTTGAAACAGAGATCATCAGGACCGGCAACTCGGGCGAGCATGCCCTATCCATGCCTTTGGCAGAACGCATGCATTTTTCAAGCGGGTATTCGGTCGAACCATACGAATACATAGACATTTTCGAAAAATTCGGTGGACTTTTGCCTTCTGATTACCCGGAAGTCATGGAAAAAGGAGTCGAGATCTTGCAGATAGAAACAAGGAATCCACACTTTCATGAAGACAGAGGGTCCGTCCACCTGCAGGAGATGCTACGCACTTCACTTAGTTGCATCTACAACAGTCAGATCTGCCCTCCTCCACTGACCAGAGAATTGGGAGAACAGCTGGAAAAGCTTGGCAGCGAATCGACCGGCAAAAAGAACAAGGGCATCATACATAAAGAGAGTAAAATGGAGCCGATAAAGGGATTCCCTGTAGATGATCTTGCAGATGATCTGAAGAGAAATTCCATCACATTCTACAAATACGGTGGGCTCAAATAACCACGTGATTTGAGCGGATATGGCCTGCCTGAAGAGCAGATCTTTGTCTGAAAATCGATATCCACGGAATTAAGGCGCGGTGTTGCCGGCCTTTATTCTGCGATGACGTTGTAGAATGACGGTTGCGGAGGACGCGCCATGAAGGTTACGGCTCTGTTGTGCAACGCCATATGCTCCGGAGTCTGGTGCATCTTGGCAAAGGACTCCCTGTCCCTGAACATAACGATGATCCTATGCTTTCCGTCCTGCGATTCTAAAAGCCTTCTTGCGATAAACCCGTCAAACTTTGATACCACCTTGTTGGACTCGGAAAACCATTCCTTGAATTCCTTCATTGATTCTCTTTTAACCTCGATGTCTGAGATGACCACGAAAACACCCTTTTCATTGACGACTGGCAATTCCATAGGGTTGTGGGACAAAAACCCATATTTAAAACAAAACTTTGCGCTACTTCATCCAGGCCCTTTCTTCTAGGTATCCAATCAGCCGGAAAAGCTCTTCGACCCTGGCGCTGCCGCCCACATCCTTTCTGCAAATTTCATAGTGGCGTACAAGCTCGCGATCCTCTTCAGCTGACAGGCTTTTCATCTCTTCAACCATGTCAAAGAACCTGTCTTCCTTTCCTGTGTGATCCGTGATGAATACAGCATACGTTTTAAGGAACCTGGCTACTGGCTCCCGTGCATTTATTCCACTCTTCCACTCTTTCAGGTTGCGCCGCATCATACTTGCGACCCTGCGACCGAATTCGTGCTCTATCAGGAACTTGCGAATCTCTTCACTGTAAACCTCGCTTTTGTTTTCGGTTCCCGGAAAGTAGGCTTTTTCCTCCTTTCCATGGTGGAATGCGTCGATGAATTCCTCCATGACCACAGAGAGGATCTGTATGTCTTCAAGCGGTATCTCCTCTCCGGCATAAAGCTTGTCTGAGCATCTCTGTGCAATGTCCCGGATCCGTCTCACCGTTACGTGGTCCTGCTTGAGTTCTCTGGTTGAATTCACTGCCATGCGTGATAACGCCATCTCATATAAGAGCTGGTTAGTACAGATACTCAACGCTCAAATACCATTATGGTATGCAATAAGCTGATGACGTCGCCTGCAAAAGCAGAGCTCTCTGATCAGGAGCTCGTTTACCTAGACTGGAACAACGCGCTTGAAATTCTGGAAAAGGCCTACAAGTCAGGCCTGTTTGTTCTGATAATCGGGCCGAAAGGGACGGGCAAGACGACCCTCGTGCGCAAGTTCACATCCATGATGAACAAGGAGCTGCACTCGGTGAACTTTAGCCTGCGTACCAGGGAGTCCCACCTGATTGGCACGCATACCATTGAAGAAGGCCAGATAAACTTTGTAGAAGGCATCCTTGTAAGATCGATGCGAACCGGCACGATGCTGTATTTAGACGAGCTTAACGCTGCTGAAGCAGACGTGCTTTTGAGGCTGGACGAAGCGCTGGACGACCGACGCCAGCTCGTGCTCAAAGAGGCCGAAGGACAGACGATACGGGCCTCCCCTGACTGGTTTGTTATTGCCACCATAAACCCGCTGTCGCATGTTGGAACTAAAGAGCTCCCGCCGCAGCTTTTAAGCAGGTTCCCTGTCCGGTTAAGGCTTGAATACCCGCCGGAGGAGGTGGAACTTGAAATAGTTAAACGCCATGTCCAGGTCGACGATTCAAAGATCCGTGATGTCCGGCATGCCATTCAGCTGGCAAGGAACCTTCGTGAAGCGGCAGCAGTAGAGGAATTGTACTATAGCCCCAGCCTTCGAGAGACGATTGCATTTGCCAAGATGCTGAACACTGGCCTTTCTGCACGGCAGGCCGCGGAAGTGGTATACGCCAACGCCTACGACCAGTGGGGCCAGGTGGAATACCAGAAAGTCATGGACATGATAACCTCCATCTTTGGCGACCGGTAAATGTCCCATTTTGCCAGCTCTGCGATGCGAAACGATGTCCTGCTGGACATAGCCACGTTCCTTGCCCGCCGCTGGTCCGGCGATGAAAAGGTCGTCATTGCACTCACAGCCGACAGGGCGCCTACAACCAGGATAGACAAGAAGCAGATAACGCTTCCAAACCTCAGCTACTACCCCGGAACTGACTTCCAGAAATACCGGCAGTGGCGCATTGCTCTCTGGTACGAGGCCATGCGGATTCGATTTTCAACCGAGGTCCAGAGCAACGAGCATGCCTCAGGATTCGTTCTCAACACTGTGGAGACCAAGCGCGTAGAGATTCTGGGCCTTCGAGAATGGGAGGGGATGGAAAATGAGATCATTTTCAATGAAGGCATATCCTGGATGTCCCGGCAACTGCTCAACGCCATTTATGGTCGATATAAAATAGCCGAGGCGTTCTCCCAGTATTTCCTCACCGGCTACGTGAAAGGAGAGCTGTTCGGCGGCGAGATGGAACGGGTCCAAAAGGCAACGGACTATGCCAATGAAATCATGAAGGATGCCATCGACAACAACTACGGCACGGACTGGATAAAGCAGCACGTGCCAAAACTGATCAAGATTCTGGAGCTTGATCCGCTCATCTCCATACCGATACTGGCGCCCAAGACAAGGGTAGGATCTTCGCTGAACCAGAACGATCTTCTCAAGCAGATAGAAAAGGTGGTCAGAACCAAACACAAGGAAAAAGAAGTCGATGAGAAGACCAAGGAGATCTATGAAGGCCATGATGTTCTGCATGAATTCGAGACGATGGTAAAGGAAAGCAAAAAGACGGAGAACAAGGGCTACGAGAGCCTTGAGAATTTTGGTTTAAGCGTTCCGGACAGGATGGATGTCGACGAGACGCGTATATACGACGTGGACCTGATACAGAAGGTCAAGGCCGCCTTCCGTGAATGGAAGACGGGTTGGGTTGAAAGGCACGACGAGACTGGAGAAGAGCTGGACGTCGAAGTACTGGCAGATTCGCTGCCAAAGCCGTTTCTCGAAGATTTCAGGCTGTCCATCAAAACCAAGGTTGTCCTGCTTCTGGACCATTCAAGCAGTATCGCCGATGTAGAGCTGGAATACAAGCAGGCAACCATCGCTTTATGCGAAGCGCTGAGCTACCTTGGCGTGAAATTCGCCGTGTACGCATTCAGCACGGAAAACCGTCAGGTCAAATGCTGGGTCATCAAGCCGCCGCAGATCAAGTGGTCGCTTGTTTCCGCCAGAAGGCTTGCTCAGATAAAGGCGGTAGGCGGCACCCCCCTTGCAGAGGTGTACGGGCTGTTGGAGCCGGCCATCAAGTCGTTCAAGCCGGACATCTTTGTAACGCTGACCGATGGAGAGCCATCAGACTTTGACGCTGTCAGAAGCATGGTGTCGTTCTACAGGAAGATCGGGGTCAAGATGGTGGCCATAGGTGTTGGAAGGAACGTGAATGATGCAGTCGGCATCGGCCATAACCTGAAGTACCTGAATTATGAAAAAACGCTGGCCGTCAGCAGGCTTCCAGACATGCCAAAAAAAGTGATCAAGCTTTTGCGCTCGTGACCTCAAATCACGAGGTTGGGGTTTTCTTTCTTTACCTTTTCCCAGTCACTGAGAAAGGCGCTTAGGCCCTTGTCTGTCAGCGGATGGGTCAGCATCTTGCCGAGTATGTCTGGCGGCAGCGTGACTACGTGCGCGCCGATCTTCCCGGCCTCAACCACGTGCATCGGGTGGCGAACGCTTGCCACAAGCACGTTTGTATCAAACTGGTAGTTCTTGAATATCTGGACTATCTCCCTGATAAGGCTCATGCCATCTTGGCCGCTGTCATCAAGCCTTCCTATGAACGGGCTGACGTACGCCGCGCCGGCCTTGGCGGCAAGTATAGCCTGGTTGGCTGAAAACACCAGCGTGACGTTGGTCTCTATGCCGTCTGCCTTCAATTTCTTGACGGCCACGAGGCCCTCGGGGATCATGGGGATCTTGACCACGACGTTCTTGCCGTATTTCTTGAGCCGGTAGGCCTCTTCCAGCATCGTCCCAGCAGTGGTGCCCACAACTTCGAGGCTGACTGGACCGTCGACCATCCTGACTATTTCGCGCATTATCTCGGCCGGGTTGCCCTTCTCCTTGGCAAGAAGGGTCGGGTTTGTTGTAACGCCATCCACCAAACCCATGTCGTTGTATTTCTTTATTGATTCAATGTTGGCAGTGTCAAGAAAGATCTTCATTTTCGCATCCTACTCCTTGCTTCCAGGACAGCACGTGCTATTTCTTTTGTGGTCAGGCCATACTTGTCAAGAAGGGAATCTATCTCCTCGTCCCGGGCTGATTCGCCAAACCTGTCGGGCACGCCCACACGCTTTATGGGGACAGGATGGGTTTCACCGGCCGCTTCTGAAACTGCGGAGCCGAGGCCTCCTATGATGTTGTGCTCCTCTGCCGTAACAATGGCTCCTGTCTCTTTTGCGCATTTACCAACCAGGTCAACATCGATAGGTTTGATTGAAAACATGTCTACCACACGGCATGACAGGCCGTTTTCATGTTTCAGCAAGTCTGCAGCCTCGGTCGCCTTTTTGATCATGAGGCCGCAGGCCATTATCGTGACATCCGAGCCGTCAACAATGGTGTTGCCCCTGCCGATCTTGAATTGTTCAGCCGGCGCCGATTCGGGGTAAACCAGCTCGCTTGCTGGCCTTGGCAGACGCACGTAGAACGGACCCGGCGTGAATGCTATGGTCTTTATCAGGTGTTTGACAGCAACGGCGTCGGCCGGCGCAAGCACCCGCATGTTTGGCATCGCTCTGGTAGTGCTCATGTCCTCGATCTGTTGATGCGACGCGCCATCAGGGCCCACTGTCAGGCCGCTGTGGGAGACCACCAGCTTGACGTCAAGATTGGGATAGCAAATGGTATTGCGGATCTGGTCCACGCACCTTCCCGGTATGAATGCTGCATAAGTACTGGCAAAGGCTATCTTGCCGGCAATTGCAAGCCCGGCTGCGATGGAAACCAGGTTTGCCTCCGCGATGCCCACGTTAAACATCCGCTCTGGGTACATGTCGCCGAATTTCTTTGTCTTCAGCGAGTCTGTGGTGTCTCCACCCACACAAACTATCCGCGGCTCTGACTTGCCAAGCTCAAGGAGGGCATCGCCGTACGCCCCCCTCATGTCCATAACTTTTTTAACGCTACTCGATTGCATGGAGCTCACCTTTTATACCAAGCCTAGTGGCGTACGGAATCAATATGTGTTTGCGCGCGTTGAGCCATTCTTTGCGGACTCCAAGCCTAGTGGCGTGGTCAAGCAATTTTCTTTCAAGCGCTACTGCCGCTTCATGGCGGAGCTCGATGATTGCACTGTGTATGTCCGAGTTACCGTATACTGCACTTCCAGCCACAAATATTCTGGCGCCGGCGTCGTACACCTGCTGCAACGTTACCGCGTCTATGCCGCCGTCAGCCTCTATGTAGCCGCGAAAGCCCTTCTCACGAAGGTTCTTGTTTAACGCTATCATCTTGGGCAGAACTTCGGGCATGAACTTTTGCCCCGATGCGCCGGGATTCACTGACATTACGTTGATGACGTCTATATCTTTGAGGTAAGGATCGAGCCATTCCGGGAATGCAGTCTTTGGGTTTATAGCCACGCCGGGGCTGATCCCTGCTGCAAGCAACTTGTCCTTTATCTGCACAAACTCGCTTTCATTGCATGCCTCGACATGGACGGTGACAATGTCGCAGCGGGCATCTATGTACTCGCCTATGTGTTCAAGCGGCTTTTCTATCATAAGGTGCGCATCAAAAGGAAGGCTTGTGGCGCGCCTAAGCTTCTTGATGGTGTCCGCAAGGAACGTGGAATTGGGAACAAACTTGCCGTCCATGACGTCAAGGTGTATCAGTTCGATGCCCTCGCGCTCAACCTTCTTGATCTTCTCTTCATAGTTTTCTTTTGCGCCGGCAATGATGGACGGCGCTATGAGACACTCGCTTTCAAGCTCTTCCATCAGCACGGGCAGCTGCTTCTTTGACGGTGCCTTGCCGTGCCACTGCGGGTTGTTGGCCATGTGGCGTATCCCGCTTCCCTTGACCGTATTGGCAATTATCATGACCGGCTTGTCGCGGATCTCTTCAGCCTTGGTTAGCGCATCCATGAGCTGCTCGACTCTGTGGCCGTCCACTTCAAAGACCTGCCAGTTGAAGGCGGTCCACTTGTCCTTGGTGGGGTCCAGAGGCATGATATCTTCTGTAAAGCCGTCCTGCTGTATTCTATTGCGATCCAGTATGGCGACAATGTTGTCCAGCTTGAACTTGGCAGCGGCCATGGAGGCTTCCCATACCTGGCCTTCGTTGGATTCTCCGTCCCCTATCAGGACGTAGACGCGGCTCCTTTTGTTGTCCAGCCTGCTGGCAAGCGCAATCCCGATGCCGACGGAAAGGCCGATACCCTCCGAGCCGCCAGAGTACTCTATGCCTGGCACACTGTGGTGCTTTTGATGATCAGAATACCGGACGGGGTGGCCCTGCAACCGGGAGCCCAGCTTGCGCAGAGTTTTGATCTCGTCAGGCGGGAAATAGCCGGCAACCGCAAGCGTAGAGTAAAACCCGGGAGCAGAATGAGCCTTTGAGTTGATGAAGTAATCGCGGTCTTGCCAGTCCGGCCTTTTTGGGTCATGGTTCATCTTTCTAAAGTAAAGGGTTCCCATTATCTCGGCCGCCGAGAACGACGCGCCTGGATGGCCAGAGCCTGCTTCTGCAATGCCTTGTATGGCCAACATGCGCACTTGCCGGATCTCTCTCTTCAATTCAAGGTAGCGCATGTTAAATCCCATATTCATCGCCTAGCAGAGATTAACATCATAGCAGCAAATGCTGACTGCGAGGAAAATAAAAAGATACCTCCAGCCCCGCGTTAACACCAGATCTTACTGTCCAGCATATTCATCCCCAACTTCCTGTTACAAGTTGAGCCTGCGATCCTAATAAACCTGACTGACCAGTCAGTCATTTTCATACCAATCATTGCATATTGCTAGCGTGCTGTGCAGTCAACGTTTAAAAAGTTGACAGCAGAAAATAATATTGCTTGTCGCTGTCGTCGGCATTCGCACGCCCGTTGCTCATATACGACGATAAGTGCTATTCATGTACCAAATTCGCAGAGATGGCTAGCATGCTTTCCCGGGGATGGATAAGGACTGCCGGGCACTACTATTCAGATGCGGCCTTGAAGGCCAAGACAATGGTATTTCCAAAGGATTACGACCCGACAAACATGTTCTGGCTGATAAACAAGAATGGTGCATACGGCGCAAGGTCTGCCCTGCTGCCAGTGGCAAAGGAGATATTCATCGGATGGTTCAGGGCCAGCTCCAACGATGATATGTATGCAGGCGCCTGCGAGTACAATGGTACGGAAATGTCCTGCTACACGCCGACCAACGTCCTGAAACGTGTTGCAACATTACTGAGCCACGGCGTTGTGTTCCGTTTTTGATCAGTTTAAAATAACGTCGTTTGCTTTCTGTAGGCATGGTCCAGATCAAAGTTGAGAAGGCTAAAATCGATCAGAAACAGACCTCGCTTCTGGTTATCGGCGTTTTTGAAAACGAGCAGGATTTCCCGCAGTCAAAGGAGCTAGACCCCTCCGTGCTTACTTACATCAAGGAGACCCTGGACAACAAGGAGTTCCGCGGCACCTTTGGCTCAAACATACTGGTTTACACTCTTGGCAAGGGTCCGATGAAAAAAATAATGCTGCTTGGGCTGGGCAAGCGTGAAAAGTTTACCGATGAAGCAGCCAGGATCTGCGCTGGCAAGGCAGCCCTCAAGGCAAAGGAGCTGGGCGTCAAGGAATTCTCTATACTGCAGTTCTCCAATCTGGATGAAGGTCTTATCGAGGCCATGACGGAGGGCATGGCGCTGTCCCTGTACTCCTTTGACAAGTACAAGGCCGCAGACAAGGAAGCAGCAAAGATCGAGGATATGACGATCCTGATAAACTCGGACTCACCACGATTCCAATCCATCGCGGAAAGGGCCACGCCAGTAGTAGAATCCGTGAATTTTGCCCGGGATCTTGGCAATCTGCCTCCAAATGACTGCCCGCCGGCATACCTGGCGAGCACTGCTCTATCCCTGGCCTCGGAGTACGGCATGAAGGCACGGATCATAGAAAGGTACGAGATGGAGAACATGGGCATGGGCGGCATAGTGGCCGTGGGAAAGGGCAGCAACAACCCGCCAAAGCTGATAATCGTGGAATACAACGGCGCCGGCGAAGGCCAAAAGCCGTACCTGCTGGTCGGCAAGGCAGTCACTTTTGACACCGGCGGCATCTCGCTTAAACCCGGGGAAAAGATGGACGAGATGAAATACGACAAGTGTGGTGGCTGTAACGTCCTTGCCGTACTGCGGGCAATAGCAGCCATGAAACTGTCTGTCAACGTGGTCGGCATCATTCCCTCGGTAGAAAACATGCCCTCCAGCGCGTCCTACAGGCCCGGAGACATTGTCAAAATGTACAACGGCAAGAACGTTGAAGTGCTGAACACCGACGCTGAAGGCAGGATGATACTGGCCGACGCGCTGGCGTACGGGATAGAAACATTCAGCCCCAAGGCGGTGGTGGACATGGCCACCCTTACCGGGGCGGCCATAATCGCGCTGGGCGCCAACATTGCCGCGCTGGTGGGAAACAACAAGCAGCTGGTGGACAGGCTGCGCAAGACTGCGGAGAAGACCGGCGAAAAGATGTGGGATCTGCCGATGTACGACGAATTCTTTGAACAGATAAAGAGCAACCATGCAGATATCAAGAACATCGGCGGCAGGCCGGGCGGCGCCATCACCGCGGCTGCCTTTCTGTCCAATTTCGTCAACGGCACACCCTGGGTGCACATGGACATCGCCGGAACCGCATGGACGCAGGAAGGGACTTTTGAGAAAAGCTACAACCCGAAAGGCGCAACAGGCTTTGGGGTCAGGACGCTGGTCAAGATGCTGATGGAAGAAGAAAAACCGCCGGCGTCAGGATAATTAACAACCTGCCAGATAATGATACTGTTGCCCATATTCCAGCTGGATTCGCTGGTTGACGCGCTGTCAGAGCTGGGGTTCAGCTGCCGGGCCGGCAGCCTGTCGGATGTCAGGCCTGACCGGCGGCCGTACTTTGAGCGATGGCTGTCCAACCGCGATGGCTTTGTCACCATGGAAGGGGGCAACGTCAACTATATCGGCATAGAGGAAGTTGTGCGTATGGGGCCGTTCTTTAACGTGTACTGCATCGTGGACGATGATCATGTCGCGGATAACGACGACAACGCTCACAATCTTTTGGATGCAAGCCCGTATTACCAACTGTACAACGGCCGAGTCACCAGTCTTGGGTGGAGCGGCGGCGTGCTGTCAAACATACTGGCGCAGGACAGCGAGCTTTCGCAGGAGCTGACCCGGAGCATCATGAAAGAGGAAGTCAAGCGCATCAACATCAAGGCCCACGACTATTGCTGCATCATCGAAACCGGGGTCTGGGATCCGGCAGGCCTTGCGTCCGTGTTTGGCATGATAGACCGCATTGCCATGCACGCGCGGAACCTTACGAAACAGGTGCATTTTGGCGAGAATATTGATATTTAAAAGGTGCCAGCACTGCTGCTTCCCGACCGCTCACGCAGATCAGTAACACAGCAGCGACGGCAGGTTTGACTTCCGGGTTCGGAATGGGACCGGGTCGCACCCTGCCGCTATGACCGGCTTACCGTATCCATTGCAGTAGGGTTAATTTAACCTTGCTCTTGCTGGCGAACCATATCTATATAATGCATTTATGGCCAAGTTTAGCTGCACAAAAATTGGGCGACAATTCGCAGTCAACGCACAGGGTGGCAGTACTGGACGAGGAGCTCTGCCAGCCAAGAAAATGCGGCCTTGAATGCATAGTCTACTGCCCGGTAAACAAGACTGGAGGCCAGTGCATCGTGCAGCGTCCGGAGGACAACAAGGCCCTCATATCCGAAGAGCTGTGCACCGGCTGCGGTATATGCATCAAGAAATGCCCGTTTGACGCTATTGTGATAGTTAATCTTGCTAGAGAGTTGTCAGAGGACAAGATCCATCAGTATGGGGTCAACTCCTTCCGATTTTACCGGCTGCCCGCGCCAAAGAAGGGAGCGGTTGTCGGCTTGGTTGGAAGAAACGGGATGGGCAAGTCTACCATAGTCAACATCCTTTCTGGAAACCTAAAGCCCAACCTTGGCAACTATGAAACCGAGACGGCATGGGACGATGTGCTGAAATACTTTCAGGGAACCGAGCTCAAGGCGTATTTTGAGAAAATCGCCAACCGGCAGCTGCGCGCCTCCATCAAACCGCAGCTGGTATACATGATACCCAAGGCGTTCAAAGGAACGCCAAAGGAGCTTTTGCAAAAATACGATGAACGCAGTGTAGCCGACAAGCTGATCCAGCAGCTTGGGCTGCAGAACGTTCTGGACCGTGATCTGGCCGCCTTGAGCGGCGGGGAGCTTCAGAGGCTTGCCGTGGCAGTTGCCGCTGCCAAGGATGCTGAATACTACTTTTTCGATGAACCGTCGTCATACAACGACGTCTACCAGAGGCTTGCCGTGGCCAAGGTGATCAAGGAGCTCGCCGAAGAGGGCAAAAGCGTCATGGTGGTGGAGCACGACATGACCCTGCTTGACTACCTGTCGGACTATGTGCATATCATATACGGCGAGCCAGGAGCGTACGGAATAGTCTCTACGCTGCAAAGCACCAAGGTGGGGATAAACAGCTTTCTTGACGGCTTTCTGCCTGCAGAGAACGTCCGGTTCCGCGAAAAGGCATTCAGGTTCGACATCTCAACTTCTGCCGAGGATGTCATACTGGATGTGCCGGTGGCCAGCTACACCGATCTGTCCAAGTCCTTTCCGTCCTTCAAGCTTCAGGTCTCGGCCGGCAGGATACGGCAGGGTGAGATCGTAGGCATTGTCGGCGCCAACGCGCTGGGCAAGACGACCTTTATGCGGATGCTTGCCGGTGTGGACCAGCCTGATTCGGGCAAGATTGACATCGGAGTCAAGATCTCGTACAAGCCACAGTACCTGAATCAGGACTACGACGGCGACGTCCGGTCTCTGATGTATGCTGCTTACCAGAGCCCCATAGAAGGGTCGGCAGTAGAAGAGCAGATCATTATCCCCATGGGGGTGAAAAAGCTCTTTGAAAAAAGCGTGAGGAACCTCAGCGGCGGGGAGCTGCAAAAGGTTGCCGTTGCCACCTCGCTGCTTCGCCAGGCTGACGTCTACGCGCTGGACGAGCCGTCGGCATTTCTGGACGCCGAGGACAGGATAGCCGTGGCCAAGTTCCTCCAGCGCTTCGTCAGGGCGCAGGGCCGGTCGGCCATAATCATAGATCACGACCTGCAGCTGATAGACTTGGTTGCAGATACCCTTGTTATTTTTGAAGGACAGCCCGGCCTTGAAGGTCGCGCCACCGAGCCGATGAAAAAGGAAGAAGGCATGAACAGATTCCTCAAAGAGTTGTCGATAACCTACCGGCGCGATGAAACAACCGGCAGGCCGCGTGTCAACAAGGAAGGCGGCCGGCTAGACAGAGAGCAGAAGGGGTCCGGCAACTACTATTACGTAAAGCAGTAACATGCCCCACATGCTCAAAGCCATACTTGGAGGCGTACTCGCAGCCGAGGAAGCCTCACAGGTCTATTCCGCGTTTGACCAGATAGGGGACATTGTGATCATCAAGGTACCTGACAGCCTGGCTCCAAGAAAGCAGGTTATCGCTGACGCCATACTGGCCAACGTCAAGACCGCCAAGGCCGTCTTTGCGCAGACCTCCCCAGTAAGGGGGGACTATCGCGTCCGCGACCTGGAGCTTTTGGCCGGCGAGAACAGGACTGTCACTGAATACAAGGAGCATGGATGCCGGTTCAAGGTTGATGTTGCAAAGACGTACTTTTCACCACGACTTTCCACCGAGCGGCAGAGAATAGCCGACCTTGTGCGCGATAACGAGCTAGTCGTCAACATGTTTGCCGGCGTCGGCACGTACTCTGTTGTGATAGCCAGGAAAAACAAGACCTGCAAAGTCTACAGCATAGACTCCAATTCCGTTGCAAACGAGCTATGCATAGAAAACGCAAAGCTGAACAAGGTGTCAGACCGGGTTATCCCGATTTGCGGCGACGCATCTGAAGTAATAAAAAACCAGCTGGCCGGCGTCGCAGACAGGGTTCTGATGCCGCTTCCTGAAAGGGCCAAGGATTTCGTGGATCCCGCTGTACTTGCGTTAAAAGACAACGGCATCGTTCATTATTTCGCACACGTCAAAGCCGAGAGCAAAAAGGCTGCAAAAGAGCAGGGCACGGCCGATGCCGGCGACGCTTTCCATAGTTACCGGCATGACATCAGCAAAACAACGGTCGTGCGTGAAGTAGGGCCGCGAATATACCAGATAGTGGCCGACGTTTCTATCCAGAAGGGCTAGCCCCGTTTTCCTGGCGTGGGGCTGTAAGCATGGTGTATCCTATCCAGCCCAGGACAGCCAGCAACATTGCAACGGCCCCCAGAATGGTGAACTGCATTATAAGCACGCCGTACTGTGTACCAAGCAGAAAATATGCGTAGATAAAGAACGCAACGACTGAAATAACAAGAAGGGCCAGACCAGCTCCCCTGTTGCCCCTCTTTTTGATGTTCATCACGTTGTTGGCAAACAATGCAGTTTATCAATCTTTAGGGTTGCAACAATGCCAGTTCAATTGACCAATAATGATATTATTGGCCGACAATAATCAAAAATAATGAAGAAAATCGAGATAATAATACCTAACAGGGGATTCGCCGAACTGGATAAAATACTCAAGATGAGTATGTCGGTGGAGTAAGTTATTCAAGGATTGAAGGCCGCGGCAAGTCAAAGGAAGTTTCTGTCGGCAGGGGCACCACTCATTACGTGCCAGACTACATACCGCGCCTGAAGATCGAAGTCGTAGTCAAGGACAATCAGGTAGATGGTCTGGTAAAAAGAATAGTCGACGCTTTAGGAGGCCCAGCTCTGGGCGGCAAGATATTCGTTGTTGACGTCCCGTTCGCGCTTGACCTGACTACAAAGGAAAGAGGCGAGTCCGCTCTCTAGTCGTTATCTTTCCTTCTGACCTTGAAGGCGACCCGCATCACTGCCTGGTACTCGACGATCTTATCGTCGTTGACAATGGCACTAAGCTTGGTGACTTCGGCAGTCCTGATGTCCTTGACCGTCCTGGCAGTCTCCGTTATCGCGTTCTGCACGGCGTCGTCAAAGCTCTTGGTGGATTGACCCAGTATGTCTATGTATTTGAAGACCATGTTGTTATCTCCTACCATGAATTTTAAATTCATTCCCTTTTTAGATCTGCACTGCATCATCCACAGGCAAAACAATCAGCACGCCTTTGCTACCTGCAATGGCTCCCCTAATAGCGTCTGATACATCGTCTACGCGGCTTGCGTCGACTATGGTAACCACAACCTTCCTTGAAACATAAGAAAGTTCAACCGTGCCCATGCCTCTGCCTGAAGTGACTCTTTCTTTTTCTCTTCCAGCACTTTTCACATCGTATATCGTAGCTTCAAGATGCAACCCTCTAAGCGCCGCAATCACTTCATCCAATTTTTCAGGCTTTATCAGCACAGATATCCTCTTCAGGCCCGATGATTTTTTTCCAGTCTTTTCAGAGTCTACTTCAAAAGGTAAAGATTCCTTGCTCATTATACGAGCAATATTTTGATATCTAGTTAAGGTTTTCCATTTTATTCCATGTTATCTGGCTATATTTTAATAGGAATTGGCTTATAGTGGAGACTTTTTGCCTATATTTACATACTGTTAACTGCTGGAAAACGATCTACAGCTCTGTAAAAAGGAGTTACGAAAACACTGCAGCGCTGCCTAAGGGCTCTAGCTCAATTCCAGTGCCATAAGGTACGCGTCTTCTCCGTCCCTGTAATAGGATTTCAATCTGGATTTCGTTTCAAAGCGGAGTTTTTCGTACATCTTGATGGCGCCCGTGTTGCTGACCCTGACTTCAAGATAGATCTCGTCGGCCTTGCGCTGTATCACACCACTGATGCCCTCCAGCATCAACGCTTTACCAAGGCCCTTACCGCGGTGTTCTTCTAAAACAGCGACAGAGACCACGTGACCCTTCTTGACGAAGCCCAGCTTGCGAAAGTTGGAAAAGCCGAATTCTATCTTGCACATTATGTAGCCGACGATCTTGTCGTCAATCTCGGCCACTATGAAAGCTTCTGGCAGCTCCTTTAGGATCGATTCAAAGAAATAGTCAGAGTAATGCTCAGGCAGAGCGGCCATGTTGATGTCTATCACCGATGGGATGTCTCTGTCTTCGCAGCGGCGAATGTTGTAATCGCCTACCTTTCGCAGCGCCGTTTGCAAGGCGTGAATTAGAAGTAACGCCACATTATTTAACCTTACATTTAA